>DASQMG010000576.1:0-12586 GCA_035645595.1 Flavisolibacter sp. | reverse complement strand
CTGAAGTTAGCCATTTCTGTTTCTGTAAATAACAAAGCGGGTTTTATGTTTTATCTTATTACCTGACGTTCTGATAGAAATCCAATACCTTCTTACGCAGTACAAAATCATACTTGGCAGTTATTAAATTAATGTTAGCCCGGTCCAGATTGTTTTTGGCAATCAGGTAATCTACCGATGTGCCAACACCTGCGGAAAAACGGGCTTCTGCCGCCTTGTAGGAAATAGCATAAGCAGCTACCTGCTCCACTAAGGTTTTGTAACGCTCATACCCATTGGTCATATTAAGGTGGGCTTGTTCTACCTGCTGCCGCAGTTGCACCTTTGTGTTCTCTTCAACCAGTTCGCTGTTCCTGACCGTTATATCGGCAAGCCTGATGTTGTTTCTGGTTCTAAAAGAATTTAAAATCGGGAACCGTAAGCCAAGGTTGATAGTTGAAAATATATTATTTTTTACCTGCTCGTTATAGCCAATTTTACCTGTAGCATTTTGTGCAACGCTTGAGTAATTTGTTTGTAAACCTCCTCCTAATATTAGCGACGGGAATAAAGTACCCCTGGCAGACTTTAAGGCATACTCAGCACTACGCTTTCGTAGGGCAACGGCCTTTACCAGGGAAAATTGTTGCAGGGCGGTTTCATAAACCTGCTCGTTGCTTTTTATATAGACCGTAAGAAATTCATCTGCATTTATCCTCTCCAGAGACATGGATGTGTGATAAGGCACATTCATAAGCTGCGCTAGTGCAAGCTTAGAGGTCTCGAGGCTGTTTCGCAAATTCAGAATTGCTAATTCATCATTCATTAATTGCCCTTTTACGTCGGCTAGCTGGGCCGGGCTGATAGCGCCTTCTCTATCTAAAATTTCCAACCGCTCCAATTGTTTGGCACTAAGCTCTTTTTGCTTTGCCGAAGATGCCAACAGGTCCTCGTTATTTAATACCTGTAGATAAGCAAGGATCACATTTAGTGTAAGATTATCTTTTGCCTGCTGCAATTCCATTCTTGATGCATCGTATGCAAATGCATTTTGCCTGATGGCATTTTGCAAACTAAGTCCACTGAACAACACTACCCCTGAATTAACTCCGTACCCGGCATAGTTCACAGACTGATTCACATACGTGTTGGTAAACGGGTCAATGCTTCTGCCCTGGTTAATGCCATGATCAAAAGAGGCATTGAGGTCGGGCAGAATATTGGCTCTTGCCTGCTTTAAATTCACACCGGCGGCTTCTGCCTGCAAGCTATTTTGCCTTACCTGGATGTTTCTTGCAACGGCGGTATCGATACATTGTTGTAAGGTGTACCTGTAAGTTGGCTGTGCCATTACTGTTACTTGCAGCATCAAAATTAAAAGGCAAGTTGTAAGTATTCGTTTCATAAACTCTGTCCTTCTTTTATATGTTGCTCAATTCTCCCATCCAACAGGTCAATGCGGCGACTACCATACTCCGCATTTTTTTCAGAATGGGTGACCTGTATGATGGTGACACCATCTTCGCTATTTATTTTTTTAAATAACTCCATAATCTCCTCACCTTGCTTGGAGTTTAAATTACCGGTTGGTTCATCGGCCAATAAAACTTTTGGTTTTGCAATCAGTGCCCTGGCTATACCCACTAACTGTTGTTGCCCGCCAGACAGTTGTGCCGGGAACAAGTCTTTCTTACCCACCATGCTAAACCGGTCCAGCATGTCACCAACCATTGCCTTCCGTTCTGCTCCTTTTATATCCTGGTATAAAAGGGGTGTCTCAATGTTCTCGTAAACCGTTAGTTCATCAATTAAATGATAAGCCTGGAAGATAAAACCAATGTTGTGTTTGTACAGTTCCGTCCGCTGTTTTTCTTTCAACGTAAAGACTGATTGATCCATGAAATAATAGCTGCCTTCCGAGGGTGCATCCAACATGCCGATGATATTGAGCAGGCTTGATTTGCCGGAACCCGATGGTCCCATAATGGAGAGAAATTCACCTTCTTTTATTGTAAGGTTGATGTCTTTAAGGACAAACGACCTGGCGTTGCCAGCGTTGTACCATTTTGAAATGTGTTCGAGTTGTATCATTATTCGCTTCTTAAATTTTTTACGGGGTTAGCTACTGCCGCTTTAATGGCCTGGAAAGAAATGGTTATGATGGCAATAGCCAGTGCCATCAATCCTGCCAAAAGAAACACCGTCCAACTGATAGTGATCCGGTATTCAAAATCCTGCAACCATTTGTGCATAGCCAACCATGCAAGCGGCGCGGCAATCACAAATGAAATGGCAACAAGGCGTACAAAATCTTTTGACAGCAAAGCAACTAACCCACTAACACTTGCACCTAATACCTTTCTTATACCAATTTCTTTTGTGCGTTGTTCGGCAACAAAGGCAGCCAGTCCAAAGAGCCCCAAACAAGCAATTATGATGGCAATAATGGAAAATAGTAAAGCGATCCTTCCCACCCTTTGCTCCTCCCTGTACATTTCGCTAAATGATTCATCAAGGAAGCGATAGCTATAAGGCATACCCGGCGCCAGCGCTTTCCATTTTGCTTCGATTGATGCAAGCAGGCGGGGTAGATCCGTTGTTGCTATTTTAAAAGAAGCGAGGCCGGGGTTTTTTTCCAGGAAAAAAGAAAGCGGACCAATTGATTGCTTTAGCGATTCATAGTTGAAATTCTTCACTACACCAATGATAGTATACGTAGTGGGTTGACTATCGTTGTCGTTTCTGTATAATCTTTGTCCTAAAGGATTATCATAGCCTAAAATTTTTGCTGTAGCCTCATTAATAATAACGCTGGAACTGTCAGCACCAAAGTCTTTTGAAAAATTTCTTCCCTTAACCACTTCCATTCCCATTGTTTTCAGGTAGTCGTAATCAATGGCCCATGTTTGCATATTAAAGCCATTCCTGGAATCCATCACCGCTTCCTTTGAAAAAGCATTATCGCTGCGCGAAGAATTACTGACCGGCAGGTAGCTGCTGATGGTACCACTCTTTACTCCCGGGAGTTGCAACACACCGTTCTTAAAAGCATCTACATTGTTTTGCAGTGCATACACATCATTCACAACCAATACCTGCTCTTTTTTATAACCAATATCTCTTGTTTGTATATAGTTCAACTGGCGAAACACGATCAACGTTCCGATAATTAATACGATAGAAGTGGCAAATTGAAACACTACCAAAGCACTTCTTAGCCCGCTTCGCTTATTTTCAAGTCGCCCTTTTAAAACAACAATTGGTTTGAAGGAAGAAAGATAGAAAGCAGGGTAACTACCGGCGAGTAAGCCAACAATAAAAGGCAGCAGGATTAGAAAAGGGAGCAGAACAGGAGAGGCGAGCTGGCTGAATGTTATAGTCTTATTGGCTACATCATTAAAAAGTGGTAAAATGGCCCAGGCCAAAAGCAGGGCGATTAACATGGAAATTATAGCCATTAACGTAGACTCTGAAAGAAACTGGGTGATCAAAAATTTTCGTTGCGTGCCCAAAACTTTTCTTACACCCACTTCTTTAGCCCTGTTGGCCGACCGGGCTGTGGTGAGGTTCATAAAATTGACACAGGCTATTAACAAAATAAAAAGAGCTACGGCACCAAAAATATAGATGTACTGAATGTTACCGGGCGGTGTAATTTCAAAATTTCTATCGGAGTATAAGTGAAGTTTTGTAAGTGGCATCAGGCTATACTCCAGCTTATTGCCGGCCTTTGTAAAATCATCCATGCTTTTTATATCCATAAACTGTTTTGCCTCCGGCAGAATATAGTTTACCACATATTCATTCATAGCCTTCTTTTCAAAAGAACCAGCATCAACCCCGGGTTTCAATAACAGGTACGTATGAAAGTTATTGCTTAAATGCCGGCCCCATTTGTAGCCCACATTTTTCATGGAAAAGAAAAAATCAAAACGAAAATGAGAGGCCTTTGGCACATCTTCTATAACCGCCGTTATTTTATAGCTTGTTTTGGTATTGTCATTGGTCTCAATAGTTTTCCCAATAACATCCGTGCTGCCAAAATATTTCAGGGCCGCTGATTTTGTTACAACAACCGTGTTGGGTTCATCTAAAGCAGTTCGTGTATTTCCCGCGATTACCGGAAGTGTAAACACCTGAAAAAAGGTGGAGTCAACATGGGCAACATTCGGTTCATTAATATATTCGGTTCCTTTTTTTACAAGCTTGTTCCCGCTATTATTAAAGATGCGGGTATAAGTTTCTATCTCCGGATAATCTTTCTTCAGCACCTCGCCCATCATATCGGGTGTTTGCGTAAAGTGCAGGTTGCTGCCACCAAACCTGATGTCTGAATTGATGCGGTAAATGCGTTCAGCTTTTTTATTGTATTTGTCGTAGCCTAATTCATCCAATACGTATAAGACAATAAGTAAAAAGCAACAAAGGCCGGTAGCAAGGCCGATGATATTTATTGCAGAAAAACTTTTCTGCTTCCACATACTGCGAAGCGCAACTTTGAGATAATTTTTATACATAAAGAGTAATTATTCTGTTCGTAAAGTCTTCACAGGGTTAGCCATTGCCGCCTTTACTGCCTGGAAACTAACAGTTACTAAAGCAACGAAAAGAGTAAGCAAAGCAGCTCCGGCAAAAGCAAGTAATGGAATGTTGATGCGGTATGTAAAATCCTGCAGCCATTTCTGCAACATCCACCAGGCAAGCGGGAACGCCACGAGAGAAGCCACGAAAACAAGCACCACAAAATCTTTGGAAACCAAGCCCACAATATTGGTAACATCCGCTCCTAAAATTTTGCGAATACCAATCTCTTTCGTTCTGCGGACAACAATAAGTGTCGCCAGGCCAAACAATCCGAGGCAGGCAATAAAGATGGATAAGAAAGCAGCATAGCGTACAATCTTTCCCAGCCGCTCTTCCTGCTGGTAAGCAGTATTCAAAGCATCATCTAAAAACTGGTATTCAAAATCCTGGTCGCCTGCAACAGACTTCCATGCCGACTTTAAAAAAGCAATATTCTCCTGCAAGTTTCCACCACGAAACCTTACTGAAATTCTTGGCTGGGGAGAGGTGCTATAGCTTACATCACTTGAACCGGTAAAAATGCTATCAGGTTTCAAGGCCAGCATTACGGGTTTAATGGGACTATGAAGCGATTCTATGTGAAAATCTTTTACAACGCCAAGCACCCGGTGTTGATACTTACCTGGTAAACGCTGTCCTACCGGGTTCTTCCAGCCATATTCTTTCACAAGTGCTTCATTAACCAAAATGTAGTTCGAATCTGCAGTATTATCTGCTGAGAACTTTCTTCCGGCGACAATCTTCAGCCCCATTGCATCAACAAAATTGGCGTCCACAGCATTGAACCTGAATTGACGGAACGCATCTTTATCGTCCATATAACCCATATTCATCCATCCATATTCGGCCATGCTGTATAAAGAAGTGGTGCTGTTGATCACTGCAGGATTTTGATTAAGCGCAACTTTAAATCTTTGTGCGAGCTGATTTCCTTCTGCCCGCCCTTTATTGGTTTCCACGATCACTACATGTTCACGATCAAACCCGAGATCTTTTGTGCGCAGATAGCTAAGTTGCTTTGCCACGGTGATGGTGCCAATGATCATTACAATTGATGCAACAAATTGCCCAACGATCAAAGTTCTTCTGAAAAATCCCATATTGCTGCCCGCTCTTAGGCGCCCTTTTAATACCTCTATGGGCTTAAAGCCGGAAAGAATAAACGCAGGATAAATACCTGCTATCAAGGCGATAACAGCAATCAGAATTAAACAAAATAAAATAGTGAAGCCGTCTGCAGCAAGGGTTAATTCCCGATTAGCCAACTGGTTAAATGGCTTTTGTAAAAGAAAGGCGAGTGCGAGACCGGTAAGAACAGATATCAATGTAAGCAACAAGGCTTCGCCCCAGAACTGGCGAATGAGCTGCCGGCGCTCTGCACCCAAAACTTTCCTGACGCCCACCTCCAGTGCCCTTGTTGCTGATCTTCCTATTGAAAGCGTAACAAAATTGATACAGGCAATGAGAAGAACCAGTATCCCTACCGTAGCCATTATATAAGAATACTTGGGATCACTAACCGGCTGGTTGCCTTGCGGCAAAACGTTATTGAGGTGAATGTCAGTTATTGGCTGTAGCGTCACCGTATATTCGCCGGGCTTATAATTTTTAGCCACCAAAGGATCCATGATGGAAGCGATCCTTTTATTAGCAGTGGCCGCAGCTGCTCCATCTTTTAACAGCACATAAGTTTCTACGGCTACATTCGACCATGATTTTGTTCGGGTAGCCTCACTCCAGAGGTAATTGGCGTTTGAAAAAGGGATCAGCATGTCAAACTGGATGCTGGATTCCAAAGCGACATTCTTAGCTACTCCTGAAACAGCAAATACTATTTTATCATCACCCAATTGCAGTTCAAGATTTTTGCCCATTGCCGGCTCATTCCCAAAGTATTTTTTCGCCGCTCTTTCTGTAATGATTAAAGAATTAGCAGTTGGGAATGGATTCCTGGCGTTTCCTTGTTTTAACTCAAAATCAAACAACTTAAAAAAGCTGCTGTCAACCATGTTTACCGGGTCGGTAAATGTATTATTGTTGTATTTGATAAGTGGGCTCATTGCCGCTACCCGGCAGGTAGACTCCACATCCGGCAACTGGGCTTGCAGCACTGGCCCCAATGGGATTGGCGTAACGGTATTGGTAAATACCTGCCCCTCGTAATGTTCCTGCAGCCATGCTCTGTGCAGCCTCCCTGATCTTGAATGGAAGCGATCAAAGCTCCACTCGCTTTTTACAAACTGCATAATCAATATACAGCAGGCAATGCCTACTGCAAGCCCCGATACATTAATAGCTGTATAGCCCTTGTGCTTTGACAAATAACGAAGAGCAACTTTTAAATAATTTTTGAACATGCTAATTATATTATTCGCTTCTTAAATTTTTTACCGGGTTGGCCATAGCCGCTTTTATAGCCTGGAAGCTGATAGTGAGTAAAGCAATTAGTATTGCCAGCAAGCCTGCCCCTATAAACACCCACCAGCTTATTTCGGTACGGTAGGCAAACTCCTGTAACCATTTGTTCATTGCCCACCAGGCAATTGGTGACGCCACAGCTATTGCAATCATCACCAGTTTAATAAAATCCTTCGATAGCAGCGTTGTAATATCTGCAACTGTGGCGCCCAGTACTTTTCGAATACCAATTTCCTTCACTCTTTGCCGTGCAGAAAACGCAACAAGTCCAAACAGGCCCATGCAGGCAATTAGTACCGCCACAAAAGCGGAAGCGACAAATACATTACCTAACTTTTGTTCTTGTTTATATTGCCGGCCGTAGCGTTCATCGGCAAAGAAATATTCAAAGGGATTACCAGGAAAAGTTCTATTATAAATGGTCTTAATGGTAGCGAGTTTTGACTGTATATCACGAACATCTGTTTTGATAGTGAAAAATGAAAACGACACAGAGGCCAGGTAGATGGTTGGCTTGATAACTTCGTGCAGCGAAGTATGATGATAATCTTTTACAACCCCTATTACCTCGAAAGGCTCGCCCCATAAAATCTTCTCACCAATTACAGTAGACTTGCTGTTGAAGCCCAGTACTTCGGCAGCCTTTTCGTTGATAATGACCTTTCTTACATTATTCCAGCTCCTTTCTGCATCCAGGGGTGTGAATGCAGTGCCTTGAGCAAACTGGATTTCATACGTATCAAAAAATCGATCATCGGCAATAAACATGGAGTAGGATTTCTTGTCATCTCCTTTTTGCGGAACCAGTTTGGTGATTCCATTTGCAGAAAAATTGTAGCCAATGCCGGGTATGTTATTACTGGCTGCGTACTTTGTTACAAAGGGCAATCGGGACAATTCGTTTTTGAACGACATATTTTTTTCTGCCTGCCCTTCGCTCGAAACTGTAGGCCCTTGTATCACTACCAGCTGTTCCAGGTTCATGCCGAGCTTTTCTGTTTGCATGTACTGCAATTGCTTGTATAAAATCATTGTAGCTATAATAAATACAATAGAAATAGTGAACTGGAATACCACCAAACTTTTACGTACTGAAAAACCTTTTACTGCCGGCTGCAGTTTGCCGCGTAAAATACTTACTGGTTTATGGCCGGTTACCGCAAACGATACATAGCCACCTGATAATAACGAACCCATGATAATTAGGAGGGCACCAATACCCCAGAACCAGCCGTTGTTCAACACTGATAATGATAATTGTTTACTGGTAAAATCGTTGAACAGCGGTTGAAAAGCAGAGACTAATAATAGTGCTATGGCTACAGCGGCAATTGTGATAAGAAAGGTTTCGGTTAAATACTGGAACACAAGCTGCATACGGCTGGCACCCAATACCTTTCTTACGCCTACTTCTCTGGCACGGTTAAGCGATTGTGCCGTGGAAAGGTTGATATAATTGACCCATGCAATCAGGAGTATCAGCACCCCAATACAGGCAAACACAAAAACAAGCACAAAGCTGCCAAATGTTTGTAAAGGATAAGTAAATGACGTTGCAAGATGAAGTTGATTAAACGGCTGTAGTAGCACTGCATCATCCTTGGAAGCAGGGTTCACCGACCTTACAAATTTGGTAATGTTGTTTGCTACTGCCTCTCCATTGGCTCCTTTGGTCAATTGCAGGTAAAGACTTGTAAACGATGACTCGGTTGTATTCGGATCGGCCCAGTCGTTGCCATCCCTGTTGGCAGCACTTTCCAGCGTGTGCAATGATAACAGCGCCGCTGCTTTTATGTCAGAATTATCCGGAACAGTATACACCGCATTTACTGTGTAAGGCGTGTTGCCAAACTGGTTGCTGACCATAACCGTTTTACCCACAGCATTTGCATTACCAAAAAGTTTTTTACTAACGGGCTCACTGAGCGCCAATGTTTTCGGTTGCCTTAGGGTAGCGCTCCCTGATACTAATGGAAAAGAAAAGACCTCAAGAAAACTGCCATCAACATATATCATAGCCTCTTCCCTAAACGTTTTAGTATCGGCGTCGTGGCTGGCTGTAAAGGTGATAATGCCCCCTCCGATACCATCTGCCACACGTACATAATTTTCGATACCGGGTACGTTCTGCTTTACTACCGGCGCAAAGCCTGGCGGCACATAAGACTCTGCCTTACCTTCCTTGTTTTGCACATTTACCCGGTACAGTTCATTAAAATTTTTATGAAAGCGGTTAGCACTCCATTCGAAGGCTACGTACTGCATAATGAAAAGAAACACTGTAATGCCAAGGGCAAGCCCGCCAATGTTGATAAAGGAAAACTCCCGGGCCCGCCAAAGGTTTCGTAAAGCAATTTTGAAATAATTTCTTAGCATAGTTTCTTTCTTTATTCAGTTCTTAAACTTTTTACCGGGTTAGCAACAGCCGCCTTTATTGCCTGGTAACTGATGGTAAAAAAGGCAATGAGTATCGCCAACAGGCCTGCTAATGGAAATACCCACCATTGAATAGTAACGCGATAGGCAAAATCTTTCAACCATATATTGATAGCATATAATGCAATGGGTACGGAAATAACCATAGACAGGAGTATCAATTTCAAAAAATCTTTTGAAACCAGGGTAAGGATATCAGTTACCGTAGCACCAAACACTTTTCTAATGCCAATTTCTTTTGTCCGCTGCACCATAACATAAGCTGTCAGCGCAAACAAACCCAGGCAGGCGAGTAAAATGGCCAGCGTGGAAAAGGTTGTAAACACATTGGCTGTACGTTGCTCTGTTTTATACAGTGCATTATATTCTTCATCCAGAAAACTGTATTCGAATGGACGGTTTGGTACTCTTTGTTTCCATATTTTCTCCAGGGAGCTTAATGTACCGGGCAGGTTGTTATCGGCAACCTTTACAAAAAAAGAACCTAACATTCTTCTGTCAAGGAAAATGGCCAAAGGCTTAATCTCTTCGTGAAAAGACCGGAAGTGAAAATCTTTGACCACCGCTTTTACCACACCTTCTCGTCCCTTGCTTACTTTTTTACCAATAGCTTCCTCAGGTGTCCAGCCAAACGCTTTTACCGCACTTTCATTTAGCATAAACAGGTAACGGATATTATTTCCATTGTCAGAAGTATCAAACTGCTGCACATCGGACCACGTGTAATCGGTTCCCGCAACGATCTGCAGCTCCAGCGTTTTTACAATACTCTCATCTGCCGGCAATGCGTTGATGGAAATCTTTTTTCCATCACTTGCACTCGTCAGTCCGTCACTCCAACCAATATCCGTTGGTGATTCGTAGGCGCCTCCAACAGATAAAACACCCTGATTGCCTGAAAAGGCTTGCTTGAAATCATCGTATTGCTCCAGTGTTTTTGAATCCAGGGGTAATACAAGCACCTGCTCCTTGTTATAACCAAGGGCCTTGTTTTGTATGTAAGAAAGCTGCTGCAGAATAACGATGGTGGTAACAATTAAAAAGATGGAAATAACAAACTGCAATACGATCAGCGATTTACGCAAACCACCAGAGCTGGTCAACCGAAACCCGGACTTAAGTATTTGGATGATCTTACTATTTGAAAGAACCATCGCGGGATAAGCACCCGCTGTCAACGTTACAAGAATAGCCAGAAGAAGTAGGCCACTTAAAGTCAAAGGAGAAAACAGGATTTTCCTTTCTAAATCTTTTCCTGACAACTCGTTAAAATAAGGCAGTAAAATAGCAGACAATCCTAAGGCCAGTATAACAGCCATAAGCGTAAGAACAAAAGATTCGCAGATAAACTGGTTGAACACCTGCCATTTTCTGGCTCCCATTACTTTTCGCATCCCGATTTCTGCACTACGGCCAGCAGATTGCGCTGTACTAAGGTTGGTATAATTTACACCGGCCACCACCAATATCAATAAGGCAACCGCTGCAAGAATATAAATATATACAATGCTATTGTTTGGTTCCAGGCCGTCAAGCTTCGAATACAAATGCACTTTTGTAAAGGGCTCTAAATGGAAAGTCATGTAATTATTTCCCTCCACCTGCATTTCCTCTTTTGCTACTTTCTTAGCATACTCTCCAATCTTTTGCTGCAAAGGCGCCAACTGCCCTTTCTGCTGAACCAGCAAATAAGTTATGTAGTTCGCTTCGTTCCACTTCTCTGTTTTTGATGCGTTCAGCGTTTTAAAAGACCCAACAAAATCAAATTGTATCTGCGAGTTTTCAGGAACGTCAGCCACAATACCGGTAACGACAAAATCTTTTGTACCTCCTACGTTTATGGTTTTACCGATAGGATCGGAATTACCAAAATACTTACTGGCCATAGACTGGGTCATCACCAGTTTTTCAGGCGCATCCAAAGCTGTAGCAGGGTTGCCCTTTAGTAGCGGGAAAGTGAACACTGAAAAAAAAGCAGAATCGCCATACAAAAAATTCTTCTCTTCAAAAACCTTGTTCTCATACTTTAAAACGCGGGGATATTTTAATAATCGAATATAGGCTTCCACCTCTGGAAAGGCGCGCTGGAACTGAGGACCCACTTTTGTTCCGGTACTTGCCGTTTTGGTTTCCGCATCGCCAAAGTTATATTGCCATGTTACCCTTGCAATTCTTTCTGCATTTTTATGAAACCGGTCATAGCTCAGTTCCTGCCAGATGTAAATGCCAATCAACAAACAACTGGCTATACCAATGGCCAAACCGGCAATGTTTACAAAAGCATAGAGCTTGTTTTTTTTGAGATGCCGTAGGGCAATTTTAAAATAGTTACTTATCATAACATGCAGGTTTATTCGGTGCGTAAACTTTTTACCGGACTGGCCGATGCCGCTTTGATAGTTTGAGTACTGACAGTTACCACCGCTATCAGCAAAACCAAAAAGCATGGAATGAGAAACATCCAGAATGTCACATCCGTTTTAAATGCATAATTCTGCAGCCATTGCATCAGTAGGTAATAAGTGATGGGTGTTGCAATGGCGAATGCAATCAGAATGGGTCTAATAAAATCTTTTGTCAGCAAAACAACAATTGACAATATGCTGGCTCCGGAAATTTTACGGATACCAATTTCCTTTGTGCGTTGTGTGGTGACAAAAGACGCCAGTCCAAATAATCCGAGGCAGGCGATAATAATGGCAAGAAAGGCAAACAACCCGAAGGTTCTTCCAAACTGCTCATCGGCTTTATACTGTGCAGCGAAATGATCGTTCAGAAAGAAGTATTCAAACGGGTTCCCGGGAAAAAACGTTGCCCATTTTTTTTCTGCCGTTTTAATAACATCATTGACAGAACCTGCGGCAGCGTTTATTTTTAACGAATAGTAATTATTAGCATCGGGGGACAAACGAAAGATGTAGGCATCGAAATCCTGTTTCAGCGACTCCTGGTGATGATTGCTTACAATACCAACAATTGTAAATTCTTCGCCCCAGAAATCGATCTTCTTGTTCAATGCTTCTTCGGGTTTGTTTACGCCCAATAGTTTTATTGCAGCTTCATTAAAAACAACGGCAGATGAATCTGATCCGAACTTTTCATCAAAGGCCCTTCCTTTTACTATTTTCAAACCGTAAGCAGCAATGAAATCATGATCTACTCCAAACAC
>DASQMG010000575.1:0-13427 GCA_035645595.1 Flavisolibacter sp. | reverse complement strand
GCGCTCCCGCCATAATGATAGCCCCGCAAAAAATTCGTGTCCTGCTTTACCACATTTCTAAAGCGGGGAACATAAATGCTTGTTGGCCGCCTGCCGTAGTAGTAGCTGTCTTCAAATCCCGGCACACTGGCTGTAGCTGATAGTCCTTTGTGATGATCCATGAGGTTACGACCCACCTGCCCGCTACCATTACCCAATCCTTGGGGGAAACGGGACGATAGTGAGTTCAGCAATATGGACGTGGTGGCAACGGTCGATGCATTCAGGAAAACAATCCTGGAGTGAAACTCCATTACCTCGTTGGTTTGCCTGTCAATAACTTCTACCCCGGTAGCACGTTGTTTTTGCTCATCATACAAAACCCTGTTCACCAGCGAATTTGACCGCAGTGTGAAGTTCCCGGTGGCATAGGCTGCCGGCATGGTGCTGGCGTTCGTGCTGAAGTAAGCCCCAAACGGGCAACCCCTGTGACAGAGATCACGTGCCATACACTGCCCGCGTCCTTTTACCGGCCTGGTAAGATTCGCGGTGCGGCCCATAATCACTTTACGATCGGAGTACGCCGCTTCTGTTTTCTGTTTGAAGTATTTTTCAACAATGTTCATTTCAAATGGCGGTTGAAAGATCCCGTCGGGTAAATGAGCAATTCCTTCAGCCTGGCCACTGACACCAATAAACGATTCCACATGGTCATACCAGGGAGCAATATCTTTGTAACGGATGGGCCAATCTACACCGTGACCATCTTTAAGATTGGCTTCGAAATCCAGGTCGCTCCAGCGGTAACATTGCCGGGCCCAGAGTAAAGAGCGGCCACCTACAACATCTCCCCTGATCCAATCAAAACGCTTTGTTTCTTCGTACGGGTTTTGCCGGTCGTTTGTATAAAAGTGTTTGTTGTCTTCTCTAAACGAATAGTGCCGGCTTTGTACAAAATACTGCTCCTTCTCTTCAACAGTGGGGCGGAAACGATGCTCAAACTCCCATGGATCTTTGGTTGCTGTAGGATAGTGCGGATGAACAACATCACTCCCCCTTTCCAGCATCAAAACCTTTAAACCTCTTTCACAGAGCTCTTTGGCAGCCCATCCCCCGCTGATACCAGAACCCACGATAATGGCATCGTAGGTGTGTTGTGTTTTTGCTTTAAGATTAAGGTTTGTTGAGTCGCCGGGCATACAATATTCTTGTGGAAAGGGGCAATATAAAGACTAACGCGTAAGCCTTAGTTTTTATTGAGATGTTTTTGGAAAGCAACCGGAAAGTGGGCCAGTGCTACTTCGGGTTCAGCAATTTCGGGGTGCCACATCTTCTCCCATTCGAAACTGTAATAACCTTTGTAATTATCTTTTATTAATTCATCTATGCCTGTAAAAATTGGCACCTCGCCTTCGCCCAACAAGGTAAACTGAGGTTTACCATCTACCATATTGGCATCTTTAATATGGGAGTGCCTGATAAATTTTTTTAGTTTTTTATAAACGTCAACCGGCGATTCCCCTGTTACCATCCACATATTGGCAATATCCCATACAAGCCCCGAATGTTTGTGTTGTGCAGCGTTCATGATGCGTAAAAGATCATCTGACTTAACGAGTTCACCATGCGTTTCCATAAGTACAGTTACCTTACTTCCTTTTGCATGCCCGGCCAATTCCAGAACGCCGGCTGCAATTAGATCCAGCGTGGTTTCTCTTGCCTGATCTTTTGGAAAGGCATTAGGAAACACTCTTACGTAAGGACAGTCTATTTGCTGCGCCAGGTCAATAAATCGCTTACCCTCATCAAGATTTTTTTGCCTGGCTGTCCCGGCCGCAAAATGCAATGTAGCTGAGGAACCCAGGCCTACAAAATAAAGACCCTTATCCCGCATCAACGACATCGTTGCCTTCCTGTTTTGTGCGTTGCTGAATTCCAGGCATTGGGGCAGGTCCAGCTGGCGTAATAAACCACGTATTTCCAAACCCTGGTATTGGTGCTGCGCAGCAAAATCAACAATTTTTTGGAAGGACCAATCCGGACAACCCAGAGTAGAAAATGACAAACGGGGGCTGGCCTTTTTGGTACTATAAGAAGAAAAGGCAAGGCCACCCACACCCAGTGCGGTATTTCGGATAAATGTTCGTCGGGTTACATCTTTCATTGAGTGAATTTGATTCGGTGTTATTTACAGGTGTTGTCGTGGTCCCAACGGCCTGGGAGGCTACAGGCAGGAGATGTTCTGATTGTAAGGATTAAAGAATTGAAGACAGGAAAAATTATAAACAATCATCGTTTAAAAATGGTACCTCAACATCGTCATAAGTACCATTTTTTGTACCGCATCAATGCTTCAACAAAATAATAATCTGCATATGTTAGCGGCACGTCCACTTCAGACTTGTGTGGCATGGAACCAACACCGTGCATAAGCAAAAAGCCACCATTGTCGCCTAACCGTGCCCGGTAGTTAGTAGAGGAAAGCGTCTGCAAAATCTTTTCCGCAACGGTAAGGTATCCTGCTTTTTGTTTACCGCTCGTGTATTGAGCTAACTCCAGTAAAGCTGACGCTAAAATGGCACCTGCAGAGGCATCGCGTAAGGCATCAGGAATACCCGGTGCGTCAAAATCCCAGAACGGTACACCATCGCCCGGCATGTTTGGGTGCTTCAAAATGAATTGTGCAATATTAGTAGCCAGCTTTAGGTAGGCCGGGTCTTTTGTAGTGCGGTACATAACAGTATAACCGTATAACCCCCACGCTTGTCCCCGGCTCCAGGCCGACTCACTGGAATATCCCTGGTGTGTGACCTTGCGGGAAACATGGCCCCCTTTTAAATCATAATCCAGTACATGATACGAACTGTAGTTTTCCCGGAACTGGTTATGTAAGGTAGTGTTACTATGCGCAACGGCAATATCATGAAACCGTTTACTGCCGCCATTGCTGCTTACCCATTCCAGCAACTCAAGGTTCATCATGTTATCAATAATAACAGGGCACTTAAAGTTTTTACCAGAGTCCCACGATTGAATGGCTTTAATGCTGGGGCGGTAGCGGGTGGCGAGGGAGTTTGCGGCATTAAAAATAATCTCCTTGTATTCCGGCTTTTGTGTAATCCTGTATGCATTGCCAAAGGAACAGTACATCATAAAGCCAAGATCATGGTTGCCCGTATAATATTGTTCTTTTTCAAGGATAGCCAATCGTCTTTCCGCTTCGTTCTTTATGGAGCTGTCTTTTGTGTACTCGTAGATGTACCAAAGCGTACCGGGATAAAACCCACTGCACCACCACTTTGTATCGCTGGTTATGGACTTGTTCTCTTTGGGGTCAAATGACCGGGGCATCCTGTCTTGCGGCGTATTTTGCTTTAAAACTTTGTATTGCTTGGCGGCAAACAACATGTTGTCGTTAATTAACCTGCCCATCGTTTTTTTGGAGGCGGCATTTTGAGCCAATAACCCACAACTCAGCGGGTGCAGCATGACGAATAAAAACAGCGTTTTCATGTTTAGTTTCTTTTTTTACAGAGCCCGGTGTAGCTCCAGAATTGAGCCAAAACAAATCAGAACCCGGCCGATCGATTACTGCTAATAACCAGGGTTCTGCGGTTTTAAATTCGGATTGATCTCAAGTTCCGTTTGCGGAAGCGGCATCAGGTAATCGCGGGTTGCATCAAAGGTAGGCTGCGGCTCTAATGAGTTCGGACCTTTGAAAAGAATGTCTCCCAATTTTCTTCTCTTAATATCAAACCATCGCTTCCACTCAAAAGCCAGTTCAAATTTGCGCTCCTCCATCACCAGGTCAATTAGCTGATCTTTTGTTAGCCCGGCTAACGCCAGATTCGCCGGAAAGGTCGATACCCGGCCGGGCCAATTTCTCGCCCTAGTGCGTACCTGGTTAATATAATCTATCGCCTCCTGGGTAGGTCCGGATGTCTCAGCTAGTGCTTCCGCCGCAATCAGCAAAACTTCCGCATATCTCATGTCCGCATAGTTGTGATCGGAATACCTGCCATCACTGTTAGCATTACCGGGAAATCGTCTCCACTTTGCAATATGAGGCCTCTTTTCGTTTGGGTACGCGGTATACGGAATTAACATGCCCGCTGCATTAAGGGTACTGTCTTCAAAACTTACCTTACGCCTGTAGTCAAGGGAATTCCAGGTAGTAAACGTTGCTAAAGACGGTACAATTACTCCAAACCCGTTTTGGGGTGTATTTCTGATACCCGTCATTGGGCCGATTAAATCGTCGTTGTTGTTTCCTACATTTATCTTACTTAAAAAATCCACAGCAAAAACCGTTTCTTTTAAACCGTTAGCAAGTTCTGCCCTGAATAGATTTTGAAAATCCGGCTCAAGGGAATAATTAAAACTGGTTCGTTTATCAATCACCCATTTTGCTTCCGTATAGGCTTTCTGGTAATCACCAAGTGTCAGATACACTGCGGCGAGATAAGAGGCGGCTGTTGCCTTGGTTGGCCGTGTACGAATATCGGATGGCTGACGGTCGGGTAACCATTGCTTGGCGTACTCCAGCTCCGCTATGATTTTTGTGTAAACTTCCGTCGCTTTTGTTTTGCTGATGGACTTTACATCATCCGGATTTGAAATGAACTTATCGATATAAGGAATATCGCCAAATACTCGCACTAAATGAAAATAACTAAATGCCCTTACGAACCTGACTTCTCCCAATAAGGGGTTTAATTCTGCCTCACTTAGGTTTATACTCCTGGCACCAAACTCGGCTGAGTTTACCGCACTTATTACCTGGTACCAGGTAGGCCAAAACAGGCGAACCATTCCGTTGCTAGCATCCATCTTAAAATCATTCACCTGAATTCTTTCAGCGGTTGTGCCCCGGTTGCCAATGTCGCTCATATCATCGCGCAGCATAATGGCGCTCACATATTGCCGGCCAAATAATGTTTCGGAGGCAAGCATTCCATATGCTCCGAAAATTGCTGATTCAACATCGCGTTTCGATTTGTAAAAGCCTTCAGGAGAAAGTAAGCCAACAGGATCTTCTTCTAAAGTTTTTTTACATCCGGGCAATAAGCATATAGTCAGCAAGGCTAGAAAAATATTTAAAATGTATTTCATGACAAGTGTTTTAATAACCAGGTTAAAAGGTGATGTTGAGGCCTGCCGTGTAAGATTTAGCGTTGGGATAACTGCCATAGTCGACACCGGCATTCAGGTTGGCATTCCGGTAATTTACCTCCGGGTCATATCCGCGGTAATCAGTGAAAGTGAGAATATTCTGTGCACTGATATACACCCTCACCCGCTGCATTTTCATCCGCCTCATAAAATTGGCGGGCAAGGCATATCCAAGTGCCAGATTTTTTAACCGGATGTAACTACCGTCAAAAATCCACCGGGAAGAAACCCTTTGGGGACGACCGGTAGCAACCTTTGGCACAGCCGTATTGGTGTTGCCCGGAGTCCAGCGGTTGAGCGCCACTTTGGTAGAGTTGTTTATTGCGGAAAGGGTTTCCAACTCAAGCAATGTATAACTCAACAAATCGTTTCCCTGCGAGCCCTGGAAGAAAATATTAAGGTCGAAGTTGTGAAAATTAAAATCATTATTGAGGCCCCAGATAAAATCAGGATTCGGGTTACCGATGACCGTTCTATCATCACCGTTTAGCAAGCCATCCGGCTGGTTCAGTGGCTTCCCGGTCGCATCTTTTTTTCCACTGATGTCACGGAAACTTTCACCACCCGCTACCTGCTCAAAGCCTGCCCCTGGAATGAATGTAGCGCCTTGCTGGTACACGCCGTCATACAGCCACCCGTAAAAGCTACCAACAGGTTGGCCCACCCGTAGTACCTGAGCTGAGTTGCTGATCCCTACCATGTGGCCTGGTGCAAACGCATAAACAATGTCGTTTCCTCCTGGCAGTTCAACCACCTTATTCCGGTTGAACGACATATTAAAGTCCGTGTTCCATTGAAACTTTCCAACCAGGTTTTTGGTATTGATCGCAAACTCAAAACCCTTGTTTTCAATTTTGCCGATATTTTTTAACTGAGTGGTGTAGCCGGAATAATTAGGAAGTTGCACATTAAAAAGCAGGTCGCTTGTCTTGGACAGATAGTAATCTGCGGTAACGTTGATCCTCGTTTTAAATAAGCCTATATCCACTCCAATGTTCTGCTGCGCAGTTGTTTCCCATTTCAGGTTTTCATTGGCAATAGTAGTGGGTCGTACTGCATTTACTGCTACCCCGTTGAGGACAGTAAATACGGGGGAAAAACGAGCCAGGGTCTGGTACGGATTGATAGCCTGGTTGCCCGTAAGCCCATAGCTTAGCCTCCATTTAAATGAACTTATAAAGTCAACGCCGCCCATGAATTTCTCATTGTGCATATTCCAGGCTAACGCGGCAGAAGGAAAGAAAGCCCACTTGTAGTTTTTACTGAAATTGGAAGAACCGTCATACCTGCCGTTAAAGGTGAGCAGGTACTTATCAGAAAAATTGTAATTAAGCCGCGCGTATACAGAGGCTAATGTTGATTCAGTTAGAGCGGAGTTACCGGGCAGCGACACAGACCCACCACCGAGATTCCAGAATGACACGGAATTGGTAAGGAAGGATTGACTGCTGGCACCGAAGCTTTCATTAAGAAATTTCTGATAGGAAACTCCGCCTAAACCGGAGAACGTATGCTTGCTGCCAAACTGCTTTGTGTAGGTAAGAAAGTTTTCATTAATGAAGCTCTTTACTTTTCTGCTACCCATCGTAGCGGCCCCACCTACATTTCTTCCGGCATTAAGCGTGGTAGGTGTAAATTGGCCGTTCCGTTCATTATTGATAAACGACCCGAAAGTAGTTTTAAATTTCAATCCTTTTGAAATACTGAAGTCAGCGTAGAGATTATACTGGAGACGGTCGCCTACCTCTTCGTTCTGGCGTTCTACAGCAGTAGCAACCGGGTTATCAAACGGATCGCCGACAACCGCGATACTGTAAGTGCCGTCTGGCCTAAGTACCGGTTGATCCGGACCAAATTTGAAAGCTCCTGCAATCACACCGGTACCGGTGGCACCTCCCGAGGCTTCCTGCGTTATCACACCCACTTCTTTGTTGGATTGTGTGAACAGGTTCAAACCTACTTTCAACCACGAGGTGGCATTAAAATCAAGATTAGAGGTGATGGAAAATCTTCTGAAAGAGGAGTTGGTAATAATCCCTTTCTGATCGAAATAGGCACCGGAAATATAATAGTGTACCGCGTCATTTCCGCCGGAAAAGGAAAGCTGGTGATTCTGAATATTTCCCCTATTAAATATCAAATCCTGCCAGTCGGTGTTGGCTGTTCCCGGGGTATAGGAAGGATTGGCTTCCTTGATCAATCCCGCAAATTCGTCTGCATTCAAAAGATCTAACCGGTTTATTTCGTTTTGGGTTGAATAAGAGGAGTTGATCTCAATCCTGGTTTTGCCGGCTTTACCGCGCTTTGTTGTAATGAGAATAACACCATTGGCACCCCTGGAGCCGTAGATAGCGGTAGCCGAGGCATCCTTTAATATTTCCATGGATTCTATGTCCTCAGCAGGTGGCAGTAGGGCCCCGGCGAATCCATCAACTACAAAAATGGGATCGCTGCTGGCGTTGACCGACGTACCACCACGAACCCTTATCTTAAACCCCCCGCCCGGATTTCCGTTATTGGCTTGTACTAAAACACCCGCAGCCCGGCCCTGCAAGGCCTGAACAGGATTAGAGGAAGGGTAAGCCGTCAAGTCTTTCTTTTTTACGGAGGAGACAGAACCTGTCAGATCACTTTTTCGCACACCACCATAACCTACTATTACGACTTCCTGGCCTTCTGCTTCTTTTGCCTTCATTGTAATGTCTAAAAAGGTGGCTGCCGAAACCTTTATCTCGCGGCTTTCTAATCCTACAAAAGAAAAAACCAATACATTCCCTTCCCCGGGTACCTCGATGGAAAATCTTCCCTCGCCGTTTGTGCTGACCCCTTTCTTTGAAGTTTTAAGTACAACGGAAACTCCCTCAAGCGGCTTGCCATCCTCGTTTACAATCCTGCCCGTAACGGTAAAAGGAGGCGCCTGCTCCACTGATCCCTGTTCAACTGTGGCGGCCTTTTTTTCCTTGATAATTATGTTTCCACTGGAAATAGTATAGCTGAATGCCTGGTTTTTAAAAACCATTTCCAGCACCGTAAAAAGTTCGGCGTTTACCACATGCAGATCAACAGGTTTCATTTTACCCACCTGCTCTTTGGCATAAATGAACCCATATCCGGTCTGTGTTTCAATTTTCTGAAACACTTCTACAAGGGGGGCATTTTTTAACGACAAAGAGATCTTTTGGCTGAATCCGTTTGCACCTGCATGCAGGCAACCAACCGTTAGTAATAAGGCAGTTATTTTCATAATCAAAACAATTTTGATCCCGCATTTTCCCGGTTGAGAAAATGCACCATAAGCTGATTTTTGCATAATTTGCTTTTGTTTGGTTAATGAATAGTTGGCTAAGCCTTGCCGCTAAAAAGTTTACTTAACAAATGGCTGCTTCATCTGGTACATGGAGCAGCTTTGTTTTTTTGGGTACGACGGGTTACTTTGTTACAATTATTTTCTTTCCTTCGATTTTAAAATGAATAAGGTTGGTTAACTCCAGTTTTTGTAAAAACTCGGAAACATTAACCTGCCGGGAGATTTTAGCAACAAACTGGTAGGGAACGTTGTCCTTGTATTCCACCTCTACATCATAATATTTTTCAATCTGCCTCATGATGCTTTTTATGTTTGTTCCGGCAAAATAAAATTGCCCGTTCTTCCATGCCATCACTTCATTTATGTCAACAGCATCCAACATTTTCATCCTACCGCCAGCCACCCGTGCCTGTTGTCCCGGGCGTAATCGTTTACTTTTCCCATCGGCCAGCACATCAACAGCTCCTTCTAACAAAGTAACCTTTACGTCTTTCTCATCTTCATAGGTATTTACATTAAAGTGGGTACCTGTTACTTTTACCAGCACCCCGGAATGGGATACATGGAAAGGCATGCTGGTATTTTTGGCAACTTCAAAATAGGCTTCCCCGGTTATGGCTACCTTTCTGGTATCACCGATAAATGCGGTTGGATACGTTATTGAGGAGGCAGCATTCAGCCAGACAAGAGTGCCATCGGCAAGAACCAGCCGAAATGGCTTACTGCCTTTAGGCAGGCTTAATGTATTATAGCCAACATCAGCAGAAGCTGAACCTGTGTAAACGATTTCGCCGTTAGATTTTTTTAGAATACTCACATTACCCTGGCTTGCTATGGTGCCGTTACCCGAGCTATCCAGCAATACCTGCTTTCCGTCTGCAAGTGTCAGCACTGCTTTACTTACCAACGGCGGCGCTATATCATTGTATTTTTTGGGAGGATCTGTTTTAATTACGGTGAGGGCTCTCACAGCATGTGGCTTATAAAACAAGTAATAACCAAGGCCTGAAAGAACAACAATAAGTACCGCAGCAGCTGCGGCAAATAGCCCCGCTTTTTTACCACCTAAGGTGTACAGTGGCGTATGTTTTTTGGGAAGAGGAGCTGTATCCTGGTTGCTCTCTTTTATTTTCTGCTGAATATTAAGCCAGATATTTTTGGCAACCGGGTCATGCGTATGGTGTTTGCCGGCAAGGTCGGTAATAAGGTCCCAGTTTTCTTTCATCCAAACCCTGATTGTTCCATCATTCTCAGGATTTAATAAAAATTGGATGGCTTTTTCTCTTTCCGAACCAGTAGACTCATTCAGAAAAAATCTGTTCAAACTGTGTTTATCCATTGCAAACAATCTTTCGTACCTGGTATTACGTAAGATGTATACCCCGACCCCTATGCTAACTAAAAAAATAATAGAAAAACACGGCACTGCCTAAATCTGAATGGGCAAAGAACTCTCTAAGTTTTGATAAAGCCGCCGTCATTTGGTTCTCAACGGTTTTGACTGATATATGTAAGCGTTCAGCAATTTGCTTATTCGACAACCCATTATGGCGGCTTAATAAAAATATTTCCTTTCTTTTTTGAGGTATTGTTTGCAAGGCTTTTTCGTAAAGCGATTCCAATTGGTGACGGTTCAGCAATTCGTCTGAAAAATGGGACGAAGCAATGGCTTCTTTTAAAAATGCGTCTGAAGCAGCGGATAAAATTTGTCTTTCTGTTTGCCTGAAATGATCCATTACGGTTCTGTAAGCAATAGTAAAGAGGTATCCGTCAAAGGATTTATCTATATCGATTCCAGCCCTTTTTTCCCATAGCTTAAGGAAGATGTTCTGTGTGAGGTCTTCTGCCTGGGTTGTCTCCTTGATATAACTATAAACAAACCGGTGAACCTTTTTAAAATAACAATCAAAGATTTCCCTGAATGCATCTTCATCAGCGTTTATTAAACGGACAAGCAAATCTTTTTCAATGTTCATTTTATACAACTGTAAGGGCGAGTAGGAAGGTCAAGGGTTATAGAGTAACCAGCGGTTAATTCGCTATGTATTATACAAGGAAATGTAGGATTTTTATAAAAAAACACAAAACATTTTATGGCGCCTGCGCGCCGGCGTTTATTGTCATTGAAATAAATTTTATGAAAAGCAGGCATGGCTATGAACCCATCACAAGCTTCTTTTCAAGCGTACCAATTGTAAAGCCAGTTGATTACTTCGCTTTAAAGATCAGAATGCATGGCTTCCATATTCGCACTATCCCGGGTTGGGCAGCGGTGACAGGTCCCGGGTAATTCCATTTTCGCCGGCGGATTTTTTACAAAGAAGATGGATGAACACCAGCCCGTAAACATTGTATAGTGCAGGCTCCAAAATGACTACGTTATTTGCTTATCAACATGAACGCGGGTTGAGCAACTCGCCAAAGTTCCCATACCTGAAACGATTTATGAGTTCCGTAAAATATTCAACTGTTCTTCCAACACAAAAGAAACCACATAATAGATTTCTTCGGGGTCACTTGGCTTACTTATAAAATGAACAGCACCCAATTCCCGGAGCTCTTTCGATTCTTCCAGGTCCTTCGACGTTGTATAAATAATAACCGGAATGGATTTTAATTGCTCATCGCTCTTTATTTGAAGCAAACACTTTTTCCCGCTAAAACGCGGCATCCGCAGGTCTAAGAAAATAAAATCCGGTAAAGAAGCGTAGTTGCTTTTTAAGAGCTCCAGTGCCTGTTTGCCATCAACAGCAGTGGAGCATTTTATATTTGCATCTACTTCTTTGATAGCATCAATAAATAATTTTCTATCATCGGCATCATCGTCAACAATTAATATGTTCATGTTTTCTTTCATCGTTATAACATTAAGCGAATAATTATTGACTTCTAAACTGTGTTCCTGCAAAGTTCTGTACCGGTAAAGTGTTTTTGTTACACTATGACTGGTCTATGTTACATTATTCACACTTTCGCCAAACAAAATCGTCAGTGGCACAAAGTCTTTTAAACAAAGAGGGGGTTTGCCCTGTTACCTTTTTAAACTGGAGGCAAAGATGAGATACGCTGCTAAAGTTTAAATAGTGGGATATTTCGGTGGCATTTAATCCTTCGTAAACCAGTAGTTCTTTTACCCTTTCTATTCGTTGCGTGATATAAAATTTTTCAATGGTGCTTCCTTCCAGCTCAGAAAACACATTGGATAAATAGGTATAATCGTACTGAAGAGTGCGGCTTAGGTGTGCAGAAAATTTTAAATGTATTTCCTCGGGAGAGTGGAAAAGTTCAATGATTAACGTCTTTATTCTTTCTACAAGAATCTTTCGTTTATCTTCCATTAACTCCAGTTCGTATTTCTTTAGGGAAGAATTCAGAACCTCCTGTTCCGCTAAAGTAAGGTCTGTGGCCAGGCTTACCCTGCCAAGTTCAATACGCAGGTAATCAATATTCAATGATTCCAGAACTGCCTGAACCGCCATTTTGCAACGTACACAAACCATGTTTTTTATATAGATGTTCATTGTTTATAACCCTCTCATTATTTCATCAATGTAAATACTATACCGTAACCTAAAGGGCGCACCTGTTTGGTTTATACAGAAGCTTCAACCTGGGTTGCCGGAAGAATAATATAAAAGGAAGCACCTTCAGCTTCCCTGGAAATTGCATAAATTTTTCCATTATGATTATCCACTATTTTCTTGCAAAGGGCTAATCCCAATCCTGTTCCTTCATATTCATCCGTAGAATGCAATCGTTCAAACAGTTGAAAGATCTGATCACCAAATTCAGGGTCAAAGCCGATACCGTTGTCCCTGAATTTTATTTCTAGATAAGGAGCATCATTTTTAAGCTCCGGATGATTCAATAAATCTTTTTTAGAGAGCCACCTGCAGGAAATGGTAATTACAGGGGATGACATATTCGTTTGAAACTTAATGGCATTTGTCAAAAGGTTATAAAAAAGCTGGTTCATTTGCAGCGGAATCGCAGCAGCCGTTGGTAATGGTTCCTTATAATCTATGATTACTTTATTCTCTGAAAGCAGTAAGTCAAGATCATTCAATACGTTTTTTAAAATGACATCGAGGTTAGTGTCAACGTAACCTTTGGTAGTGTGAGCAAGTTTCGAATATTCCAACACTTCCTTGATTAACTGGGACATTCTATCTGCTGACGTATTGATTTTGTTTACCAGTTCCACCGCTTCCCCTGGTAAATTTTCAAAGCGCCGGCCCAGGAGGGCTGTAAAGGTTCTGATCTTCCGCAGGGGCTCCTGTAAATCGTGTGATGCAATAGAAGCAAATTGCTGAAGGTTTTCGTTTGAATGTTGAAGATGCAAATTTGCCTCCTGCAACTCTCGTGTTCTGTCAAACACCTGTAATTCTAAGGCCTGTTCAAAAGCCTTCTGATCTGTGATGTCTTGTATAGCTACTAAAATCAGTTGTTCATTACTGTTGTCATTAATGATATGGTGAGCATTAAGCAATAAAGTCCTTTGCCCTAAGGAAGGCAAAGACATGGTAATTTCAAATTTTTCAAAGTCGGGCTGGTTTGGCAGAATTTTTTTCAGGTTATCCCGCAGGCCAGGAAAATTCCATACCCCCCCGCCCCATTCAAAAAACATCTTTCCTTCTGTGTCCTTTTCTGTGCTGGCAAACTTTTCGTAGAAACATTTGTTCGCACTCTTAATTTGAAAATCTTTTGTCAAAACAAGAAGCGATTCGTGAATGGTACTGACAATTGCTTCGGCATATTTACGGTAATAGTTCAACTGCTCGTTCCGTTCAATCAGTTCCTGGTTAAGGCTGGTTAATTCTTCATTGGTGCTTTGTATTTCCTCTTTTGTAGTTTCAAGTTCCTCATTCAGGCTTTGCAATTCCTCGCCGCCCGATAGTAGTTCTTCGTTGGCGCTTTGCAACTCTTCGTTAGCAGCCTCCTGGTCTTCCGTGATAGAGCGCATATCTTC
>DASQMG010000574.1:0-7029 GCA_035645595.1 Flavisolibacter sp. | reverse complement strand
AATTTTTCCAACCCTGCATCGCATCGCGGGGGCATTCTATTAGTTGATAAGTGGAGCTGGTAGGTGGCAGGTTGATTGAGGAAGTCATTTTCAAATCTTAAATTGACGTTGTTTCATTACTTCGTATAAAATCATCCCCGTTGCAACAGAGACATTTAAAGATTCGAATTCTCCTACCATTGGAACCTTAAATCTTTCATCAGCTACTTTTAAAAGGGCCGGATAGATGCCTTTTTCTTCACTGCCCATTATAATGGCGGCAGGTAATGCCATGTCTATTTCAAAAACATTTTTCGCCGCCGTCATTTCGCTTGCCAAAACTTTTATTCCGTTGAGCCGTAACTCATCTACTGCTTTCATAAGGCTGTTTACACGGCAAACCGGGAGTTTTTCCAGGGCTCCCGCTGAAGTCAGTATAGCGTCTTCGTTTAGCATACCAACACCTTTATCCGGAATGATGATAGCATTTACGCCCATGCAAAAGGCGGTTCTTGCCATACCACCTATATTTCTTATATCTGTGATCCCGTCTAAAATTAAAAACAACGGCACCTCGCCGCTTTCTACCACATACGAAATTACTTCCTGTAGATCCTGGTATTGAATTTTTGAAAGGAGCGCTACGCAGCCTTCGTGTACGCCTATATTGAACCCATTTAATTTGTCTATGGGAACCTTGCTTGCAGGAATCTTATACTGTGCCGCTAAAGCTGTTATCTCCGTTATTTCTTGTCCGCCTATGGTGTTTTGCAAATAAATTCTTTCCAATGCGGTACCGCTTTTAATTGCGTCCAGGACAGCCTTTTTACCAATTACAAGTGTGCTCTTTTTAGGCCTGTTTTGCGTACGAAAATTTTTCAATTAGGTTATCTTTTAGTTCTGGTATCAAAGGTAAAGGACCCGCTTTCTTTTAGTTCTATGTTTTTAAAACACAGGTGTGGTGGGGAAAGAATGCAATTAGGCCGGTTATTAGAATAGGAGATCGCGGCCCAAGGCGGCCATATCTTCCACCGTTAGGGGTGCAGTATCGCAAAAGCCTGAATCAGACCGGCGAGGGCAATTAATGCACGCATTCGCCGTATATTCCAAAACACCTAAAGCCGTAATTTTGGAAGTGTTCCTTTTGGAAAGGGCAAAAAAAAGGAACTGGTTTTATCCAGTTCCTTCATTACTATACTTATGATTTAAGAAATAGCGAATGCCTCTTTCACCTTGTCCATATAATCAAGCTTTTCCCAGGTAAACAACTCTACTTCCTTTGTTACCACCTTACCTTCAGGTGAACGAAATTCTTTTGTTACCGTCTCCGGCTTACGACCCATATGCCCGTAGGCTGCAGTTTCGCTGTAAATCGGGTTGCGCAGTTTTAAACGTTGTTCAATAAAATAGGGACGCATATCAAAGATAGCTTCTACCTTTCTAGCTATTTCCCCGTCGTTCAATTCTACCTTCGATGTACCATACGTATTTACATAAATACCCATAGGCTGTGCCACTCCAATTGCATAAGACACCTGAACCAACACCTCATCACAAACACCCGCAGCCACCAGATTTTTTGCAATGTGGCGTGTAGCATAAGCGGCCGAGCGGTCAACCTTTGAAGGGTCTTTACCACTGAACGCACCGCCACCGTGAGCGCCTTTACCACCGTAAGTATCCACAATTATTTTACGGCCGGTAAGTCCGGTATCACCGTGCGGGCCTCCTATCACAAACTTGCCGGTTGGATTAATATGGTATTTAATTTCATCGTTGAAAAAAGTAGAATACTTGCTATATTTTGCCTTGATGCGGGGAACCAGGATAGTAATGATATCGTTTTTTATCTTCTCCAGCATTGCTGCTTCTGTATCAAAATCATCATGCTGTGTAGATATAACGATAGCATCTATCCTAACAGGATGATTGTTATCATCATATTCCAGGGTAACCTGACTCTTTGCATCCGGACGTAGATAATGGATGCTGTCATTTTCACGGCGAAGTACGGCTAACTCCTGCAAAAGTTTATGGGCGAGATCCAGAGCCAGCGGCATATAATCTTCTGTTTCAGCAGTTGCATAGCCAAACATCATCCCTTGATCGCCCGCACCCTGCTCCTCTTTCATTTGCTTATCCACACCCTGGTTAATGTCCTGCGATTGCTCATGAATTGCAGAAAGAACACCGCAGGAGTTGGCCTCAAACATATACTCGCTTTTTGTATAGCCAATTTTGCGAATTACCTGGCGGGCAATTTCCTGAACATCTAAATATGCTTTCGACTTCACTTCGCCGGCTAATATTACCTGTCCGGTCGTTACGAGAGTTTCGCACGCTACTTTCGAGTCAGGGTCAAAAGCTAAGAAATGATCAATCAATGCGTCGGAAATCTGGTCAGCAATTTTGTCGGGGTGGCCTTCTGATACACTTTCAGAAGTAAATAGATAAGGCATTAAAAAGGTTTTAGTTAATGTATTTTGATTTTGGTACTGCGCTCAGAAGTGTTCCCTCTTTGCATAAAGTAAATCGGGTGCAAATATAGGCACCCGACAATATTAAAGATTGGAATAGATTATTCGCAGGCGGAGCCGTTTTGATGGATCCGGAAAATTACCGTTGGCAACCACTACACGGCCACTGCCGTTATTGGTAAGGTTAGGTATCGAAATACTCTGTCCATTTACACCGAGGTTTCGTGCAAACAAATTGCTTCGGAAGGGTGCATACAATCGCAGGCTGTCGTTTCGCTCTTTTCTTGTTATAATCCCCTGCACATAACGGGTGATATTAAACCGATATGATTCATCAGATCGCAGGTTACCACCAAAAACGGCAAAGTTCAGAGAACCATCAAAACCCGGTTGTAAATCATTCTCAAAAAGGTAGGCACTGTCTTTACTGTTGTTGGTGCCTTTGTGATCTAACAGTAACCTCCCAGGCACAGCGAATAAATTATCTGAAACTGAAGGAATTTTGTGGGCGATCAATTCTGCACGGTGAATTACTTTGTTAGGAAAGCTGCTAAGTTGAGGAATTGCCATTCCGATATAAGAACCTGTTGGTGAGGATTGAATATAAAGTTTTTGCGAAGATGACTGGTTTAAGTTGGCCAGGTAGTCCCCTCCCGCCGTACGTCTGATAGAATTGGCCTGACTGTAAGAGTTATGAATAAAAGATATAGATGCGCCGCTGTCTATCCCTGTTGCGCGGCCAACCTTGTAATATACAATAAGCCGTGAGTTAGTGAAATCGGTTAGATTAAAATAGGCAAATGCGCCCTGGCCACCCGTCGTGCTTATCGTTTTTACCGCTAAGCCACGAAATAATGTTCTAAACAAAGAATCATTTTTATAACCCGCGGTATCAAAACCTTTTAGTTTCTCGGCAATCGAATTATTTAAACGTATACGAAGAACATTAACTGATTTGGTACTATCTCCTTTCCTGTTTACATAAGCCGTATCCTTGAAACTTCTAAATCCAAAGGTTTTGCTACCGAGAACGGGGCCCGTAGTATTAAACCCCGCGTGATCATACCGATACGCCATAGTATCACTGAAGCCAGTCTGTGTTGCTATTTCAGAAACTTCTACGCTGAGCTGACTGTTCATGGTATCGCCATAAGCAGCCTTAAACCCTAACGTTAGTACAACGGAATCAATTGCTTTCACAGAATCCGGCCTTGCGCCAAAAGGATAGCTTCCATAAACGGTACTACTCAAATTGAAATACATATCCGCAGTGGTAGTGCCAAAAACGGGGTCGTTAAGCCTACCCAACGCCATGTTTTCGTTGATCAAATGTTTGCTGGAATCATCGTAAGGAAAGTAAGCCGCAGTAATATCTATCGTAGTGTCAAAAGTATTTACATTATCTACGGTTGGTATAAGGTCGCCCCCTAATTCTGTAGCTTCATTAATTTTTGTGCAGGAAAAAAATAAAACAAGAAGAGAAGAAAATAGTGCTAAGAGCCCTTTTAAATTCACAGCAAATAATTATGGAATAAAAAATTCTTTTTACTTGCTCGCAAGGTCGTTATACAGTTGTAAATAGTCTGTTAAATCAGATTCAGCATTGTACGGTAACGTCTTTTTCCCCTTCACTTTAGAGAACTCTTCTAGCAATTTTTTATCTCCCTTTTCAACACCAAATGTTACAGCATCGGCATAGGAAGCACCGCCCCGCATCATAGCCACATTTGTACCTTCTTTAAATAGTTCTAAATCTTTTTCTTTAATGGAGGGATGTATAAGTGCTTTTTTTACAAAATCAGCGCCTAACTTTTCTTTAAAAGTTGTTTGTCCGATAGTATATACAATTTTACTGTGAGCAAATACGGGCTCTTTCTTATAGACCGTTTTTAGATAGGCAGGCACTAACCCTGTCATCCATCCGCTGCAATGTATAATGTCAGGAGGCCAGCCGAATTTTTTTACTGTTTCCAAGGCACCTTTACATAAGAAAATAGCCCTGAGTCCATTATCGTCGTACCATTTTTCAGCTTCGTCGTTAAAGACATATTTGCGTTTAAAAAGATCTTCATTATCTAAGAAATAAACCTGTAGCCTGGCATTAGGCAGAGAGGCCACTTTGATCTGCAGAGGGAAATCTTCGTTGTCAACTGAAACATTGATTCCGGAAAGACGAACCACTTCGTGCAGTCGATGGCGACGTTCATTTATCGCACCAAAGCGCGGCATAATGCAACGCACCTCGAAGTTATTGTCGTTCGACTTGATGGCCAGCTTATTTACTACTTCAGAAAATTCTGTCAGCTCCAAATAAGGCGACATTTCATTGGCAATAAATAAAATTCTTTTCTTTGCTGACATTGTAAGTGTTTTAGATAAAACGGAAAGTTGGCGAAGGTAAGTATTTATTTCGCAAGTGCAGCACCAGCAATGGTTTAAATCACTATCATGATTCTTTTTAAAGGGGCAGCCGACTTTGGTAAGTATCTGGAAATACAAAAGAAAAAACAACTTTCGGTGGGATTTGTTCCTACAATGGGAGCACTGCATCAAGGCCATCTGTCTTTGCTCCAGGCATCCAAAAAAGACAACCATATTACAGTGTGCAGCGTTTTTATAAATCCTACACAGTTCAATAATGCTGATGATTTTAACCGGTACCCCGTTACAATTGAAAAAGATATTCAACTGCTTATGGCTAACGGGTGCGATGCGGTTTTCCTTCCACCTAAAGAAGAAATTTATCCTTCTAACTATATACCACGTAGATACGAGCTAGGGGGTTTGGAAACAATACTAGAGGGGCATTACCGGCCTGGGCATTTCCAGGGAGTTTGTCAGGTTGTTGACCGGCTGTTGCAAATCGTGGGTCCGGACAAGCTATACGTAGGGCAAAAGGATTATCAGCAATGCAAAGTCATAAGCAAGCTGATTGAAATCACAGATCGACAGAGTGCTGTTGATTTAGTGGTAGTACCCACTGTACGTGAAGTCGATGGCCTGGCAATGAGCAGCCGTAACCTTCGCCTATCTGACGAGCAACGAAGATTGGCGTCCGCAATTTTTAAGGCATTACTTTTTACAAGAACTAACTTATTAAGAAAACCAATAGCTGAATTAAAGAATGAGGCACGCGCCTTCCTGGAAGGAAAGGGATTTATCGTAGATTATTTCGAAATTGCGGTCGCCTCAACCCTAACACCATCGGAAAATAATGACGATTTAGTAATTGGCCTTGTGGCAGCTTATATCGGCAGTGTCAGGTTAATAGACAACCTTCCTTTAAACGAGTAAACAGCTTGTGTGTAGCCGTTAGCTTTGCACCCGCGATAAATATTTCTGTTTTAATAACCAGGCTCCATCATGCTACCATCACGGGGCCAACATAATTGAAAATGAAAAGACTACGGTTGTAGATGTTCACAGCGGTGAACGCCGCGATACTTATCTTATAAGGCAAACGCGGCTCCAGCGTTTACTGCTTAAATGGCCCTGCTACCTGTAAAGGAATGACTGACGATGTAGTATAATCATCTCTTATTGCTCCCTGCCATTTTAAGAAGCTAAAATGTTTAAGCTGTAGATGGCTTTCCCTAAAGAAGGAAACACACTTTAGTAAAGAATAGCGAATTGAGTGTTCGGATATTCACATAACCTTTTTTATATTTTTGTATCTCACAATTCCTATTTTCCAACTTGCCTGTTTTCAAATTTGCACATTGCTTTACCTTCACCTCACATGAAGAAACCCTTTGTAACTATACTTCAATACCTTTTTTTCTTGGGGCTTGGAATCTTATTTGTGTGGCTGTCGGTAAGAAAAATAGAAAATGAGCAATGGGTGCAAATAAAATCTGCTGTGCAAAGGGCAAAAGCATGGCTTATAGTCCCGGTAATTGTCATGCTTGTACTAAGCCACTTCATTCGCGCCGTGCGCTGGAAAATCTTGATGGAACCGTTAGGATATAAACCTTCAACCTTTAACACCTTTGCTGCTGTAATGATTGGCTACCTCGTAAATGCTGGTGTGCCCAGGTTGGGCGAAGTGGTAAAGTGTACCCTTTTATCGAAATATGAGAAGGTTAGAGCTGACAAATTAATCGGGACTATTGTCATGGAGCGGGCAGTTGATGTGGTTTGTCTTGCTCTTGTTTTTGTAGCAGCGCTGTTTTTTCAGGGGCATGTTATAGGTGAATATGTAGGTTCGCTGTTTGGTAGCTTTTTTCGCGATGCAAATGGTCAAACATCTGTCACTAAAATAACCTTGTATATCGGCGGTTTTTGTGTTTTTATTGCTATTATTTATTTTCTATTAAAACGCTTTGGCCATATTGATGCCGTAGGCAAAATTAAAACCGTTTTAAAAGGCATACTACACGGCTTGCAAAGCATCCGTTTTATAAAACATAAAGGTTGGTTTGTTTTTCATTCGTTACTTATTTGGTCTTTGTATTTGTTTAGTACAACGCTTGGAATCTTAGCACTTCAGGAAACAGCTCACTTAGGTATTGAAGGCAGTTTAACCACGCTCGCTGTTGGCAGTGTGGGAATGGTGTTAACACCCGGCGGCATT
>DASQMG010000573.1:0-1873 GCA_035645595.1 Flavisolibacter sp. | reverse complement strand
AAGTAAACTCCGGGACCAGGTGGCTTTCAATACTGCACCAACCAAATTCGGTGGTAGCCCGGATGTTGCTACGCAGGATATTCTGACGCCGGCGTTAACGACTACCACCCCGGTTACCCGTTATAATTACCAGGATTATATCTTCCGTACGGGTATCGGCACCGATAATAATGTTTCCATTTCTGCCGGTTCGGATAAAACGAAGTTTTTTGCCTCAGGTTCTTATTTCTATAACCAGGGTATTATTAAAAACACTGACTTTCAACGTTTTTCCTTCCGGGCCAATGTTGATCAATCTATTTCCAGTACGCTAAACCTTACTGCAGGATTGAATTACGTAAACAGCACCGCAAACGAGAAGCCTGATGGCAATTCATTTTTTTCGCCCATGAACTCCGTTACCATCCTTGGTAATTTTCATGACATCTTCGCCCGTGATGCAAACGGTAATTTAAAAGCCGTTGGAGAACGCGGCCGTGCAAATCCTGTATCAGTAATAGAAGATATTAAGCAAAGGCAAACTACCAACCGTGTAATAGCTAATGCCAGTTTAAAATATAATCCTGTCAGGAATTTAAATTTCAATTATACCATAGGTATCGATAATTATAGCCAGGCCGGCACTACGTTCATTCCTCCGTTTGCCTACAACGTGAGCCCGGCTTTTTATGGCGGTGGCTTTCCAATCAATGAAAGCCAGAACGGCTATGCCAGCGCTGCGACAAATAATTTCTTCCAAATTAACCACGAGATCAACGGCACCTACACGCATAACATCAGCCAGAAGCTGGCTTCTGTAACGCAGGTGGGGTACTCCGTACAATACGAGCGGCAGAATTATGTGCTGGCGCAGGGTCGCGGCCTGGCACCAGCGGTACAAACCGTCAGCGGCGCTACCACTATTCTACCTCCCGCCGATGAACGGTCAGAGCTGTCTATCTCGGGCGTTTTCGTGCAACAGAACTTTAAGTTCAATAACAATCTTTTCATTACCGGTGCCTTGCGCCTTGATGGCTCATCGGTGTTTGGCGAGAACCAGCGTAACCAATTGTATAAAAAAATCAGCGGCAGTTACATTATATCGGGTAACGACTTCTGGAAAAACAAAGCCTGGAATCTTTTCAAAATCCGGGCGGCTTATGGCGAAAGCGGAAACCTTACTGGTATTGGTGCCTATGCCCGCATCAATACGTATATCCCAACCTCTTTCCTCAACCGCACATCTTTTACATCGCAAACCACATTGGCTAATGAGAACGTGAAACCTGAGCGCCAAACAGAACTGGAGCTTGGTACAGACCTCGGGTTTTTTAACGACCGCATTACCCTTAGTGCCAACTACTATATCAAACGGGTAAAGGATTTGTTGATTAACCGTGTAGTGGCACCCACTACAGGTTTCTCCACCTTGCAGGATAATTTTGGAGAGCTGGAGAACCGGGGTGTTGAATTGGTTTTAAATGCTGCACCTATAGCTGGCAAAGATGTTCGCTGGAATGTAACAACCATCTTCAACCGTAACCGAAACAAAGCGGTTCGTATCGGGCAGGCATTGACCCTGTTTAGTCTTAACGCTGGTGCACCAGTTGCTATTATTGAGGGCCAACCAATTGGGATTTTCTATGGGTCCTTTTTTGCCACCGATGCTTCGGGCGGACAAATAAAAAACAGCGGCGGTATTCCGCAAATTGAACGCGGAGTGCAAAATTCAGTACTTACTTACACACCGGGTCGCGATGCTAACGGGCTCCCCAGCGGGCCCACCACGCTTCGCCGCATATTAGGCGATCCTAATCCTGATTGGACCGGTACGCTGGTAAACGAAGTGACTTATAAAAAACTAAACCTACGGGTGCAGCTTGATGCTGTGCAG
>DASQMG010000572.1:0-3319 GCA_035645595.1 Flavisolibacter sp. | reverse complement strand
CGAAATGGGACCGGTAACTACAGGTCTCAGCGAGGTTTATCAATACGTTATTCATCCAAAAAGGGGGAGTGAAAACAAATATTCCACGATGGATCTGCGTACGATGCAGGATTGGATTGTATCCCGGCAATTAAGCGGCATACAAGGCGTGGCAGAGGTAACCGGTTTTGGCGGTATCAGTAAACAGTATGAGGTAGCTGTAAACCCCATACAATTAAAGGCTATGAATGTGACCATCCCCGAAATCTTCACGGCACTCCAAAAAAATAACGAGAACACCGGTGGTGCTTATATTGACAGGAAGCCAAACGCTTATTTCATTCGCGGCGTTGGCCTCGTTAAAAACTTCACGGATATAGAAAACATCGTTATTAAAAAAGAACCGACCGGCATTCCTGTATTGATAAAGGATGTGGCTACAGTACAATTCGGCTCTCCGCCGCGCTATGGTGCTATGACATACAATGGCGAGAAAGAAGTCGTAGGCGGGTTGGTGTTAATGATGAAAGGAGCCAACAGTGCCTCGGTTGTTGGGCTTGTGAAAAAAAGAATGGAAACCGTAAGGACATCGCTTCCTGCTGACATAGAGATTGAAGCATTTTTAGATCGTACTGACTTGATTGATCGTGCCATGAACACCGTCAAAACAAACCTGATTGAAGGCGCGTTGATCGTGATTTTTGTATTGGTACTCTTTCTCGGCAATCTTCGTGCAGGACTAATTGTAGCATCGGCCATTCCGCTCTCTCTTCTGTTTGCCTTATCGCTTATGAACTTGTTTGGTGTGAGTGCAAACCTTATGAGCCTTGGCGCTATTGACTTTGGGCTGATAGTAGATGGAGCGGTGATTATTGTAGAAGCCACCATGCACCATTTAAGGGAGAGAGGAAGGAAACTGGTAATAAATAATTCTAATTCACCGTTGCGATTTACCCAGGCCGAAATGGACCATGAAGTTTTTGTTTCCGCTTCACGAATACGCAACAGCGCTGCCTTTGGCGAGATCATCATACTGATTGTGTATCTGCCCATTCTGACACTACAGGGTGTGGAAGGAAAGATGTTTCGTCCCATGGCAGAAACGGTGGGCTTTGCCATCTTAGGGGCTTTGATTTTATCCATTACGTACATACCTATGATGAGTGCCTTATTTCTTCCAAAGAAGAAGGTGTTTAAAAGAACATTTGCCGATAAAATGATGGACTTCTTTCAGCGCTTATATGCACCCATTATCGAGGGAGCCATCCGTATAAAATACGTAGTTGTAAGTATAGCAGTAGCACTATCAATCATCACTGCAATTATTTTCAGTCGGCTGGGTGGGGAGTTTATTCCTACGCTGGAAGAAGGCGATTATGCCATTGAATTTTTACTGCCGCAGGGTTCCTCGATTTCCCAAACCACTGAAACGGTGATGATGGCGCAGCGCATGCTATTAAAATTTCCGGAAGTAAAAATGGTAGTCGGGAAAACCGGATCAGCTGATGTAGCCACCGACCCCATGCCCCCCGAGGCCTCCGATTTAATTGTGGTGATGAAAAACAAAAAGGAGTGGACGACAACAGAAGATTTTTACGAAATGGCCGACATAATGCGGGATACGCTGTCGAACATCCCCGGTGTGATTGCCGAGCCCAGCCAGCCTATACAAATGCGTTTTAATGAACTCATGACCGGCATACGGCAGGATGTTGCGATTAAGATTTTTGGTGAAAATTTAGATACGCTTGAGGCTTACGCCAATCGTGTGGCCAACATCATAAAATCTATCGATGGCATTACGCAACCACAGGTAGAACGGATAGACGGCTTGCCGCAAATAACTGTAGACTATGACCGCTCTAAACTGGCAAGTTATGGCCTGAATATTACCGATGTAAACCACGTAGTGTCCACTGCGTTTGCGGGTGAAACTACCGGTTCGGTTTATGAAAATGAACGAAGGTTTGATTTGGCGGTGCGCCTTGACAGTGCCCATCGTACATCTTTAGCAGATGTGAGTGATTTGTTTATTCCCATGAATGACGGCAACCAGATTCCTCTATCACAAGTCGCAAAAGTTTCGTTTCAAACCGGTCCTGCGCAAATCAGTCGTGAGGCAGGCAAGCGGCGTGTTTATGTCAGCTTTAATGTCAACGGTCGCGACGTTGAAACTGTAGTGGAAGAAGCACAGCAAAAATTATTGGCCGCAGTAAAGCTGCCTTCGGGTTATTACTATACCTACGGTGGCACCTTTGAAAACCTGCAGCAGGCATCAAGGCGGTTGCAGGTTGTGGTACCCCTTGCTTTGTTCGCCATTTTTGCTTTGCTCTACTTCACCTTCCGGTCGCTCAAAGAAGCGGCACTAATATTCAGCGCAATCCCTATGAGCGCCATTGGCGGTGTGGCTGCCCTTGTAATTTTTGGAATGCCTTTCAGCATCTCCGCGGGCGTTGGTTTTATTGCGTTGTTTGGTGTATCCGTGCTCAACGGAATTGTCCTCATCAGCACATTTAATGGCTTGGAAAAAGACGGTATAACTGATGTTGTTCAACGGGTGACAGAAGGAACTAAAATCCGCCTTCGCCCTGTACTGATGACGGCGTTGGTAGCCTCCCTTGGTTTTCTCCCGATGGCCTTATCAACCGGCGCCGGTGCCGAAGTACAGCAACCATTGGCACTGGTTGTAATTGGCGGACTGATAACAGCCACAATATTGACGTTGGTTGTGCTGCCGCTCCTGTATATCCTTTTTACAAAAAGCAAATCAAAAAACGACATCTATGAACCAGGCAACAATACTATTATATAGCTGCTGTTGCGTCGCACTCTTGTACCGCAACAACGCTATTCAACTGTTGCGTTTTTTGTCTGATAGTAGTATAACAGATAAACGGATGGCAACGCAACGATGCTCAACCGGAGATTCTGCAGGCGGTATCAAAAAAGACAAATCGTTTTTCCTCCCTTTTATTTTGGTGTTATTGCTGTCGCAAGCCGGCTTTACACAAACTCGGCTTTCGTTTCCGGCGGTGTATGATATTGCCTTGCAAAACAATTTGCAACTACGTGCTGCCGACCTTCAAATCAGTGGAAGCCGCACCCTGAGTCGTAGCTGGAACGAAATTCCAAAGACCGGACTATTTGCAGAAAACGAAGACCAGCGGCCATCGGACCCAAAAGGCATTTTAAAAATTGGCGTTTCGCAAAGCCTGGAGTGGCCGGGTGTTTATAAAGCAAGAAAAAATCTGCTGCAACAACAGGTAACATCGTTTGAGGTGGCAAGAAGCATCAGGGCTTTGGAGATTAAGCGGGATGTGCAATCCGTGTATTACAACCT
>DASQMG010000571.1:0-1935 GCA_035645595.1 Flavisolibacter sp. | reverse complement strand
AGGTAATGGTTTTAATGATTTTGTAAGTAAGGTAAACTCTCTTACATGTATAGATGTCTCACCAGTCTTGGTAGTAAATACATATCCCTTTACCCCAATTATATCCCCTATATCAAGCAGTTTTTTCCAAACATGATCATATAATGTTTTGTCTTCTCCTGCACATATATCGTCGCGTTTTACATAGATCTGTATTTTACCTGCACTGTCCTGTATTGCAGCAAAAGCTGCTTTACCCATATCACGTATGCTCATAAGCCGGCCCGCAAGACATACCTGGGCAAATTCCTCTTTATTCTCTTCGCCCTTGTAATTCTCTTTTATATAAACAGAAGTTGTATTAACCGGAAACAGAGGAGCAGGAAAAGGATTAATTCCTAAATTTTGTAACGCTGCAAGCTTTTCACGCCGTATTACTTCCTGTTCACTCAAATGTTGACTCATGCTATTGAAATAATTTGAAGAAGGTCAAAATTAGGGATTTAAGAACGGAAAGAATTACCGGGTGTATGACAAATTGCATTTTTCATTAAAAAGGGGAACTTTGTGGGAAAAGGTAGAGCAATGGAAAATCACGAACGAGCCGTTGTAAAGGCAGCTATCATGCAAAGTTTATGCGAGGAAGTGGACAAATGGCTCGATAAGCAGCCGGCAATCTCTTCTGGCTACGATTATGAAGTGGAGTTTCTCAAAACATCCCGCTCGGTCAACAAGATTATTTTGGAAAAGAGTTTGGGAGAGCAGCCTGGCAGCCGTAATGATAAAAAAAAATACAAACCTGCTTTGGAAAAATAGTTATCAGCAAAAAACATGTGCTCTGTAAGCACACCAGGCATTTTGGTATCACTGGTAAACTGCAAGAAATCCTTTGTCTGCTGGCTCAAGGTTATGTTTTTGAGGAGGCGGCTGAAATCCTGGCAGAACTTCTGGGTATACACATCAGCGCCAAACAAATCCAACGCCTGAGTGAAAACTATGGCCAGCAGTTGGAAGGGCAACTTCAAGAGCAGGCACAAGGCAAGCAGGCGGCGGCTGTGTTACCCTTAAAAACAAAACAAGAACCGGTGTATGTGATGCTGGATGGATCGATGGTATTTACGCGCAAAGCCGGATGGAAAGAAATTAAGGTGGCACGCCTGTTTAAAGCCGCTTCACAGGTTCAAATTCAGGCGCACCGAAAGCAAATCATGCAATCACTGTATATGTGTCATATAGGTGGGCATGGCAAGTTTCTCGCCAAGTTGGAAGCATACGCAGAGCCCTACGAGCATAAAGTCTTTGTTTGCGATGGTGCTCAGTGGATTTGGAACTGGGTGGAGGATTGCTACCCGCAGGCAATGCAGATACTGGATTTTTATCATGCCCTGGAGAAGCTGGGCGTATATGCGGGTTTTCAGTACAGTGATCAAAACAGGCGCAGTGGGTGGATGGAGAGGCAAAAACAATGCTTACTTGCAGGTGGTGTAGAACAGCTGCTCTGTGAACTCAAAGACACTGTTGCCACCAATAAACAGGCGCGTAAGGCCAGGCAAGATGTGGTTCGCTATTATGAAAACAACAAGAAGCGAATGCAGTACAAGGACTATCGGGAAAAAGGGTACATGATAGGCTCCGGTGCCATTGAAGCCGCCCACCGCAATGTAGTGCAGCAACGCCTAAAACTTTCCGGCCAACGCTGGAGCATAGCAGGCGCACAGCAAATCGTTAATCTCAGAGCCAGTAAAAAATCCAACCAATGGAATAACGTAGTGCAACTGATTAAATCCGCAGCCTAATGCAATTTGTCATACACCTTATTCTACTAATAAAGCTTTCGTTAACTTAAACATTTTTCCGCTAAATCTTATTTTATGTCAATGATATCTTTCGTCCCTGCTAAATTCAAGCAGAAATAACGGATTTTTTTAAATGAATTCCGAAAGAATATCACACTTT
>DASQMG010000570.1:0-1756 GCA_035645595.1 Flavisolibacter sp. | reverse complement strand
GTTGGCCGGAAAGTTTTAGGCGTTGCTGCACTACATTGCGGTGGGCGGCTTCAATGGCACCGGAGCCTATCATGTTGTCTTGTCCTAAATAAAGTAGACACTATTATTACTATTACCTTTTTTCTTTTTTTGCTACTTTTTTTCTTTTTTACTATCCACATTTATTTTGTGGATTACGTTATAACTTATTCGTTTCCTTTTACTTCTACGCTGCGTGATGTACCTGTTGAGGTGTGAACAATTTCAATGACCAGTGTGGCCGCCTGGTATTGTATGTTTCAATTGCTTCTTTTACTGCTTTTAGTGCCATTGCTTTATCTGCGAAATCTGCATCAAGCATAAACTCTTCTTTTAAAATACCATTCACTCTTTCTGCCATTGCATTTTCGTAACAGTGATTTTCTTCTGTCATACTTATTGTCATATCACACTTCTTCAGCAACCCGGTATATGCATTACTACAATATTGAATTCCCCTGTCCGAATGATGTATTATTCCATTTGTTTGCGGGCATTGTTTTATAGCCATTTTTAAAGCATTTATAGCTCCTTCAATAGACAAACTATCGGACAATGACCAACCCGTTATCTTTCTGGAATAAGCATCTGTAATCAAAAACAGATATACAAATCCATTGTTGATCCGCAAATAGGTTATATCGCTTAACCAAGCCTGGTTAGGTGCTGCAAGTAGCTTATTCTTTACAGCATTTTTATACACTCTGAGCCAATGAAATGAATTGGTAGTATACACATACTTCTTACGGCGTTTAACCAGCAGCTTCTTCTTGCGTAGAATATCAAAGAACTTATCGCGACCCAAACCAGGATCTATCTTGTGCAAATCATCCCTTAGTAAATGATACAGCTTTTTACCTCCTATCCTTGGCTGATATCTGCGTATATCATTAACCAGCTTCTCTACCAAATCTTCGTTCAATAATGTGGTCTCCCTAACCTTTAAAGACTTGTAATAAGCTGAACGGCAATAATCAAAATAGGAACACAACTTATTTATTCCGTATGCTTTTTCTTCTGATGCACGCTCAATGGCCTGTGTCCTAAATTTTTTTTTACATCTGTGGCGTAATGATCGTTGACAACTTCTATCAAAGTTTCCAACGCATCTTTTGCCAGGGTAGCATCAGCCAATGCTATTTTTAATTTCTTTACCTCAGCTTCCAACTCCTTTAAACGGTCTTTCTCACCTTTCATCTCTATACGAACAACTTTATTTGTTAAATGATTTTTGCCAAATTTTACCAGCCATTTGTGAATAGTGTCTCCACCTTTAATCCCGTATCGGCGCATTGCTTCACTATGACTTAATCCTTCTTCCTCTATCTCTTTTAATACTTTTTGCTTAAAGCTAATACTGTACCTTAAGAATACTTTCTGTTGTCTTGCCATAATTTGTGTCAGATTTTGTTGTAAAATCTGTCCACCTATCGTAGGACAAGACAGGTTTCTTTATTTTATATACAAAATCATCACACAGTATAACCCACGATATGTGTGTTTCTAACAACTCTGGCTGATTACTATCTTCGGGAAATCTTCCCTTCAAAACCAACTCATTTATTTCTTGCTGCGTCATCTTTTTACATTAAGATAGTCTGTTGCTTTATTTAACATCTCATGTATATTGTCATTGGTGGACTTCAGTACGAAATGCGGTTCATCCATTGGCTCCCACTCGTCTTTTATCTTTTGATAGATTTTAAAATCAGCCTCGCTGTCTTCTCTTGCCTTTTTC
>DASQMG010000569.1:0-4042 GCA_035645595.1 Flavisolibacter sp. | reverse complement strand
AAATGCAATATGCCTGGCCCGCTGAGAAAGGTGACATACGGGGGTTAATGATTGAACCCCTACACCCTAATGTATCTAAGGCTGCAGGAAAGGATGAGTTGTTATATAAGTTGCTCTCCAGCATTGATATCCTGCGGGTAGGCAAAGTAAGGGAAATAAAAATGGCGATGGATGAACTGAAAAAAGCGATTCTATGAGCAGGGAAAGCATCACAAGAATAAGAAAGAAACAGGTGCGTCTGCTACTGGAAAATGAATACTTCGGCGAGTGGATCTCTGTGCGTCTTGAACAAAATGAACAAAGAAGGTTACGAACGATCGCAGGGGAGTTAACAGCATTTGTAAGCAAATGAAGCGAATGCTCGAAAACAAATAAATGCCCGTAAATAAAGGCATTAATTCTGAAACTGCCTTTCAAGACGTGAACCTAGGACCGTCTGATTAAAAGTGAAAGGCTAAAGAATTTATTTAGCCCTGCTCCTTTTTTGTCGTTGTGAAGCACCATTTCAAACTTTATAAGTAGAATTTACTATAACTTTACTATAGTTCTTCGACCAGTGTGTCATGCGTGAAAGATGCTTTTTACAAGCTTCTAACTCATTGATTTATAAATAATTGCGGGCAGTTAACTTTCCGGCTGTCTTCCCGACAACTAAAATGCTCAAACGCAGTTCTATGCTGTGTTTGAGCATTTTTATTTGAATTGGGGAGCAAAATGGGAGCAACTTTATTGAATTATCACAAAAATTGCTAAGCTGTAAGGTAGAGAATGGAACCACCTGCTCATTTTGTATCAAAGCGACGCCAACCGCTTGATTTTTGGCTGATGTCTTGCTTTTTCATGAGTCTTTCAGGCCGTAGAATAGGTATCAGCGATTGCATCTTTAACAACTTCATCGGTTGTTGCCAAAGATCGTCATTCCCCGCTTCAGGAACTTTGAGAACTCATTTACCTTTCCTCTTTTTCAAACTGCCGAGCATGCGTTTTAAATGCTCATTACCCGGTTCCAGGGCGAGCGCCTTTTCCAGATAAGTTGTTGCCCTTTCACTGCTGCCTGTCCGTCTATAAATCTCACCGAGACTGACGTACACCAACGTTGCTTTTGGATAGAGCTTAGCATTATGTTCGAAGATTTTTGCCGCATCCGCCATTTTCCCCCCTCTTCTTAATTCATGTCCAAGGTGATCGAGTTGTTGTTCACCAAATTGGTGCGCAGAATCATTTGCGCTTTTCAATTCATCATGCAATTTTATGGCAGCGTCCGCACCACGCTTCCGGACAGTGATGCGCAATGTATCAAGCAACGTCCAGGGATAGCGATAAGCTTCCACTTTATGATTTGGGTCGAGGATATGCCAGCCGATGTCGGTCACGGAATTGTCGGTATTGGACAAAACCACTATGCCTATCTTTTTTTCTTTGTCAATTCCCAGAAACGTACGGTAGCCTGGTGTTCCTCCGTCTTTGAAAAGGAGCTCTCTGCCGCTGTCATTGGCGAGTGTCCATCCCATGGTTGTGTAGGTGTCGTTGCCATCTTTTTTTGCCTGCAGCACATGCGTGAGCTCCAGGGCGGCCAGGAGATCGGTTTTGATGAGCCCCAGATTGGCCGCTGCAAAGGTGAGGAGGTCGTTTGCATTCGAGCGCAGGGCTCCTGCGGCTTCGAGGGCTCCAAGCTCAAGGGAGACCGTGGGCTGGCCTGTTATGGCATGTCCACCTGCGGTGTTTGCACGCATTTGTTTTGTACTCCGGATAGCAGTAGACGGCATATTTAGCGGCCTGCAGATGGTCTCACGGGTCATGGATTCAAAATCTTTCTTTGCTATCCTGGATAGAATGTTACCCAAAAGTCCGTACGCAACGTTCGAGTACCGCCATCGGGTGTCGAAATCATACTCAGGCTCAAAATGGGAGACGTATGCAAACAAATCCACTTCGGTGTAATCAGCGTAAGGGTTATCCATGTTTTTGGGATAGGGATTGTACGGAAAACGCGGCATACCTGACCGGTGGGTTGAAAGGCTGAGAAGGGTGATCTCCCGCCCGTTGCGCACAGGCGATTTAACGGAGGCAGGAAGATATTTCGAAATGGGGTCCGTGAGGTTCAATTGACCTTTGATATTCATTTCGGCCAGTAGAACGGATGCAAAGACCTTGGTGATGGAACCGATCTCATAGACAGTATTGGCATCGGGACGCAAAGGCTTTTGATCGCTCAGTATTCCTTCGGAGTAGATCTGCCTGCCACTGGCATCGATAATGCCTACCACAATGCTCTTACTTCGTTTACCTGCAATTTCCCGTTTGATGATCGCTTTGATACTGTCAGCTGGTAGCTGGCTGCATGCAATGTAGTGTGCAAACAGCAGGGTGGTGGCGAACAAGTATCTTTTCATGTTACTTTATGTTAATCATAGGACGCATAGAAGGTACGACAGGTTACAACCGGTCATGCCCAAGTCTTGAACTGCCTCGATAGTTAGCTCTTTTCCAATATCTGCTTTGAAGTAAGTATCGCTTGCTCAAGATGTCGGCTATAATGAACCTGCGACACAAGTGATGTTCATTGACTATTTCGTAGTGAAACCTTTACTTCCTGCCGTTAAAAAAAGCACCGCTGCCGCTGGCAAAGCGTTACTATTACGCGCAACCGTAGTCCAATAACTTGGTCAAAAATGGTATGCAACGGTTTCTTGTTACGATTCTTTTTACCTGCTTCTATAGTATTGGTTACGGGCAAAAAACTTTTCCTTATAATATTCAACAACGGCCTTTGCCAGTGGGCGGGAACTTTGAAAAACTATTACCTAAAAAGGTTGGCTTGTTTTCTCGTATTACGATAAAAGAACCAGGACCCGGTCTTGATGGGGAAGCGGTTTATCAAAATGGAAAAGACGAGGTATTTATGCTTTTTTCCCTTTCTGCAGACCGTAAGGATCAAGAAGAAACGATGCAAACCATCTTTACCGAGACCAAAGAGAATGCCATCGGTGAACAGCGGCAGACATCTCTAAAGACAGAGCCTATGTACATTCACCTCATTGGAAAAGGAATCGCTTTTTTTGCCTGGACACGTGGCCTCTACTGTTTCAGTGCAGATAGCAAGGGAGGCAATCCAACTGTGTTAAAAAATTTCATGGAAAAATTTCCTTACTAGGGTACCAACTGGAACGGAAACAAAAAGCAAAAAATAGAATGCAAATGCGGATGGTAGATTTTACTTTGTTATTGGCCGTTGCTATTCCATGTCTCTCCATCCTTTTTTAATACAAGATAAATACCGCCCAATCAACCCATGATGTGACTTTCTTTGCAACTGAATTTGTTGTTCTATTATGTATTGGAGGATGACATTCCCTTTTATGGGAACCAATGGAGGCATAGTTGGCTCTATTAGAGCAGTGTAGCAAGTTATAACCTTAACAGCATAAATTATGAATGAGTTATATTTATAGCAGCATGCCGAAAAATTCATTCTTTGCCTTCTCCACTCTGTTGGCAATTGTAGCAATAACAGCCTATAAGGCGCCTGTTCGGGAGCAATCCCTTGTATCCTTCACCTGGAATCAAATTGATCGCAGGGGTGTAGTTGTGGCGGCCAAAGACACGATCAGGACCGGCGCCGATCAAACGGAAAAATATGTTTCTTACCTCAAAGGAAAGCGGGTGGCAATTCTCGCCAATCAAACATCTATTATTGGTCGCCGGCATATGGTGGACAGTTTGCAATTGCTGGGTGTAAACATTGTAAAAGTTTTTGGACCCGAGCACGGCTTCCGGGGTAATGCCAGTGCGGGTACCCATGTTGCTGATGAAAAAGATTCGGCTACGGGCATACCGCTTATTTCTTTGTATGGAAGAAAGAATAAGCCTACTAAAGAAGACCTGGTTGATGTAGATATTATGATCTATGATGTGCAGGATGTGGGTGTACGTTATTATACCAATATCAATGCGCTGTCGCGATTAATGGAGGCCTGTGCCGAAAATAGAAAGGAGTTAATGATCCTCGATAGGCCTAACCCTAATGCCTACCTGGTGGACG
>DASQMG010000568.1:0-10151 GCA_035645595.1 Flavisolibacter sp. | reverse complement strand
TCTTTTGTTCTGAAGAATAAAGCCGGCGGCGAGCTTTCAGGGCGAATGTCTTTAACGAAGTTCTCTGGGGATTGCTTTTGAGGTTTTGGCCCCATGATAAAATGGTTTAAAAATGAACAATGGAAACCCTCTCTTAAATTAAAACATTACCGGTACACTTTACGCTGACGATTTACAGAGGCTAAAAACTTAGGGCTTATCTTAGGAAATTTACATAGAATACAACTTTGAACTAGTCTCGCTTACACAGCAGTTGGCCAGCGGACACTTTGGACTAAGAAGTATTACTTGCATCAGGTTTGAAGAGGCAGCGCCTGCCATAAAAGTAGAGTCAATACTTCGGTACATCGAAGGATTACGTGCTCGATTGCCCATTAATTGGAAACCAATAATTCTATTCCTTTGGAGGTTGCCACGGGTGTGTGCTGCTGTTTTATTAAAGGGACAAACTATTTATAAATTCAAATCAGCACGGACAGGCGTTTACTATTTAAAATTTCTTCAGCCGATTAAGACTTACTTGACCGATACGATAACCGTAAATTGATAAACCTCCTGCTAACATTGTGTCCTATGTTAGTTTCGCTATTGGTTCTCTCGTTTCCTCAACTACGAATAAAATGAATAGGTCTAGAAATTTTTGTACTACTGCCAGGCGTAATGATCAAAACTTGTAGAATGATTTCATTTTTGTCATTAACGACTCCTTTTTGCGTCGCGACACTTCTACTTCTTTACCATTTGATAAAATGAGCGTTCCGCCTTCGCCCCGAACATATTCTTTAATATGCTCAAGATTTATAAGAAAAGATTTGTGTGTTCTTACAAAGTTACACTCATATAGCAGCTCTTCAAATTCATGTATCGGTTTGGATGCACAGATAGTTGGACGGCTAACAAAATAAAAGTTGGTATAGTTACCATTTGCTTCGCAATAAATAATGTCCTCTATTTCAACCACCTGGAAACCTTTAATTGAAGGAATACAAAGTTTCATTTTTTCACACACAGACCTCTGGTGTACATTATGCCTTAATACTTCAATTGCTTCGGCATTCCTTTTAGCATTAGGGGAAGAATTTTTATCTAATCTTTTTGATACCCGATGTACTGCTGCTACCAGCAAAGCTTCATCTACCGGCTTCAATAAATAATCCACAGCACTAAAATGAAAAGCCTGTGTCATGTAATTACTGTGCGCAGTAACAAAGATGATCTCGAATTCTATATCGACAAATTCATATAAAAGATCAAGACCGTTTTTACCTGGCATTGCTATATCAAGGAAAACGAGCTGCGGTCTTAATAAAATAATTTTTTCTTTTGCTTCATTCGAATCGTTACAACAAGCCACTACTCTTACTTCCGGACAATTCAACTGCAAAAGTTTCTGCAACGACGTCAGGCCTCTTGGTTCATCATCTACAAGTAATGTTTCAATCATGGCTATGCATTTAAATCAACTGGAAGTTTTAGCTTAACGACGGTGCCGGTTTTGCAGCCCGCCGTTACAACTGATTTGTCCTCAATAACAATGCTGCTTTGCAACTTGTATTTTTCATTCAGAAGCAGGATGCGCTTTTTAATATTAGAGATTCCAACTGATTGCTTTAACCCAGGGCCTTCATTTTTATCTTTTAGAGATTTTTCTATGCCCATGCCGTCATCCTCAATAATGCAAATTAATTGATCATTTTCTTTCTTGAAACACACATTTATATTGATACTTCTTTTTGGGTTTGGTGTTCCATGCCATATAGCATTTTCAATAAAAGGCTGAATTAGCATGGGAGGCAAAATAGTTTCATTTATATCAAGGCTTTCATCTGCGGTTATATTGCAGGTGAAAAGACTGTTTCTTATCTGCTCCATTTCCACATACCGTTGCAGGTAATCGATGGTATTTCTTAAGGTTATAAAGGGTTGAGTTGATTGTTCTAACGTAACTCTTATAAGATGGGCGAATTTGGTTATGTAATGGGAGGCGCCGTTGTTTTGATTATGCAAGATCATCTCCCTAATACTGTTCAAGCTATTAGATATGAAATGTGGATTCATTTGTGCGTGCAGTGCTTTCATCTCTGTTTGTGCAAGCATCTTATCAATGTCTGCTTTCTGCCGGATCTGCTTTATCCGGTAGGCAACAAAAAAGTAGATTAAGGCTGAAAACAGAACAAAAATAGCCACTATAAAAGGTGGAGTTTTCCAAAATGGTGGTTGTATATAAAAGCTAAAAAGCTGTTTTATTTGTTTTCCTGATTGTCCGGATGCAACTATCTCTACTTTATACCCCCCTTCCTGCAAGTTGATTAGTTTAATACTTCGTTCTTCTCCAACTTGTGTCCACGTTTTTGCACCGTTTATTTTGTAGGCAAAAGTATAGTCCTCATTTTCGTACTCGGGTATACTGTAATGTAGGGAGAGATTGTTTTGTTTTGATGTTAAACGCAACGACGAGGATGGATGGTAATACGAATGGTTATTATTGACCATAACTTCTTCAATGAGCAGTGGATTGTCGGATCTGAATGTTGGTCGTAAACGGTTATTGAATTTCACAAGATAATTCCGGGCGAATAAATAATAGTCCTTTGTCTCCGCGTCATAGTAGATACGTCTGCCAGTAGGGGCCTCATCCGGAAAACCATCAGTATAGTCATACACTACCATTTCTTTCGAAATGGTATTGAGTTTTGTCAAATGATTGGGACTGCCAATCCATAGAGTATTTTCCACAACCGGACTTAAACAATGAAGGATAGATGAGGGAAGGCCGTTCTGCCAACCATATTGTATAAATTTTTTATCCTTGATTCTATATTCTAGTAAATTATTATCAACATTATGCAGCCATAGAGAACCCGTATTGTCTGCACTGATCGTTAGAATGTCGTCGTTGTATTTGTGGTCACCTCCATATACTTTTATCAACGTATCGAAAAATTGCTTTTGGTTATTCCAACGTGTCAGCGAATGTCCACCTAACCAAACATCGCCATAAGCGTCATAAACAACACTTTTCACCATATCAAACGGTAAGGCAGGCTTTGTTCGTGATGTAAAAAACGTAAAGGTTCGGCTTGATATATGATAGCGCCCTGCTACCCCACCTAACAGAAAACAAAACCATGCATAGCCATCGCTTTTCGCAGGGGCGAGCACGGCAATGCCGTCATGAAGCTCCGGATATTTTTTCGGATCTAAAACCTGGCCGTACCTGTGTGATCTGACATCAAACCATAGAATTCCTGCGTTTGTAGCCAACCACAATGTATCCGGGTGGTACATCTGAATGGAAACAATCTCATTCCACATATTATCCCGTCCATAGAACGAGATACGCTTTGACACCTTCATGGTTGTGGTATCGATAATAACAAGTCCATTGAAGCGTGAAAACCGGGTCAGATATAACTTGTCTTTATAGCGTAAAGCATTTTGGAACCCGTGGTAAGCATTATCATACGAAGGTTGGTTATACAGCCAGCTCGTAATTAAAGGACGGTTGAGTTTCTGCTGTAATAAACCGTTGTTTGTTCCGACCCACATACGCTTATCCTTATCCAGAAAAAGAGTGTTTATTCTATGTCTGCTCAGGAGCCTGGGAAGTTGACAACTTACTATTCCGGTAGCGCGGTCAAGATGGAAAATGAAAAACCCTGCATGAAAGCTGTTAACCGCAAATTTGTTTTCATCGAGCATCTGTAAATTGCTTTCCCAACTTATTTCGTTATGCGATGAAAATGGAAGCTTCGACATGACGGATTTTCGTTTGCCGTGATGATAGTACATTACACTATCTATTTGATCGCAGAAAAAAATAAATTCATCACTATTCAGCTGAAACTTACGTATCCACCTGTTTTTAGATGAATACTCCGGAGGGTATAGTTTATACAGGTCATTCTCGTGCAAAGCATCAGCTATAAATTTATTTTTTTCAATATCAAAGCTAGCAAGCTTATCCTCTTCGACATATACTGCAAGTTTTTTATCTGCGAGAGGAAAAATATCACGACCATAATGTATTCTTCTTTTACTTACATCTCCTAACCCATAAGCATCATGCCGCAGCTTTATTTCTCCTTGTTTATTCAGCAAATAAAATCCGGCTGCTGTACTTAAGACGACAGAACCATCTGGGAGCGAAACGGCATCCCAAACCGCATTACGCTTACCAACAAACGGAGTACTATCTGGTATAAAATAGTTTTTTATGGAAAGATCTTTCGTGTTTAATAGCTGAAAGCCATAACGAGCAAGAATACCCAGCTTGTGATGCCCCATCTTCTTTAGTTTATGACAAAGTCCGCCATTTAAAGAGGGTTGTTGATTTGTTTCCAGAAAGTTTCTAAACTTTTTACCGTCATAGCGGTTGACGCCCATTTGCGTACCGATCCAAATATAACCTAGATCATCCTGCTGAAAACACATTACGTTATTGTGGGTTAATCCATCTTTTACCGTAAGGCGTACAAAATCTTGTTCTTTATACTGTGCCTGCGCCTTTCCTCCCGGTAAAAAGATGAAGAGGTGAAATAATAGGCTTAAATAATATGAAGAAGAGTGCATAAAGAACAGGATAGTATTAAAGTTAATGATATAAAACAGAAAAAAATAGCTGTTACTGCCTGATAGATTGGCGCTGCAATTCATTTAATATTTAAAGCCGCTTCTAAGCCAAATACTACCGTTAATGTAAGCCGGACAAGTGATTTTTGAAGACGCTTTGGTACCGAACATCCAATAAAGTCAGCCGTTTGTGAAGTGCTACAAACAGGTGAATGCGAACTAAATACTTTTAATGTAATGAATCCTCCCGTTTAAAAAACTTAATACGCTTTGTGATGGATTCTGAAAAATATGATTAGGTTTTAGTTTTTCTGTTCTTTCAAGAACCGACTTGTCGAACAAAATAGATAAAAGGCACCAGCTGTTTAATGTTTAGTAGTAACCAATTAACCATCGATTGTAAAAACTTTAAAACCTCTTTTATGAATACTAAGACTAGACTCCTTTCAAAACACCTGCTTTTGCTGCTTTGTGTTTCTCTGTCCACACCGCTTTTTTCGCAAAACGTAATAACCGTTACAAATTGCAATCTTAGTGGTTGGGTAGATCAACGCAACCCTAACTCAACAATTTCGTTCACTGGCGCGGTACCCATGCCCCCCCTTGGCGAGGGAAGCGTTGAATTTAATAGCCCAACAGGGTCTTTGGCAAATTTTAGAAGCACTTCTCATCATAATACCTTTTTATCATCTCTTACAGAATTTCGTTATTCAACTTTTATAGTAAACAGGAGTAACAGTACAGATAATGCATATGTTGTTCTGCAAATTGACAGAACAGGGGATGGACTGGAAGACGACAGACTGCTTTTTGAACCACGATTTCAGACAGGCAGTTATGTTACAGGAATAGTGCCTGATCAAGGACCTACTCTCGTAAATACCTGGCAAACCTGGGACATGCTAAATGCTATTTGGTGGTTGGGTCCTCCTCCAAGGCCGAACCCAGAGATGGGGGGTGTATATTTTAGTTTAGCTTCTTACATCAGTCAGTATCCCGATGCAAAGATTGTGAATCAGTTCATAGGTGGCGGAACCGGAGGTATAAGGCTGAATGTGGGTGCTCCGCCCGTTTTTATTCCTGCTTATTGGGGCGGCAATTTTACAGGCTACCTAGATGCCTTTACTATTGGTGTAAATGGCAATACAACCATTTATAATTTTGAAGCCAGTATAGCCAATGCGGGTGCAGACAAAACAGTATTCTACGGCTATGGCTCCAACTGCACAACACTTGCCGGAACAGGTGCAGGCGGAGTAGCCCCTTACAACTATGAATGGTCAGGCCACGGTGTTACCTCAAACAGCCAAAGTATGGAAGTATGCCCCACTACCACCACTACTTATACACTTACCACCACAGATGCTAGGGGATGTTTAGGAACAGACCAGGTAACCGTGTTTGTAAGTGATGTACGCTGCGGTAGTAAAAATGACAAGGTACTGATTTGCCATAAGGGCGAGCAAATATGTGTTTCTCCTAGTGCAGTAAAGAGTCATTTAAATCATGGTGATAACTTAGGAAGTTGCGGTAATTCTTCAACAACGATAACACGAGCCCACCTATCACGAGACGATCGACTTATAGCTGATCAACCCGGCTCAAGTAATCAGTTTAGTATAACTAATCATCCAAATCCATTTGTAAACTCAACGAATATTAGTTACCAGCTTCCGTTTGACTGCAATGTGTCGATTATAATCTACGATGCCATGGGAAGCGTGGTAGCTATAATTGTATCGGGAAATAAAAAAGCGGGGCTGCATAATATTAATGTAAGCAGTAAGAACTTAAGAAAAGGAATTTACTACTACAAAATCACTGCATCATCAGGTAGAGACATTATAACAAAAACAAACAAGTTAACCGTGCTTCAATAACCACTGTGGTTGACGTGCAAATCACACTGAGGAAAATAGTCTAACCAAAAACTATACATTATATGAAACTATCCATACTGAGCTACAATAAAAAAGCAGTTTGCCTACTTACGATTCCCTTTTTTATCTTTTTAATGGGTTGCAAGAAAAATGACCCACTATTGCCATCAGCTAACAACGAAAGTGCAGATGTTGCGCATGACTGGTACAAACTCCTACTACGTATTCAACTGCATGCCAACCCGCCGACATTTGCACTTTTAAATATGAGCAATTTTGGTTATATTGGTGTAGGATTGTACGAATCAGTACATCCTGGTATGAAGGGTTCGGCTAGCCTGTCAAGCAAGCTTTACCAAATGCCCCCAATGCCTGCAGTCGAAGCTGACAAACGCTATATCTGGGCGGCAAGTGCAAACACGGCATTAGCGAATATGTCCCGTTCATTATTAGCAGGACTTACTGATGCGAATAGGGCTAGCATTGACTCGTTAGAGGCGGCTTATAACCAGCGATTTACTTCTGCTGAACCGGAAGCCGTTTTAACCCGTTCACAAACCTTTGGACGTTCCGTTGCTACTGCTATTTTTAATTGGTCCAAGACCGACAATATCAATATTTCCAATACAGGTTACGTGCCTCCCATATTTCCCGGCGCCTGGGTGCCGACACCTCCTGCTTTTTCCAATGCAGTAGGCCCGTATATTGGAGCTGCAAGACCATTTTTGGAGTCCACCCTAACAGCAACGGCTCCTCCTTTTCCGTATCCTTATTCCGAAGACCCTTCATCTGATTTTTATAAGATGGTAAAAGAGGTTTATGATATTTCCAAAACACTTACAGAAGAGCAGAAAACTATAGCGAGGTTTTGGGCTGATGTAGGAGGCACAGGAAGAGGTTATCCTGTACCGGGGCATTGGATCTCAATAGTAACACAAGTGCTGGAAAAACAACGTTTAGACCTTGGACGCTCTTCTGAAATTTACGCAAAAACAGCAATAGCCACCAGGGATGCGATGATCAACACCTGGAAGCTAAAATTTCAACACAACATTATTCGCCCGGTATCTTACATTAATAGATTAATTGATCCTGCCTGGCAAACTCTAGTGCCATCACCGCCCTATCCTGAATATCCTTCTGCGCTAACTTATTTATTTGGCTCTGTAATGCAGGTGTTAACACGGGAACTAGGCGATAATATCCCGGTTGCCGATAACACATACACGTTCAACGGTTCTACTGCAAGGCAATACACTTCTTTTACTAAGATGGCTGAAGAGGGCGCTATTTCGCGTGTTTATTCAGGAATACATTACACCATTGTAGTAGAAATGAGTTTGCCACTTGCTAAACGATTAGGCGATAAAGTGGCGGATATTAAGTTAAGACCTTGAAAGCATCGAAATATTAAACTTGCAAATTCGATTTATGTTGAGGTTTGTAAAACACTCCTTAACAGTTGGTTCCTAGCAACACCGTCCTTAGGTCATGCACTAAAGAAAAAGTGCGTGTATCGCCGCCATGAGTGTATTGTACATGTTTTCGGGCCTGTGCCCGGAACTGGCATACAACTACGGTCATATATTGTTGTAAATCAGCAGTTTGTATACGCATCATAAGAATGGGTAACAAAGAGGTGACAAGATATGTGCTAAAATGTGTACTCTTTGTTTAGTTTCTCATTTTAATATTCAAAAGTAACAAGAACCCCTGTGCTGGCAAACAAGTATACTCTTAAAGAGATGGTGGTAGCCCTCATAAAACCACCCAGAATGTAAAACATAAAACGCTGCTGATGACCGCCTGCCTTTCAGCCCTTTATGCAAGAGCTTTCTTTTTTCACTATTTTCTTTTAAATGCTTTTTTCCTAGTTGGTGTCTTGCATCGACTCCACCCAACAGTTGCAACATTAAATAGAAAGCGAGCGCGTCGCCTTTTTTCATAGAACAATACGTCGGCTAGGGTCCTTCTTTCAGTAATGCTCCGCAGAACAAACAATTCGCCTCTGGCAAGTAAGTTTTATAAATTTTCCTCGTCTTACTCTTGGAATCGTAAATCCATTTGCATTGTATTGCACCGCAATTTCCGGCCACCTCCTTGCCACAGCCGGCACATTCCTGTTTGTGTATTCAAATGAAAAACCTCCTACCACAATTGACGCGTTCAGGAGCTCGCCGCTTTTTCAATTATTGATGCGCCTCAACTGGAAAGGAGTAACGCTGTTTTGTAACCAGCAAGATCGGCTCCCCGACATTTGCCAGCTAGTGTTTTCCCGAACGGGCATCCTATGTCCGCCTACTGGCCGCAACAGCGGCTGCGCGTTCGCGGAAAGGGCCATATCGCCCAATGCAATATTGGGCAGCACTATCTACATCAAAAGACTGGTGGCATAGGTTCAAAATGAGATGAAACTGCGGAAAACCGGGTTTTACACCACGGCGTTCATCCTTGCATTGTCGCTTGCCTGGAGCCGTACCACGGCCCGTCTGCCGGTCAGGGCCCGTTCGACCAATACCATCGCAAACGGCAAGCTGCGGGATGCCAGTTGAAAACGTAGCCTACCTCACAACCTACCGAACCTTATAAAATTTACCTTTACCAACTATGTAGCAACTCTATGTTTGACTTTTTCAGAAAATATCTGCAAGATAAAATAACACTATCGGACGAAGAAGTTGAATTGATTCGTGCCGTAACAATAGAGAAAAGAATACGCAGAAGGCAATACCTTTTGCACGAAGGCGATGTGTGGAAATACAATGCTTTTGTGTGCAGTGGGCTTTTAAAGACTTTTTCCTTAGATGAAAAAGGGCGGGAACATATCATGTATTTCGCTCCGGAAAATTATTGGTCGGGTGACGAAGAAAGCCTGTTAAACGGGACACCAGCGAGGTTCAACATTGATGCCATTGAAGACTCCGAAGTTATATTGATCGAGAAAACAAATTTCGAAGTCCTGTGTAAAAAAATTCCGCAACTCAACGACCTAACAAACCTGCTAATACAAAGAAGTTTCATTGTTTCGCAGAACCGCATTCACGCCAACATTAGCCTCGCAGCAGAGGAAAAATATCAGAAATTTTTAGATAAATTCTCCAGCATAGCCAATCGCATTCCACAACACATGATAGCATCTTACATTGGCATCACACCGGAAACACTTACGCGCATCAGAAGAAATTCAGTGAGAAGATAACCCTGCGTTTTCCAAACCATTGACATTTGTTTGCTTTTTTTTCAAGCTTATGTCAATGGAAAGCAGCTGCCTGTAATAGCATCTTCGCATAAACAAACGATGATCAAAATGGAAAAGAGAGCATTCAGCCCATGGGAATGGCAGAACGATAGAAGCTACGTACAAGCTGTCGAAGTAAAAAACGCACAAAGTACACTATACGTTTCGGGGCAAGCTGCTGTCCACAGCGACGGCAAATCCAGTAATGCGGATATGCGAAAGCAACTCGGTTTGGCTATTCAAAATTTGGAGAAAGTAATCGACGGGGCGGGCTATGACCCTAAAAATATAGTCAGGCTTACTGTTTACACCACCTCTTCTGAAGGGTTTATCAAAAATTGTTTCGACTTATATAAGGATTTCGTGGCAAAGCATGGCATGAAGCAGACAACTACGCTGCTGCAGGTGGCTGCATTGTTCGAAACACTAAATGTGGAGTTAGAAGCTACAGTAGTAAAATA
>DASQMG010000567.1:0-1970 GCA_035645595.1 Flavisolibacter sp. | reverse complement strand
CTTTTACCATGGTCAATATGTGCGATGATGCAAAAATTACGGATGTTCTTCATGTTACGAAATGGTGCTGTTTAAGAGCGGCAAAGATAGGCGGCTGCGCCTTAATTACTAGGAGGTATAAAGGTGTTTAACATAATGGGCAAAAGCTTTAGAAAGATGGTAGTAAGAGCAGAGAACTATAATCAAAGCCTGAGGCAGGCGTCGCTGCTTTTTGGCTTGTTTGGCTGTTACCAGGCGATACCTATTCGTAATCCAGGTCCCACATTACTTAAGTAGTAACCCGGCATTGCCGGATACCCGCACCCGTTTGGCCCTTGCTAAATACGCAGCGGCAGTAACCCCTTCTCCCTGCACGTTTCTTTAAATTCATCATCTCCCACGTTGAATGAAAATACAAAAGGTTCCTTCAGGGAAGTAATGCAAAACAGTTTTTCCGCGACCGAAAAACAAGGCGATGCTCCCATTTAATAGCTTCGGTTGCACCTGGCAAAGGGGTGCAAATTTTCCGGATAGTTTCGCATTTATCCTGATGAAATAAAAATCCCTTGCCTTGGCAAGGGATCAAAACGTATTCAAATTAATTGGCCTGCTGTGGCTTTGGTTCACCGCCCTTTGGCTTTTTGCTGGTCTTAGGTGTAAAAATGGCCAGCATCCTTTTACCTTCCAGTTTCGGCATGCTCTCCAACTGCCCTACCTCTTTCAGGCGGTCGGCAAACTTCAGAAGCAATAACTCACCCCTGTCTTTGAATTGTATCGCACGTCCTTTAAATTGTACATAGGCCTTAACCTTATTGCCATCTTTTAAAAAGCCTTCCGCATGTTTCGATTTGAAATCGAAATCATGATCATCCGTATTGGGTGTAAAGCGAATTTCCTTCATCTCTGTGGTCTTCGCCTTAGCCTTCATTTCCTTTTCTTTCTTCTTCTTATCGTAAAGGAATTTATTGTAGTCAATGATTCTGCAAACAGGAGGATCAGCTTGCGGAGAAATTTCAACGAGGTCAAGTTCAAGGTCCTGGGCCATCTTCTGCGCTTCCTGCGTTGGATAAACGCCGATTGTTACATTTTCACCTACCAGCCTTACTTGTGGTACCCTAATGTGGTGATTGATTCTGTGTTCTGCTTCTTTGCGGGGAGCAAAGCGTCCCCTGTTAAATCCACCAGGCTTAAATCCGCCTCTGTTTGGTAATGCCATTTACGTTTTTTGAGGTTAAAACCCTGCCTCCGCTGACCAGCGAAGAACTTAGGTATTAGAAACTTTTATTGTTTTAAAATCTTTATTAAATAACGATCTGTGAACTATGCCTCAGTATTACTGATCATCATCTGTTGCGTCGCACTCTTGTACTTCCTCACCCGTATTCAGCCCTTGTCCTTGCATTGTTTGGCTACAAAGGAATAAGAAAAATTATTTATTCCTAACCATCACACCAACTTTAAAATTATAGGTCCGACCGTCTCTCTTTAATTTCAGTCACCACCTCCTGCAAAAATTCTTCCACAAACTTAGTCCCCATATCGCCCTTTCCCTGCCGGCGGACGGAAACTTTACTTTCATTCATCTCCTTTTCTCCTACTACCAGCATGTAAGGAACTTTCATTAATTCTGTGTCCCTGATCTTCCTTCCAATCTTTTCCTGCCTGTCATCTATTTCGGCACGAATATCAGCTTTTTTTAATCTTTGTAAAACATCTTTCGCATAATCCATAAACTTATCCGAGATAGGCAAAATCTTAACCTGCAAAGGTGCCAGCCATGCGGGGAACTTACCGGCGTAGTGCTCCAGCAAAAATCCTATAAAACGTTCATGTGTACCTAATGGCGCCCGGTGAATAATCAAGGGCGTATCAGTGGAGTTATCCTGTGTGGTATAGGTTAATTTAAAACTGCGGCCCTGCGCAAAGTCAACCTGGTTAGTGGCCAGCGTAAACTCACGGCCAATGGTGCTATAAATTTGCACGTCAATCTT
>DASQMG010000566.1:0-2211 GCA_035645595.1 Flavisolibacter sp. | reverse complement strand
ATTCCGGGCAGCAGTATCAAAGGTACTATCAGGAGTATTTTAGGTAAATATCTTTTGAAGCAAACCAAACAGCATCAATTCAATGATAGAGCGCTGTTTGGAAACATCAGCAACAACTTCATTCGGCTGCAGGTAAGTGATGTTGAAATAAATACTATTGGTGGCATCTATCCTTTTAAAACTTTTTCAGGTGATGTAAAAGATGATATTATAAATGTTTATAACAAGCTTAAGTATGAAGGGATTGGAATGTGGAAGCATGAACAAAAAGGTGGACACGGAACTGATTTTGATGAAACTGGATTTGTAACTTATTTTAGAGTTGCTGCAAAGGTTTGAGGTAATTTACAACAGTTTGGATATTAAGAATAGTTTTGTAGTATAAAGAGTAGATGGCAACCAGTTATAAAGAAATCAGAAATGAGCGGCAATGGAAAGCTATGACGGGTCTTAGTGAGCAGGAATTTATTTCACTCAGCACCGCCTTTGGTATTGCTTATGAAAAGATCAATGGCCTCACACTTCAACAGGGTATAATTAACCTGAGTAAAGAAGTGGTGCTGAGCAGTTATGAAGACTGTCTTTACTTTACCTTGTTTGAGTTGAAGACTGCTCAAAGCTTTGACTGTTTGGGCGTATTGTTCAATATGGATGGTGCTACTGCGAACCGTAATTTCATAAAATACGTGCAGGTAGTAGCGCTTGCCTTGCAGCAACAAGGCGCTTTACCCCGCCGCAGTTTTGCCAGCCTGAATGATTTTAAAAAGTATCTGCAGGCAGAGGAAGAACTGATTGTAGATGCAACGGAGATGCGCACACAACGTCCTGCTGCCAGGGAAAAACAGCAGCAGCACTACAGCGGTAAAAAAAAGCGCATACCCTAAAATCGTTGTGCCTGACTAATAAGAAGAAGCGGATACTGTACCTCAGCAACTCTTATGAAGGCAGTCATCACGATTACAGCATTTTGCAGGATTGTTTTGCGCCCTCTATAGACTGCTTTAAGCACAAGACCGTACGGCTGGACTTAGGGTTTCTGGGATTTAAGGACAGCTATAAATGCGCAAAGAGGTGTATCTACCCTACAAGAAGAAGCGGGTTAAAAAAGGAGAAAGCAATGAGCTGAGCGAAGTACACAAAGCGCAGAACAAACAGCAGGCAGCACAACGCATACAGGTAAAGCACAGCATAGGTGGTATGAAGCGCTATCGCATTCTGTCGCACCGTATCACGCTGAAATCTGCTGCTATCATTAACTGTATCATTGGAGTATGTGCAGGACTCTGGAATCTTGTTCTAAAATAAACTAAGTCTCTAATTATCAAATCGCAACAACTCTAAAGTATAATTCCGTTTCATAACCTTTAGTTTGATATAACAAAAATACTCAAGGTTTATTCCCCCTGCAATCGCATAAAGGGGTGATATAATTAAATATTATAAGGTCTAGGTTGAAAAATATGCGATAGAGTTTTAGTAGCTATTGCACAGATGAAAGGATTTAAGAAATAATCTTCAGGCAAAATGGTACTAAACTGGCTCAATATTTTTAAGAATAGGATGTGAAACCAGGTTTAGGGTAGAAAAAGAAAATTTATTAAAAACTTATTGCACAACTACTTTAACCACATCCTTTCTCTTGACGCTGTATATTCTTAAAAAATAAATTCCTGCCTTTAATGATAGTTTTGTTATATCCACGTCTATTGTACGTCCGCCGGGTTCTAACTCGTATTTACCAATGTCATATGTTTTCCCGGTCACATCCACAACCTCAAGGGTAATGTCTCCTTTATAACCTATAGGAAAACTAATACTGAATTTTTGATGGAGTGGATTTGGAAATATTTTCGGCTTTTCCAGCTTATCTTTCAAATCAGAAGTATTTGTATTTACATAAGATCTTGTGGAATTAGTTACGTTGGATGTTGACCTTGTTATCACCAACTGAGGCTTGTTTTGCCTGTTTTCTTTGCTGTTAAAATTCACTAACATATTTTGATTCGCCGGGTTTTTTATTAAAAAGCTTACAATTTTATCACCTGTAGCCTGCGTTTTGACATAACCGGTCACATCAAACTCATAATACTTCCTGGTATTATTGACACTTACAGTGCTTAAAGCTGAGGTCGAAGCGCCGGGTGCAATATTGAAATAAATACTATTTTCTGCCCACGAATCAGCATTTACGCCGTAAACAGAAAGATTAAT
>DASQMG010000565.1:0-2922 GCA_035645595.1 Flavisolibacter sp. | reverse complement strand
AAAAAAATTGATAGCGAAGGGGTAGAGTTCGAAGCTGTTTTAGAAGATGTACAAACACTCAATGTATGGGCTGCCGAGGAAAAACTGGACATTTCGAAACTTAGTTTTCCTGCACTTTTTAACCAGGCCCACAGCTACTCTATACTAAATGCGGGTGCGGCATTGGGTAAAGGCGTAGGCCCTTTATTAATTGCAAACAAGATGGTAAAGGTGCCCGACATAGCCCATTGTAAAATTGCTATCCCGGGTGAAAATACTACCGCTAACTTTTTATTGCACTATGCATTCCCCCGGGTAAAAAATGTGGTGCCTCTGCTATTTTCGTCTATTGAAGATGCAGTAGTAAATGGTGAAGCAGATCTTGGTGTTATCATTCATGAAAATCGTTTTACCTACCAGCAAAAAGGCCTGCACAAAATCTGTGATCTTGGCGAAATTTGGGAAAAGAGGGAGAACTTACCTGTTCCATTAGGTTGCATTGCCATCAAAAAGCGCTTACCTGCTTTGGTTCAAATTAAGGTTGACAGCCTTATAAAAAAGAGCTTGCAATATTCATTGGCAAGGTACCCCTCTCTCCCACCCTATGTTATTGAACATGCACAGGAAATGAATGACGAAGTAATGCGGAAACACATTGAATTGTATGTAAATGACTACTCCATAGATCTGGGACAAAACGGCAAAAAGGCTATAAAAAAATTACAGGCAGTTTATCATCAACTCAAACAGACAAACCATCACAGCACCGGGGAACTATTTGTGACTCAATAAGAAATTTCATCCAGTCTTAGTAAAGCAGTTTTATAGGCTTGTAAGCAGCGTTGCTTAGCATATTCATGATCAACTATTTGTTTTGGATAAGAAGGCTTGTCAAGGTCGGGAACCCATTTTTTAGTATAGATCAATTCAGGGTCAAATTTTTTTGCCTGCAATGTTGGGTTAAACACCCGGAAATAAGGAGCGGCATCGCAACCGCAACCGGCAACCCATTGCCAGTTGCCGTTGTTGGAAGCCAGTTCGAAATCTAAGAGCTTGCGGGCAAAATATGCTTCGCCCCAGCGCCAGTCAATTAATAAATCTTTCACCAAAAAACTTCCAACAATCATGCGAACACGGTTGTGCATAAACCCTGTTTCATTAAGTTCCCTCATGCCCGCATCAACAATCGGGTAGCCTGTTTCACCTTTGCACCAGCGACTAAACTCTTCCTCATTATTACGCCATGAAATTCTATCGTAATTTTTTTTACACGCTGTTGTCACTACATCTGGCCGGTGCCATATTACCTGCATAAAAAATTCCCGCCATATTAATTCGCTCAGGTAAACAGCATTCAGCTCCAGCGCCTGTGCCACTAGTTGCCGAACACTCACAGTACCAAAACGTAGATGAACGCCCATGCGGCTGGTACCGTAAACCGAAGGAATATTCCTGGTTTGATGATACAGATTGATAATCTTGTCATCTGCCGGTTTAAAAGAAGGAATATCCTTGTTGAAATTAAAACCCATCTCTTCTAAAGAGGGAAGATTGAAAGAAGCCTGTTTATAAAATTGGTGAAAAAGGTTTTCACTTTTGAATGGTACATAGCACCTTTCAGAAAGCAGGCTTTTCCATCTTTTTGAGTAAGGTGTATAAACCATGTATCCGCTACCATCACCTTTTACTACCTCGCTTCTTTCAAAAATGACCTGGTCTTTATAAGTATGAAAAGCAATACCCTTGGATTGCAACAACTTTCCTATAGCATGATCGCGTTCTATTGCATAGGGCTCATAATCATGATTAGTATAGACAGCCTGAATGTTAAAGCGTTCCAATAGTTGCTGAAAAATCGTTTCGGGTGCCCCATACTCCGCACAAAGTGTGGCACCTTGCCTAGCTAACTGCTCCTGCATCTTTTGAAGAGCCGTATAAATAAAGCTTACGCGTCTATCATTCCTGTCTTCTAAACGATTCAAAATCTCCTTGTCAAAAATAAAAAGGGGAACTACCGGCAAGCCTGATGAAAGCGCAGCATACAACCCGGCGTTATCGTGCAGCCGCAAATCGCGGCGAAACCAAAACAATACTACTTTTTGAAGCATGCCATGTTAACAAGGACTACTAAAAATAGTTGCCTGCACAGCGCCGAAAATTTTATAAGTATGCGTATAGCCGTATTGCACCTGGTGGTAGCTTTTCACCCACCGGATTATCTGTATCGCATTAGTCAGAAACACTTCATCAGCAGCAATCAAATCCTCTTCTGAAACTTCTACTTGCCGCAAGGAGTAACCCATACCTATTACGGCTTCATTTACAACCCTGCGCATTACCCCATTAACACATCCCTGGTGTAAAGCCGGTGTGAATACTTTACCAGCTTTGATTAAATAAATATTAGCCTTCGAAGAATCACATAAATAGTTATCTGAATTTAAAACAATGGCGTCGTCTATACCATTCTCATTCGCATACTTCCCTGCCAAAACATAAGGCAAAAAATTAGCTGATTTAAGATTTGAGAAAGCATCCATGCTTTTTCGTGCATAAGGAAAAAGGGCAATGGAAAGGCCTGACTCACTCCAGCGGTTTACCGCCTCTGAAAGAGGAAAAGCCTCAATTAAATAACCGGCTTTATTTTCATCAGTTCTGTAAACGGCCAGTCGTATGCGGGCAGAAGTATCACAGTTATTCTGATAGCATAAGTCAATAGTATTCCGAAATAAAATTTCCCGGGTAAAATCAACTGCTATTTCGATACCTAAAAGTTGTAAACTGCTAAACAAACGGTCAAAATGGAATGAACTTAACAAAAGGTTTCCCTTAAAGATTTTCATTGTTTCAAACAACCCATCGCCATATTTAAAGCCGCGATTATCAGCAAAAAACAAAGGAACATTGCCAGGCAAAAAATTTCCATTGAAACAGACATTCATC
>DASQMG010000564.1:0-2430 GCA_035645595.1 Flavisolibacter sp. | reverse complement strand
GAGGCATGCAACAGGGCTTCCATCTCGGCTAAAGATTTGCCTTGCATGGGCATAATGCGAAATGAAAATTCACCTGCCAACTCCGACAGGCTACTGAACGCACTAGCCTGCAAAGCAAGTTGTGGCTTCACCATGGCCTGGTAAAGAATAGATGTTTTTCCCTGTCCAAGAATCTGCGCCAGGCACTCTAACGCCGCCATGTCTTTATGGTAGTCGGGCACCGTTGGGTAAGTCACGGTCAGCATGGGCGATTTTGCATAATTATCCACATAAGAAGTATAGCGGTTGGCGGTTAATTGTACTGGTGCCACCACGGCTGGCGTTACCGCCGGCCCTTTCGGAATGGCGCCAAAATATTTCTCTACCAGTTTTAGCACCTGCGCTCCGTATACATCGCCACCAATAGTTAAGGTGGCATTATTAGGGCCATACCATCTAAGGAAAAAGTTCTTCAGATCATTCACATCGCTTCTATCTAAATCTTCTAAATAACCAATCGTCATCCAGGAATACGGGTGGCCATAAGGATATAGGTTTTTGCTGATGGCTTCTGATGCCAGGCCATACGGTGCATTATCATAATTCTGGCCACGCTCATTTTTTACGGTTTCTCTTTGCACTTCAAATTTCTTCTGTGTTACCGCATCTACCAAAAACCCCATGCGGTCGGCCTCCAGCCAAAGGATGGGTTCCAAGGCATTTTTTGGCACCGTCTCATAATAATTCGTACGGTCACGATTGGTACTTCCGTTGTTAGACCCACCGCTGCCAACCGTAATGTTATCGTGCAGCTTTTCCGGAGCATTATCGGAACCCATAAACATCATGTGCTCAAAAAAATGGGCAAAGCCCGACTTGCCAATCTGTTCCCGTCCCGAACCCACATGATAGGTAACGTCAACATGCACTACCGGGTCGCTATGGTCTTCGTGAACAATTACGGTAAGGCCATTTGGCAGTACATATTTCTCGTAAGGAATAATTAATTCGCCGCCTTTCTTTGCTACTTTCTCTACCAGCTTTGCCTGGCTGAAGGCAGCCATGGTGATGAACAGCAGGGACAAAAGTCCAAACAGTTTTTGTTTCATTTTGTGTGTAATTTTTACAGAGAGCAAGTTAAGGTAACCCGGACTTCACTTTCTGTTATTTATGGAGTTTGATCCGGGTACTTATTTGGCAGGTCACTAAAACAGGCTGACAACTCTTTGACCCTGCACCGGCAGCATGTTTCAATTATATAGTTGTTGCCTCGCAGATGTAATGCCAGGTGAAAAGCTTCTTTGGCGGGGAGCAGCAATAGTAAGATAATACTTTGATGAAAAAGAATAAACCATCGGACGAGCTTTTTGTTTCAGTACAAAAGTCTATTTTGAGCTTTATTGGAAAATAAAAGATGAATACCTCCAGATTTTTCGAACACTATTATAAGCAGGCACAAGTCAACTCTATCATGATCCTGGATACACAGGGGGTAGTTATAGATGTCAATAAAGGCTTCACCAAAAACTTTGGTTATACGGCTGAAGATATTAAGGGAAAAAATTTTAGCCTGCTGTATACAGAAGCTGACCTGGAAAAAAACAGGCCGCAAAATGAGTTGGAAGCAGTAACAACAATGGGCCAGGCCAGTGATGAAAATTTTGTACTGGATAAAAGCGGCCACCCTATCTGGTGTACCGGTGAATCAATACTCGTACCGGGAGAAGATGACACTAAATACATTGTAAAAGATATTGTGAACCTGCAGACAAGAAAACAACTGCAACATCTTGTAACCAATACGGGAGAGTTGCTGAACCGGGTGTTTCAATCGTCAAAAGATATTTCTATCCTGGTGCTGGATGGCAGCATGAAAATAGAAAAATCGAATGCGGCTTTTCTTGAGCTTTTTGAACTGCAAGAGAGCCCTGTTCCCGGCAGCCGGTTATCGGACATCAATCACCCGTTCTGGAATAGCGAGGAACTAAAAACCAGTCTAAGGCAACTGCTCATCTTTAACCAGCCTATTAAAGAACAAGAATTTTTACTAAAAACAGCAGCAGGAAAAGAAAAAACAATTCGCGTTGATTCCATAATTACGGCCGGACACGAGGGCACCGGCAAAGGCATCTTTATTATGCTGGAAGATATAAGCGGGAACGCGACGGTAGGGCAAACATCCGGCGCTGAAAACAATTAGAATAATCAGTTCGCAAACAAGAAAAGTTTGTGCCTCTTCTGAGAGAGGAAGCCCGGGCAGGAACAGCTTACATAAGTCCGGCATCGTTGGCCACCTATCAGCCATTCATCTCACCCCGCTATACCGCTTTGTGTAACTCCCGGAATATTTATGCCCATGCCTACTATAAGGGACAATTTCTCTTCTGTGTCATTTTGCCGGCAAGTTCTTTCGCCTTCAAGCACTGGCTGAAAACAGCGCAAAAACTAAAT
>DASQMG010000563.1:0-15827 GCA_035645595.1 Flavisolibacter sp. | reverse complement strand
CAACAGGAACTGATTCCTGGATCGGGCACATGTACGACGGAACAAATTTTGAAAATTATATTGGCCAGTTTGCCGAAGCCGAAAGTTTTAATGAATTTTTTGCCGGAACTAATTCTTGCTTCGAAGTGGTTTCCAACTCGGTTACACGTTCCATTTTAACTGAGGAATTTTCAGTAAAATTCAGAATGAATTCCACTAAAAAAGGATTGTATGTTGTGGATCTTGGATCTGACGACGGGGGCCGCCTAACAGTAGATGGAACAATGGTTTACAGTAATTGGACTCTTCAGGGCTTCACCCCCAGACCCTCTGTTCTTATGAGCCTGAACGGTGCCAGCTCGTTGCTGTACGAATATTATGAAGCTTACGGCGGTAACCAGGTTCAGTTCAATAACCTTACGCTAGTGTTGGCTAACGCGCTTTCGGCCAACACAACCCAAAGCCTGTGCAGTGGAAGTCCGGGAACAGCTATCAGCGGTGATGTGTACGGAGCCTTACCTACTGGAATAAGCCTGTCAGGTACGGGTTACCAATGGAGCTATAGTACTACTCCTGGCGGAGCAAGAACAAATATTGCCGGAGCTACAGGCAGTACGTTTACGCCATCAGCATCGGGTGCGCCATTTAACGTAGCCGGTACTTGTTATATTTATAGAAACGCTATACTAAGCAGTACCAATAATATTTCTCCCGTTCCTTATGTCGCAACTAATGAATCCAATGCGGCAATCATAACAGTTTCTGCAGCGCCATCAGCAACTATCAGTTATACGGGCAGCCCTTACTGCAGTTCCACAGGAACGGGTTCCGTAACACAAACCGGAACAGCAGGCGGTACTTATTCTTCCACCGCAGGATTAACGATCAATGCAGCTACAGGAACCATTACACCTTCGTCGAGCACATCCGGGGTTTATACAGTAAGTTATGTAATCGCAGCATCCGGCCCATGCGCTGCTTACACAACAACAACCAATGTGGAGATCAGATCCATTGGTGCCAACGGGATAGAATACACCGGGGGCGGCGCCTATGGAACAATCTGCGCCACCGCGGGAGAAGGTAACTCCGCTACCTTAACAGCCCCTCCGGGAGCAGTGTTTTCTTATGTAGGTTTTGCAAGCTATGGCACACCTGCGGGAACCTGCCCGGCCTTTACAATTGGAGCGTGCCATGCTGCTAACAGCCAGCAGGTAGTAGAAAGTTATTTACTAGGAAATAACACGGCCTCCATACCGGCACACAATGGTGTTTATGGAGATCCCTGTCACGGAGTTGCAAAATCATTATATGTATCTGCAACGTATGGCAAGTCAATATGTGCGGGCACATCGCCGGGTACTTTGATAGGTACGGTTGCAACAGGCGGGGATGGCGCTTATATCTACCTCTGGGAACATAGCACCACCAGTGGTGAAAGTGGTTTTTCGCCAGCGCCCGGGACTAACAATGCAAAGGATTATACACCGGGTGCACTGGCACAAACAACCTGGTACAGAAGAACAATCACATCGGGTGGGTGTTCGTCCGTATCGGCTGCTATACCAATAGCCACTACGCCAGCACCAGCTGCAGTTATTTCTTATGCCGGTTCTCCTTTTTGTTCAGACGCCGGTACCACGGCCGCAGTAACAGCCACCGGTACCGCAGGCGGTACTTATACGTCCACTAACGGTCTTACCATAAATTCAGTGACCGGCCTTATAACCATATCATCCAGCACACCGGGTACTTATACCGTTACTTATACAATTGCAGCTTCCGGAAGTTGCCCACAATATCAAACCACAGCCTCAGTAACAATTATACCCAATAACTGGTCGGGCGCAGTAAGTACAGCCTGGAATGTGGCTGGCAACTGGTCCTGTGGTACTATTCCTACTGGTATAACAGATGTAACAATACCCGGAGGCATTACTAATTACCCGGTATTGAACTCCGGTGTTGGTGCTGTACGGAACATAACCATACAGGGCAATGCTTCGGTAACAATAGCCGGCGCAACACTGCAGGTTGCCGGCAGTATCAGCAACAGCGGAACTTTTTATACAAGCACCGCCACGCTTGAAATGAACGGCTCTTCTGCACAAACAATACCTGCTGCCGCATTTTCCGGAAATACACTCCAGAGTGTTACCATTAACAACAACGCTGGTGTAACACTGGGTGGCGCCTTAAGCATTACCGATGCCCTAACAGTGGCAGCCGGAAGCTTTAACACGGGCGGCCATCTTACCTTAAAATCCTCAGCTACTGCTAATGCAAGAGTAGCACCAATCACTTCTGACGCAGCTACACCCATAGCCGGTAATGTTACAGTAGAACGCTATATTCCCGGCCGGCGTAAATATCGGCTAATTACAAGCCCTGTAACCAGTAATGCAGGCGCCACATTGTCGCCAGGACAAGAAAGCCTTTCTATTTGGGGCAACTGGCAAAATGGAGGAAATAACGTGATGGCCAATATTGGAACCCTCATCACCGGCGGTAGCAGCGGGGACGGTTTTGACACACAGACCCCGAATGCCTCACTTTATACATACAATGATGCGACGCGGTTATTTGTCCCCTTTTCAACATCCAACGGAAAGAACACAAAATATACCCCATTAAAAGCAGGTGTGGCGTATTACATGTTTGTCTATGGCGATAGGACGAATACCATTACAACCTCTTCGCCCAAAATCACAACCATCAGTTCAACCGGAACTTTATTAACGGGCAACCAGGTTTATACAATAAATTCTACCATTCCCCTTTCAAATGTTACCGGGCGATATACCTTGCTTGGGAACCCTTTTGCCTCACCTATCAACTGGGAAACAATTCCTAAAACAAACCTTGAGAATACGTATTGGGGATGGGATCCAAACCTTGCGAGCACCGGAGGTTATATCACCGTCACTACAATCGGCAACGTCACCTTGCAGGCGCCTTTTTCCGGCAGCCCCGGACTCAACCAATACATACAACCGGGACAGGGATTTTTTGTAAAAACAGCGGCTGCATCACCCATACTTACTATACGTGAGCAGGATAAAGTTTCTAATTTTAATGGCAGTGCGTTTCGCACAAGCAGAACAACAAACGATATCTCTTTACTCGCCATCAACCTTCAATACCCAAATGGACTTGCTAAGGTTTTAGCAGATGGTGTTGTGGTTGCTTTTGATTCTTCCTTTTCAAAAAAAGCAGGAGCCGAAGATGCCGCGAAGATGGCTAACAGCGCAGAAAGTATCGCCATACAAAACGATACTTCTTCATTGATCATTGATGCAAGACCGATACCGGCGGCCAACGATACGATATTTTTAACCGTGGCACGCCTTACCAAACCACAATATACCCTGCAAGTATTTGCGCAAAAAATGGAGGGCAGCGGGGTATCCGCTTTTCTGCAGGACCGGTATCTGAATACTCTTCAACCCTTATCGTTGAGCGATACCAACAACATCGTAATAAATACAAACACCACCATTCCTGCTTCGGTTGATGTAAACCGTTTTCGCATCGTATTTCAGTCATCGCTCATCAGCCTTCCCGTAAAATATACTTCGGTGAAAGCGGCACAAAAAGGAAAGAATATACAAGTAGAGTGGGAGGTGATGGAAGAAAGCAACGTCCGGAGATATACTGTAGAGAAGTCGGTTGATGGTATTCGTTTCAGCAATGCGGGAGAGGTATCAGCCACAGGAAACAATAGCAGGGAAAGTTATCAATGGCTAGATGTACATCCGGCAACGGGGAAGAACTATTACCGGGTACGTGCCATACAAAACGACGGAACATTTTTGCTCAGCAATATAGTCCTGGTAAAGATGAACGTAGTTAAATCAATCATTACTGTTTATCCCAACCCGGTAAAGAATGGGCAAATCAACGTCCATTCAGATAATCTGGAAAAGGGGACTTACAATTTTGAATTGTACGATGGGCGGGGCCGTCAAATAATTAATGGGTTGATTCATCATTCCGGTGGATTGCTGCACCTGATTATTCGGCCCATACACAAATTGACAGCAGGTATGTATTACCTGAAAATTACCAATGAAACAGAACATTTCAGTCAAACCATTTTTATAGAGTAATAACATGGAGGCAAACGCAGGAAATAGCAAACAATGGATGATGAGAACCCTAATGGTAACAGTGTTGGGATTCCTCTCTGCCTGTTCGTATGCGCAAACTGATAGCTTGCCCGGGGACCCAGGCGCCATGACTGTTTATACGGTACAAAATTTAAGCTTCGGGGCGTTTTCAAATAGCGGGGCTGGCGGTACCGTAATTATTGGTGCTAATGGGTCCCGTATGGTAACAGGCGGGATAATAGCTCTTAATTTGGGCGTCTCTGCGTTCCAGTCTATGTTTGAAATTGATGCCCCTTATGGTTCGATTATATCTCTTTTAAATGGTCCCGATGCAACCCTTACGGGCAGCAATGGAGGTTCTATGGTTTTCCGTATCGGGGCTTCAGATCCCTCTTCTCCTTTGATCACTATTGTAAACCAGCCAGCCCGGACAACAGTTAATATCGGGGGAACACTTACTGTAGGCAGCCTGGCCGCTAACCCGCCAGGCGCTTATAACGGAACCTTTTATATCACGTGTAACTATGAGTAAATAAAACATAAAACCTGTAACAACTTTGATCCGTATCCTTACCACTCCCTGCTTAAAAACAAATAGCTACCGTTATTCCGGGTGGAAGATGCTGCTCATTTTTTTACTTTTTACGGGTAAGGCTGGTACAGCATTTAGCCAGACGGGAAACTCGGTTAAGCCTCCTGCTATTATATATAACCTGACCGATACCAGTTATACCGACGGCGGATCTGAAGATGAATATGAAGAAATCTCAATTACCTTAAATGTGCCCCGGATAGGGAGCACAGAAATACCCGTTATCATTTCTGGCGAGAACGTTTACTTATCGGTGAAAGATCTTTTTGATTTTTTAAAGATCAGGAATACTGTTTCTCCTGATGCGGACCTGGTGCAGGGATTTTTTATGACCCCACAAGAAGCGTATTACATTGATAAAACAAATAACAGGGTTTTTTATAAGTATAAAACGTACACCCTTCCTCCTAAAGATATTATTCGTACAGAAACGTCCCTGTACCTGAGGTCAGATTATTTCGGGCAGATATTTGGTCTCCAGTGCGATTTCGACTTTCGGGGCCTTTCTGTAACGCTTACTACAAAGATTGAGCTGCCGGCTATACGTGAAATGCAGCAGCAGCAAATGCGCCGTAACATCAGTCAGCTCAAGGGCGAAAAAAAGGCTGATACGCTCATTCAAAGGCGTTTTCCCTTGTTTCATTTGGGCATGGCCGACTGGTTTGTAATTTCTACGCAGGAGACAAAAGGCTTGAATAATACAAGGCTTAACCTTGGTATAGGCGCTGTGGTTGCCGGCGGGCAAACAGACCTGTTGTTAAATTACAACAGCAATGAACCACTTAGCATGAGGCAGCAATTTTATCAATGGAGGCTTGTTAACAATGATAATTCTGCTCTGCGCCAGATAACCGCCGGAAAAATATTTGCACAATCAACAGCGTCCGTTTTTGCGCCGGTCATAGGTCTTCAGTTTACCAATACACCTACCACTTACAAGAGGTCGTTCGGCACATATACACTAAGCAATATCACCGAACCGGAATGGATGGTGGAACTGTACGTGAACAATGTGCTGGTTGATTATAAAAAAGCAGATGCCTCCGGATTTTTCTCATTCGAAGTGCCCATGGTATATGGTAATTCTATCGTCAGGCTTCGGTTTTACGGCCCCTGGGGCGAAGAACGGACGAGTGAAAGATATATAACGGTGCCCTTTAATTTTATGCCGCTGCACCAGTTTGAATATAATGTTACGGCGGGATTAGTTGACAATGATAGTAAAAGCAGGTACTCAAGAGTGGCTTTCAATTATGGCATGAGCCAGCGTATGACCATAGGCGGCGGCATCGAATATCTTTCCTCCGTAACAACAGGTAAAACCATGCCTTTTGTAAATGCGTCTTTAAGGCTTGGGCAGCATATCCTTGTATCGGGCGAGCACATGTATGGCGTCCGGTCAAAGGGCATTATTAACTACAGGCTGCCTTCCAACTTCCAGTTAGATTTTAATTATACGCGATACGAAAATGCTCAGACAGCAGTGTTGTTTAATTTTCTCGACGAAAAAAAACTAGTATTGTCAATGCCTTTCCGGGGAAAGAAGCTGACCGCTTTTTCACGCTTTACCCTGAATCAGTTTACCCTTCCTTTCAGCAATAGCGGGGTTGTAAAAACAAACGATAAATACACCTCTGCTGAATTTTTATTGTCTGCCGTTGTTTCGGGTATCAGTTCAAATCTTACAACCAATGCCATCTTAAGTAACCCCGGCAGTCCTGCAGCCTATACTTCAAATCTTTCCCTGACCTTTCGTTTGCCTAAAGGCATACGGTTTACGCCACAAGCGCAGTACGAATACCAGCAAAAGAACTTTAGTGTGCTGAAAGCGGAAGTAGAGAAAAGCGTTCTTAACCGCGGCTTCTTTAATATAGCGTACGAGAGGACGTTTGTAAAGCAAAGCATGAGTCTAATAACAATGGGACTGCGTTATAATTTTTCGTTTGCGCAAACGTTTTTTTCCGCAACCAAACGCCTTCAGAGCATTGCCACCACACAATCGGCCAGGGGAAGCCTGATGTATGATGGCAAAACGGCTTACATCGGTGCTACTTCCCAAACCAGCGTGGGCAGGGGAGGAATTATTATTTTGCCCTTTCTTGATCTTAACTGCAATGGGCGCCGCGATGCGGCCGAGCCTAAAGCCTTTGGCCTGAAACTGCAAGTTAACGGTGGCTATGTTGAGCATCATGCCAGCGATACCACAATTCGTATTAGCAGGCTTGAAGCATACACCAACTATTACGTTGAACTTGACAAGGCCAGTTTTGATAATATCGCCTGGCGAATAAAAAAGCCAACCCTGAGCGTGGCTGTGGACCCTAACAGTTTTAAATTGGTAGAAGTGGCAGTAGCGGTTGTGGGCGAAGCCTCCGGTAAGGTATCGCTTTATAGTGATAAGGGCATCACCCCGCTGGGCCGTGTTATAGTTACTATTTATAACCGGGATTCCGTTCTTGTTGCCCGTGTGCTGACAGAAGCGGACGGCTTTTTTGACTTTATAGGTCTTGCGCCGGGAGAATATACTGCCCGGGTTGATGCGGCTCAGCTAATCAAATTAGGGATGACATCATCCCCCGTCCTCTCATTTAAGATCTCGCAAAACACCGAGGGAGATATTGTAGATAATTTAGAATTCCTCCTTCGTCCCGATCCTGCAAATGCCCCCCCTGTGCCCACTAATAAATAAGCCTTGCTTACAAGTTGGAATGTACACTTATCTATTTGGCAACCCATTGATGATTACAACTGCTTATAAGGGTTGAACCGCATAATTGCTCAACGATGTCTCCCATCAACTTTAAATAGGCAGTCTCAAAATTTCACTTGCCATTATAACATCGGTAATGGATAAACAGCTCAGAACACCAGCAGCCATAACATTGGGCCCGTAATAAAACTGTGAGGCAGCGTTTCTGAATAAGGTATTGATATCAATACACCGGAAACCTGCAGCGGAAGAAGCTAACGTGAAGGTGCTATCACTATAGGAAACAAACAGGCTGTCTTATCTTAAAAACCAATGTAAGGGGTCCAAACATGTTCTCTATTGCCTTGTTGATTCTTCCTGTCTGATTGCTTTGTGCAGCAGTATTCAACGACCTTAATAGCGCACATCGTAAAGAAAGCATCTCTTTAAACCCGGTTTTCTTATTATGCGAATGTTTTCCAATGCTTTCGGTCTTTGCGCCATTTTTAAAAACCGGCCCTCTACAAATCATCAAATTTATATTTTCTCACTGCCAGGAACACATACAATCCTGCAAAAGCTAATGCAACCGGTATAAGTGTAGAATAGCCGGGGTTTGCGCCGAAAAGACCATCCATTCCAGGAAACGAGATTAATGAATCTGCTACCTGCAGCGGAAGGAAGTGCTGAAGTCCCGGATTTATTTTCCACAACAGCCACATGAAAATATGTTCAAGCAAAAGCCCATAAATGAAAAATACAATAATGGCAATACCACTGCGGCGAAACACGGTTGCCAGCAGCAAAGCAAACATCATATAGATAAAAGACTGGATAAAAGAAACGCCCAGAATAGGGAATCCTGAGGTTAAGGAAAATGGCGTATTGGTAACATTACACATGATCACCGTTGCCACAATGTTCATAACCAAAACTGCCAGGGATATGCAAGTAATCAGTCCGATCTTGGTATAAATAAACGTCTCTCTTTTCCAGCCATCAATAATATTTTGCCTGTGCGTTTTAAAGTTTACCTCGTTAATAAAAAGGTTAATGATGATCATGCCCGGGAGGTATAAAAGAAAGCTCGTGGCGAAACATACCGTTTTCCAGATATTATCGGATGAGAATAAATTAAACAGATCCACATTATCACGTCCTGTGAGCCTCCCGGTTAATTGGGTATAAATTTTATAGAAAATGTAAATGATAATAAGAATGCCAAGCATGTATAAAACAGAGAACACCTGGAATACACGGTAGTTCTTGATTTTCATCCACTCAATTTGCAGGTTCCTGATCATGTCAGTGTAATTTTTGTTGAAATAATTTAATTAACGATCGCTTTTGCCGCCGGTGATTTCCAAAAATCTTTTCTCTAATGATTTTCGTTTTAAGTTCAGATGACTTAATACCACTCCTTTTTCATAACAATATTTATTCACGGCTGTCGTGGTAAGCATTTCATCTCCTTCCAACGCAAATCCTGTATCACTCTTGTTAACAGCATTGATACCGGGCATTTGATTTAGCACGTCCTCCAGCATTTCCATATTATCCGCGGATAGCTCTATTTCTACAACGACGACTTTATCAGAGGTTGTTGCATTCAATACCTCCTGCACAGTGCCTACCGTTTTCAACACGCCTTTTTGAATAATGGCCACATGTGAACAAACCTTTTCCACTTCATCCAAAATATGGCTTGCCATAATGATGGTTTTTCCCTGCCGGCTCAACTCTTTCATCAGGTCTCTTATTTCTGCAATACCTGCAGGGTCCAGTCCATTGGTCGGCTCATCAAAAACTAAAATATTAGGATTGCCTAATAGTGTGGATGCAATAGCAAGTCGTTGCTTCATTCCAAGAGAGTACGTGCTGAATTTGGAAGTTTTGCGGCCAAGCAGGTTTACTTTTTCCAGTACGGTATCAATATCTCCATCGCCCTTTCCTTTGATTGCTGCGGCAATCCGAAGATTTTTTTCGCCACTCAGGTAATGATAAAAGTTAGGCGTTTCCAGCAACGTGCCTATTTGTTTTCGTTTTTCATTACTCCCGGGCTGACCATCCCATAAAAAATTGCCCTTGGTTGCTTTTATAATATCCATCACAATTCCAAGCAGCGTGGTTTTGCCACTTCCGTTTGGACCAAGAATGCCAAAAACACTGCCCTGCGGCACGTCAAAGGAAACGTTGTCCAGGGCTTTTATGGGGCCGTAAAATTTGGTGAGCTGATTGACAGAAAGAACTGGAGTCATTTGCAATTAGTTTAAACAGGGTTGAAGATAGGGTAGAGCTATTGCATCCCCAAGCTGAATTATACCAAAGGTCATTTTATAGTTACCAAACATCTTTGGTGTTTATTTGTTGCTATGACTATGACAACAGTTTTAATCACAGGCGGTACCGGAATGATTGGTTCTGCATTGACAAAAGCACTTACCGAAAAGGCCTATAAAGTCATCATTCTTACCCGCAAGGCAAAGCCTTCTACCGGTATCGTTTCCTATAAAGAATGGGATGTTGCAAAGGGAGTAATTGATAGAGATTCCATTGCGGAGGCAGACTATATTATACACCTGGCAGGCGCCAATGTAGCTGATGGCCGATGGACAGAAAAAAGAAAAAAGGAAATTGTTGATAGCAGGGTAAAGAGTGGAGAGTTGTTAGTCAGGTCTTTAAAAGAAACTCCTAATAAAGTAAAAGCTGTTATAAGCGCTTCTGCTATTGGGTGGTACGGCCCCGACCCGCAGGTGCCAAACCCAACTCCTTTTGTTGAAACCGATAGGATGGATGATAGTTTTTTGGGAGCTACTTCTAAGCTTTGGGAAGCATCAATACAACCGGTGCTGGAATTTGATAAACGGTTAGTGATATTCAGAATAGGAATTGTGTTAAGTAATGAAGGCGGTGCTTATGCGGAATTTAAAAAGCCCTTGAATTTTAGTGCGGCAACCATTTTAGGAAATGGCAAACAGGTTGTCAGTTGGATTCATATTGATGATTTAGTACGGTTATTCATTGCCGCTATCAAAAATGAAAAGCTTACTGGTATTTATAATGCGGTTGCACCAAACCCTGTTACCAATAAAGAGTTGATAGTAGAAATCTCGAAGCAACGCCATAAACTTTACATTCCTTTACATGTACCAACATTTGCATTGAAAATTGCACTGGGCGAAATGAGTGTTGAAGTGCTGAAAAGCGCTACGGTTAGTTCGAAAAAGCTAGAAGGCACGGGATTTCAATTCTTATATCCAACTATAACAGACGCGGTAAAAAATTTAAGCGCCTCCTAAGAGGCGCTTATTATTAAAAAGCTTTTGTGTCTTTTGCCGGTAGTGGCGGCGTTTCTTTCTGGATAAATAGTTTCTGGTTCACTTTAGAGGTATCGCCCTGGTACACCCACGTAAAATTGCTGATGTATTTGTTGAACACCCGGTTTACATCTGCCGGTGTAATAGGTGCAAGGTCTTCCTTTAAAGTAAATGCTTTGCGCCAGGCTCCCTGGTTTAATTCGGCGCTCGCCACCATCCCTGCCAGCGACTGGTTGGTTTCGTTATTATAATACTGGTAGTTGGCATAGGTGTTTTTTGTATTCTTAACATCATCGGCGGGAAAGCCGTTCTTCTTCAAATTGTCAACCATGTTACGGGCAACAGCTATGTATTTGTCTGGCTCTTTTGTAGTAACGTACATTGTAGAAAACGGTGTGAGTCCGCCGCTGATGTAAGCTGCCGGTGCGTACGACAAACCATTATTGGTACGTACTTCCAAAAAGGCTTTGTCGTAAAACATGCCAGACGCCAGGGTGGCCGGATAGTAGTCTTTGGAAGTAGGATCAGGCGCACCGGAAAAGCCCATAATGTAATTAGTAGCTACATCTTTTTTCTGTGCTACAAAACTATGAGCCTTTGGGGTGTAGGCCGTTCTTTTCAAAAGAAACGGTTTGCCTTGCGGAAGGTTTGCCGTAAAAGCTGTCATCTTTTTTTGCAGGTCTTCTTTTGCAATATCGCCAACTACCACAATAAATATCCTTGACCGGGTAAGTGTAGATTGCAGGTAAGCTTTTGTAGCAGCGGGGGTCAGCGCTTTAATGGTTTCTACAGTACCATTGGGCGACTTGGCATAATCCAGTCCCTTAAAAGCTGTTTGCATGGCCATTTTACGCAGCGCAGCATCAGGGTTCGATTCTTCTTCCCGCAAGGCATTCAGGGCTTCTTCTTTAATACGGGCAAATTCTTTAGCATCAAACTTAGGAGCTGTCAGTGCTTCTGCATATAGTGGCCATGCGGTTTCAAAATCCCCTTTAATGCAATTTAATTGCACATGGGCTGCATCGCGGCCGGTGTAGGCATACATCTTTGCGTCCACTTCATCCAAAGCATTTTTAAAATCATTCTTGCTTCGCTTCATGGTGCCACATTCGGTAAGCGCTGTCATCGCCAGTTTTTCAATGCCGGCTTTATCTGCAGTATAATTTTGTACCCCGCCTTTTATCACCATATCAATTTGCACTATCTCGTTGCCACTGGGCACTACAATTACTTTTACACCATTCACCATCATTTCATAAGGCTTGTTCTCTTGCGCATTTGCAGTAGCTGACAACAGCAGAAAAAAGAAAATTATATTTTTCATGATTGCCTGTTTATTAATTTTTAAAATAATCGCCTGGTTTGTATTGATCGTTCATTTCCTTGTTAATGATCATACCAGCCACATAAGGCTTGCCGGTAATGTATTTGCTTATGTAGCGCTGAATATCCGCACGGGTTACTTTGTCCATAGCCGAAAAATAATCGGTCATGTAATCGAGTGAAGTGCTGGTCCAGTTATACGTTAACTGTGAAGCCAAACTGGAGGGCTTTTCGTTGCGACGAATTTGTTCCCGCTTTAGGCCGGCCTTTGCCTTGGCTAATTCGGCATCACTAAAATAATCCGCATCTCCCCAGTGCTTCACCTGGTTCATCACTTCGGTATAGCACTCTTTTAATTTACCAGGAATGGGTGTAACAAAAATACCTATTGGGCCCACGTACTTATTGGTTTGATACGAAACATCTGCCGCAGTCGCCAGCCCTTTATCACGCAAGGCCTGTTGCCATTTTGATGAATTGAGCGAAAGAACTTTCGAGAATACATCGGCAGCGATGGTGGCAGCCGAATCGTTACGGGTGTCAGGGCCTTGCCATGCCATCATTATCTGTGGGTTTTTGGCAATGGAAGATTCCTTGATGAAGTAATCTGTTTTAGCAATGGGCTGAAACTCGGGAATTGGGTACTTAATATGTGGGTCCCATTCGGATGGCTTCCAGTCGCCATATATTTTTTTTGCCAGGGCAAAGGCTTGCTGCGGTACTACATCGCCGCATATTACCAGAATGGAGTTATTCGGCAAATAATATTTGTCTTTTATCACCATCATTTTTGCCGGCGTAGCGGAGTTAATGATGTCGTGATCGCCGATAGCGTTTTTACGGGTGAACAGATCGCCCCAAACCCGTTTGCCCATCTCGTAATAAAGTAGAAAACCGGGATCGCTTTCAGCCCGTTGAAACTCACCATCTACCACAGGTCTTTCCTTTTGCATATCCTCCTCGCGGTAGATAGGATAACGGATGGCGGCATTCATAAAATTAAGTCCTGCTTCCAGGCTGTCCTTATCAAACGTAAAATAATAATTTACTCTTTCATCGCCGGTGGTCCCGTTCCAGATAGCGCCTAATTCCTGGGTACGTTTTAAAAATTTTTCCTGGTCGGGATAATCTTTGTTGGCCTTAAAAAACATGTGCTCAAAAAGGTGTGATAAGCCGCTGTATTCAGGTCCTTCTGTATAAGCACCATTGCGTACAGCAATTTCAATAGTAGCTAAGGGTACTTTATGGTTTTCAATAACTACCACTTCAAGTCCATTGTCTAATTTCTGCCAGTAATAATCTTTGGGAAGGCGGGGCTGTGCCCATGAACTTACCGCACCAAAGGCAGCAAGCAGAAGAATCATTTTTTTCATAAACAAGTTGGTTGATGATGGCTCCTAAGTTAGGATTATTATCTACGGTGATACATCTTGACTCTGAATGATATTTTAGTGGTTGTAAAAATGTACAAATGGAAAGCTCCGGGTCAATCAGCCAAGCAGTGGAGGGAATGAAAGCAATTCAGCATTACCTTCCGCATGGTTCCAGTGATAAATATTAGTGAACTCCCCCAGGGTTGCTTTGCGTCCGTCAAAACGAAGCCTTTGCAACTTCAAACCCTGGATATCTTCTTCTCTAACCCTCCGGTACATTGGGTGCATAGTGCCACCTTTCAAGCCTGCAGAAATAGAAGGATCATACTGATATTGGGCATCCACCAGGGTACCTCTCGGGTACATTATGCCTGGGGCCCCTTGCCCGCGGATGTCCATATTCTGCGGATGGTCTAAACCAAGCGTGTGACCGTATTCATGAGCAGCTGTGGTAGAGCCTTTGTATAAATTCTCCAGTAAAAAGTAGCCACTGTTGCAGCCCAGGCCATCGACAAAAGAAATACTGCCCTGCACAAATTCTTCTATGCGGAAATAATTATTCCGTGGGACTACATTTTGCAGTACTTCCAACTCGGTGATGGCTGGCATGCACTGGGCAGTAATTCTGAATACCACTTCCCATCTTTCTTCGTTAATTAATATAGTGCCCCTTGCTTCATTCCACATGGTTTCTATTTCATCCCTGATTTGTTCTGTCAATACATCTGTGGCAGCAGTACCATATGTGATAATGTTGGAAGAGATAACTAATTGCTGGCTCATTAATTCAACTTCGCCCATGTGATATTAGATTGTGGAATCAAACATTTTTGCTAATTCCGTACCGGCTTTCCGCCCTTTAATACACTTTGAATTCTTTCCAGTGTTTTACGTTCGCCACAAAGGGATAAAAAAGCTTCCCGCTCCAGGTCTAAAAGGTATTGTTCACTTACTAACGTCTGTTCGCTCAAATCACCGCCGCACATAACGTAAGCTAATTTTTTTACAACAAGAGCATCATGCTCAGTGGCATAATTAGCCTTGGTCATTCCGTGGATACCTGCATATAAGGAACCCAGGGCGGTGCGCCCCAATACCCGGATGTCTTTTCGTTGTACCGGCATTGTATAGCCACTTTCATAAAGTTCAATCACGGAGCCTTTAGCTTCGCCGATTCTTCTGTCCCCATTCATAATCACTTCATCCAGCCCTTTTCTATAAATGCCTAACCCGAAGGCTTCCTGCGCCGATGTAGCCACTTTCGCGGTGGCAATGGTTAAGAACCGGTTCTTTAATGTAATTGTTTCCGGTTCATCCTCGTGCATTTCGTCGGAAGCACGCAAAACAAATTCTTTTGTGCCGCCACCCCCGGGTATTAATCCCACTCCCAACTCTACAAGACCAACATAGGTTTCGGCCGCCGCGCAAACCTTATCGCTATGCAACCCTAATTCACAGGCACCACCCAATGATAAGCCATGGTGTGCGGTTACTACCGGTATGGACGAGTATCTTGCTCTCATCATCGTGTTCTGAAACATGCGGATGGCCATATCCAGTTCGTCCCATTCCTGTTCAATTGCAATCATGAAGATCATTCCCACATTGGCGCCGGCGCTAAAGTTTGCCCCATCATTGGCAATTACTAAACCTTTATAATCTTTCTCTGCCAATTCAATGGCTTTGGTAATCCCGCTCAACACATCGCCGCCAATTGAATTCATTTTGGTATTCCATTGAAGGCACAAGACGTCATCACCAATGTCGAGCACTTTACAACTGCTGTTTTTCCAAACTACCTTATCTGTGTAATTGTCGAGGATAATAAAATTGTCGCTGCCTGTAACGGGCTTGTAAATTTTTGAGGAGGGATCGTAGCAGAATTTCTTCCCGTCTTCAACTTTATAAAAGAACCTGTTACCGGAAGCTACCATTTCATCTACCCATGCAGCAACCGGGTAGCCGGCTTCTTTCATGGCAATAGCCGTTTTTTCAATGCCTAAAGTTTCCCAGGTTTCAAAAGCACCGATCTCCCAGCCGAAGCCTGCTTTCATTGCATCATCAATACGGTAAATTTCATCGCTGATTTCGGGAATCCTGTTAGAAATATAGGAGAATAAACCGTAGTGGAACTGCTGGTAAAATTCTCCCGCTTTATCTTGCGCTGCCACCAGCATTTTCAATCGCTGCTTTAAATCATCAACAGGTTTGGCGGCATCAAGAGAAGCGAATTTTGGTTTTTGCCGGGACGCATATTCAAACGTTTGCAGGTTAAGTGTTTGAATATCTTTCTCGCCACTATCACCTTTTACTTTTTTGAAAAACCCCTGCCCGGTTTTATCTCCCAGCCAGTTATTGGCTACAATTTTATCTAACCAGGATGGAATGCTGAATGTTTCTTTGGCCTCGTCACCAGGGCAATTTTCTGCAACGCCTTTTGCTACT
>DASQMG010000562.1:0-3472 GCA_035645595.1 Flavisolibacter sp. | reverse complement strand
AAAGCTTCGAAGCAAAAGCATAAGCTTGTTTATTATGTATTCAACGGCGTGGCAGAAGTGGCAAGGGATGGTGAATGGAAACTGCGAAGGGTAAAGGTGGAGAACAACTTCAACATTGAGCTTTTTAATCTTTCCTGGGATACTGCCGAAAGAGTCAACCTTGCAAAAAAATTTCCTGAACGGGTGCAGGAGCTGACAAAGCTATTAAATGAATACCCGGGTAAATAAATAGCCGCTCATTTATAGCAATTAATAGCACTGTTGAAACAACGCATGCGCCTGCTGCTTAACCTACATAGTATAATGAAGCTTTCTATTACTTTTAGCACAAAGTCATTAGTTATTACCCCAAACAAACCGGGTTTTCCTATTTCAAATCAGACATAACTGCTTATAAAAGAGAGGAAAGGATACAGGGCACATGTGAAGCTGTTCCAGGCTGACTACTTCAACACAAACCCTGCTGACATTGATGCCTTCTTTACAGCTGCCTCCACGAATTTAAAAGTGACATTTCTCAAAGGACATGATACTCCCAAAAAGGGTGATCGTAAAGAAAAAGCAAGGGGTAAAAATATAATCTTTAAGAAAACCTGGGACTTTTGCCAGGATATAACAATTGTGAAAAAGGCACACATACATGCTTCAAGGAGTGTGCAACTTGTATGGGAAATGGGTTAGAAACAGGCTTTTCTGGCCCTTGCTCCGGTGGTCTAATCAGGAACCCTATTCTGTTAACGCTGCTTCACCAAGGGCGCCGTGAAAATAGTATTTAGAAGCCGCCTCTATGTTGGCTGTGTTATAAGCAAGAAAGATTTACTTTGAGCTTAAGCCTGTAACAATGAAAATAGATTTTGCAAATAAGAATGTTTTGATCACCGGAGGTTCAAGGGGCATCGGGAGAGCATGCGCCGAAATGTTTTCAGCACTCAATGCCAACGTTATCATCACCTATAAAAATAATCTTACAGAAGCAGAACAGACTATCAAATCACTAAACACCACCGGCAACCACAGCCTCTTTCCCCTCGATATTACTCAACCTGAAGGGGTCAGAACCCTGTTCGCCGAAGTGATGAAGAAATATGATCGTCTTCATGTGTTGGTTAATAACGCAGGCGTATTTATCGAGCATAAGATAAGTGCAGTTTCTTTCGAACAATGGCAAAAGGTATGGAACGAAACCATCAGCACTAACCTTACAGGAGTAAGCAACCTATGCTACTTTGCAGCAAAGCAGATGATGGCGCAGCAATACGGCAAAATAGTAAACATATCATCGCGTGGCGCTTTCCGCGGTGAGCCTGATCATCCTGCTTATGGGGCAAGTAAAGCAGGTTTGAATGCCATGAGCCAGTCGCTTGCTGTTGCACTAGCCCCTTATAATATCACTGTTGGTATTATAGCCCCGGGGTTTGTAGCCACTGATATGGCTGCGGCCTATCTAACCGGCGAAGAAGGCAAAGGAATAAAAAAACAAAGCCCTCTTAACCGTGTAGCCACACCCGAAGAAGTAGCCAATCTGGTTGGTGTGTTTGCAAGTGATGGGCTTGAGTTTATGACAGGAGGAATTGTTGATCTCAATGGTGCTTCCTATCTGCGGAGTTAACCTAACCAGTTCTGACTTGTTTGTACATGCCCGGTTCAGCGTCTGCCTGGCCGGTGTGCCAGCAAGCCCCTGGGGTGCACAACGGCGGGCAGACAGCTGCCTTATCCCTTTCCAGTCACCAGATTCTTCAATTGATCTGGAAACCTCTGCGCCTCATAGTACGATGCAAATAGTTTTAATAATTTCTCACGCTGTACGTTCAGCCCCTCCTGAATAACTTTTAAGACATAGGATAATCAGGCACCTCTTTTGGCCTGCCGGAACCCAATCCCCACCAATACTTCCACTGCTCTTTCCAAATCCTGCTGCATGACCAGTATCAGATCATTGGAAAAGCCGGAGATAATGACAATATCAATACCGGCAACGGCCAGTGCATCGGTGATAGACGCAATAAACCCTACACAGTAAAAGGGATTACCACAGCGAATATTAACCAGTTTCCACTGCTCCTTGTTCACTTGCAAACAATGGGGCACGGGCAGGTGCCTTGCATCGGTTGCTAAAGTTATCTCCTCACCGTCCCTCACTACCAATAAATGCTTTTCAGGCTCCGCTACTTCGGTTACACTGGCATATACATATACCTCTTCATTAACCGTAAACCAGCTGGCAGCTATCACGGCTTCCAACTCGTTTTTATACCTTTTATTGGTGGTCAACATGCGCACAAAACTAACACAAGCCCTGCTCCCGCGGCAAAACCAGGGGGCGAACTTGTCCATATTTAGCAACGGGCTGGCTAAAAGTGCTGAATGGCAGCAGGTCTGGTCTTATGAAAGATGTGTACCTCTTTTCTTCCGGAATGCCTTTTATATTTGAAGCCTGATATGAAGGCCGCCACTCTAAAGAAGATCCTCCTTTATGCTGCGGCGATGGCTGCCATCCTGCTGCTGCTGCAGTGGATACACGTCAAACTTCTGGTTATTGATCATTCAACGGAAATCTACATTACAGGCATTGCTATCATTTTCACTCTCCTTGGCGTATGGCTGGCAAAAAAGCTTACCGGGCCAAAGAGGCAGGTGATAAAAGAAAGGGTAGTAGTAGAAAAAGAGGTTATCGTGTACAGGGCGGCACCCGAAACTTTTTCACCGGATAGTAAAATGATTGGCCAGTTGGGCATCAGCCAGCGGGAAATGGAGGTACTGCAACTTATGGCAAAAGGAGCCTCCAACCAGGAAATTGCCGACCAGCTTTTTGTCTCCCTCAATACTATCAAAACGCATACGTCAAGGCTGTTTGATAAGCTGGATGTGAGGCGAAGAACCCAGGCAATCGAAAAGGCGAAAAGATTGAAACTTATCCCTTAGCCGCCCTCATACTTTCGGGTGATTTTGTAAGAACAGTCTGGAAATCATACGATCGAGTGAAGGAACTTACTGGCCGGTATCGCATTTTTGGTCACATAAACTAATGCAATATGAAACGAACAGTTCTTATTTACGGGGCCATTGCAGGTGCGGTTGTATCTGCCTTTATGTCCATCACCATGATCATTACTGCAAGCGATGAAAAGGTGCATACCGGTGCTTCATCCATGATCATTGGCTACCTGGGCATGCTCATCGCCTTTGCCTTCATTTTTGTCGCTATTAAATCCTACCGGGATAAACAGTCTGGCGGTTTCATCAGCTTTGGTAAAGCCTTTGTTATGGGTTTACTTATTGCACTCATTGCATCTACCTTGTATGTGGTTACCTGGGCAATTGTATACAAGAACTTCCTTCCGGACTATATGGATAAATACTGTGCTGTTATGATAGAGGGGGCGAAAGCATCTTTGTCGGGAGCTGCCCTTCAGGATAAGATCAACGAGATCACCAATGCAAAAGAGCTATATGCCACACCTTGGGGCTTTAT
>DASQMG010000561.1:0-1660 GCA_035645595.1 Flavisolibacter sp. | reverse complement strand
TGTACGCAAACAAAAAGACCAGTTGTTTTTTCTTTCAAATTATAACGCACAGATGCTTCCTTCATCTGCATAACAGGCGATCATCGCTATTATTACCTACGTCTTTGTGATTCAGCGTAACTACTAAGATAGAGACACTGCCTTGTCATCCCGACGGAGGAGGGATCTTTGCGTTGTGCTATAAACGACCACTGAAAAAGACGGCATCTTACCCTCTTGATGGTAATTCATCAGGTGGCCACTTGCCAAAGATTTCGCTATTCAAAAATTCAAGTTTAGGGTTCATTGCCGCAACAAGCTGCATCTTCTTTTCCCTATTCCAACCTTTGATTTCCTTTTCACGTACAATGGCGTTGTTGATGTAGTTGTGTTCTTCAAAATAGAGCAGCCAATAAACATTGTATCGTCCGCAAAAGGACCTGGTTTGTCCTCTGTTCTGATAGTGCTCAATTACACGTTGCTGCAGGTCGTTAGTGACCCCGGTATAAAGAACAGTTCTTAGTTCGTTGGTAAGAATGTAAACGTTAAAGGTCTTTTGAAACATGCAAGTTTAAGTTACCGCTTTTTTCTGTGGGCAGTTCTTTTGTGCAGTTCATAGATCCCTCCTGCGTCGGGATGACGAGCAAGAAGCATTTCTTTAGTGGTCACGCTGATTTTCGGAGAGGTAGAAAAAAAATTGTGATGATTGCTTGTCATGCTGAGGAACAAAGCATCTGTGTTGGGTGCTATAGTAAAGAGGAGCAACCAATCTTTCTGTCTGCAATAGTCACTTAAGCGCAATTCAAAGATCCTTCGTGCCTCAGGATGATAAGTCAAGAGGCGGCACAATTAGTACAAGTATGTTTCTATTGAATGGTTAAAGATTGGTCTGATTTCCAATGGCTGCTTTGTATGCCCGTAGGATTCTCCGAGAAACGTTTTACCGCATGGCCACCACCACATAAAACCACACCACCACACTTGCAAACAGCAACGAATCAAACCGATCCAAAAACCCGCCATGACCCGGCATAAAACTGCCGCTGTCTTTGACGCCTGCCATGCGTTTTAGCTTGCTTTCAAATAAATCGCCAACGGTTCCAACAACCGCTGCAATGGCCGCTATGCAGGCAGCATCTACATAACTTAAGCCTAGTGCCTTCCCGATAAAAGCCATCACCACTACACAAAGCAGAGCACCACCGGCTGTGCCTTCCCAGGTTTTCTTTGGTGATATTTTCGACAATGGTGTTTTACCAATAAAAGAGCCCACCACGTAAGCCATAGTATCATTTATCCAAATAGAAAAAATAAGCGTAAGCGCAATGTATTTTCCAAAATCACCACGACCACCACTATCAACTCCATATAAATTTCTTATCCCGATAAGCAGCCCGAGCGAAAGAGAAATGTAAAGCAGTCCGCAAAGCGAATAGCCCAGATTTTTAATAAAAGCTCCCCTGGCTTCCAGCAAAACAATAAAGGGTACCAGCACCAGTGAAGCAATACCCCCATACAAGCCCACTTCGCTAAAACGAATGCTACCAATGTACAATTCATTGTTAGTAAAATAAAGCAGCAGGCACCAGCCGGCTATCATTACACCAAAGCGGTGCAATGGTTTGACGTCTTTGTAATCAGGATTAAAGGCAGTTACCAGCTTTTGATACTCTGCCCATGC
>DASQMG010000560.1:0-12877 GCA_035645595.1 Flavisolibacter sp. | reverse complement strand
GGAACTGAAACTCATTGAACAAAAATCAACTATCAATCAGTCCCCACATAGACAGGGTTGCGCTTGAAATAGCGTGGTGTTATGTTGGAAGTAAAATATAAAAGCAAGATCCTTTCCTGGGCTGCGATGTAGCATAAATTTCTCCCCCATGGTTGTGCGCCACTTTTCGGCATACGGCAAGTCCAACTCCTGTTCCTGCATAGGTTTCTTTGGAGTGTAGCCGGTGAAAAATCGTAAAAATTCGTCCAGCATCCTCAGGCTTAAAACCTATGCCGTTATCCTCAACATTTATTAAGTGGTACTTCCTTTCGCTGTCTAACGTAGGGAAAGCCTCCACTTCTTCCTGAGAGGCCAGTCGGCTACTGATTTTGATCCTTGGAGCCTCATTGGGTTTACTATACTTAATGGCATTGCCAATTAAGTTGTTGAAAATCTGAGTAAGCTGATAGGATAACCCTTTTACAGTCGGTAGCGGATCACTTTCTATTGTAGCGCCTTTCTCTTCCAAAGGCAGTTCCAAGTCCTGACAAATTTCTTGTAAGATCTGGTTGAGTTCAACCTCTTCAAAGTCTCCTTGGGAACGGCTTAAACTGGAAAATTCCAGCAAATCATCAATCAATGTCATCATACGGTTAGAAGCCTCGCGAATCTTCTTGATCATAGCTTCTGGGTTCCTGGATGAAGGTTGTTGCAGCAGGTCACTAAAGAATTGGATTTTTCGCAGCGGCTCCTTAAGGTCATGGGAAGCAACAGACGCAAACCGTTCAAGTTCTTCATTGGATCGGAGCAATGCAAGGTTGGCATTGATTAAGTCGGTTGTGCGCTCTTTTACTTTACGTTCCAACTGATCGGACAAACTCTTTTGATCATGAATATCGGTAGACGTACCTAACCAATACAATACCTCGCCAGTCTCACTCTTGATGGGTTCCGCCCGTGCAATGTGCCAACGGTATTCACCGTCGTGTCTACGGTATCTACATTCTACTTCATAAGTCACTTTGTGGTCCAGGGAAAAATGCCATCGGGTAAAGACCGCTTCTTCCGTATCGGATGGCATGGTGCTGGCCCAACCGTCACCTGCCGCCTCTTCGGGTGTTTGCCCTGTATATTCATACCATCGCCTGTTAAAGTAATACAGCGCACCATCCGGCTTAGCCGTCCACGCCATTAGCGGCAATGCGTCCACCATCGATTGGATGCGTTTTTCTTCTTGTTTACGGTCTGTAATGTCCATGGATGAACCTGCAAACCCGCCGAATGTGCCGTCGGGTAAGTACCAAGGGCTTCCGGATGAAAGACACCACTTCATGGAGCCGTCAGAACAAGTAATTCTGTATTCGTGACTGTAAGATTGTTTGGTGCGGTAGGCTTCCCTGACAATATTGAAAGCATAGTCTCTATCCGCTTCAAAAAGATTGGCAGCCCAACCGGGACCCAGGTGATATTCCAACGGTTTACCTGTCCATTTGATCCATGTTTCATTAACGAAGATGCAATCCATCTTTTCATCACAGATCCAAAGGCACGTTGGAGCAGCGCTGGAAATTGTATTGACAAGTAGCTGTTGATCGTCGGCTACTTTTTTAGCCATTACATAATCAGTAACCTCTAACCCAAAGGCAATAACGCCGATGGTTTGTTCTTGTACCCGATAGGGAAAGTAAACGAAGTTGAAGTGCTTGGTGGATAGTTTACCCTCATTAAGCCAATCAGCTGAAACAGGATGATTAAAGCCATAGAAAGGTACTCCTGTTTTATATACGTTTTCCAACACCTCGAAATGCCCTTGTCCTTCCAAGTCGGGCACCATCTCTTGAGGCGTTTTTCCGATTAATTCCCGATTGCCATAGAGCTTTGCATATAAAGGATTAGCAAAAGTGCAACGCAGTTCTGGTCCTTCCAACAAACAGACCATGGCTGGGAATTGCGTAAAAAGACTTTTGACATTTGAATCTATAGAAGAAAGGGGTGGGGAAATTTGGCCGTCGAGTATAGTCATTTTCGGTCAAGGGTTATTATGGCAATTTACTAATAAAGCAGCTGTTTAAGTAACCATAGTTATTAAATGTGAGTATACACATGCCACCCCCCTTATATAAGAGCAAAATCCTGTGGTGTTCATTGGAGAAATGAATGGATAACTAAGTTGTGGTCTCTCAGCTGCACAAATTAGAATGTATATTCTAGTAGTAAGCTATCAGCTAAAAATCAACGATTAAGGCAGATGACAATCAACTAAAACTGGTTAAAGAGGGTCTGGAATGAGTGGGGAAATGAACATCAGCGATTGGGTCTACGATACATCGTAGATATAGCCAATGATCGCCGTCAAAAGGAAAAATGGAATTTCAAATACTGCAGAATGTTGCCGGACTCAATTGCAACGGCAGGATAAGAGCTCAAGATTTTTTATATTTTTCGCGTGAATTCACACAATACACGGTCATTCCTTGGTGCTACCGGTCCTTTTCTTGCGATTTCAACAGAACGGTTATTTTGCCTGGAGCTTCACCGACAATTTTGAATGGGCCGAAGGAATATAGTAAACGGTTTGGATTGGTTTATATTGATTACCTACGCAACGAAGAATCGTAAAAGCATCGGGTTATTGGTTTCAACAACTTTTGCAAAACAAGAAGTGTTGCTGAGGGATGTTTAGGTCTTCTATTAATCATCGCTGCGGTTCTCCCTTCAAGATGCAGCACTCAAATTACCGGGCATATGAATGGTCTTCTGTATCGATACCAGCTTAACGACTTGTTCCTTCACATCTTCGTTTTGCACCCCTTTTACTGCCCACCCACTGTCGGCGGAAGTTATTGTAATGAGCGGTGGAGTTAAATTGCTTTTCGTGTTGGCGGCAGGCTTCAACTCACAATCCGTTTCCGTTTTGTACAGATCATATCTTGCCGGGTTGTCGTGGGAATACACAATTGTTCCGCAGATAAACATGCCGTTACGTTTTTGAACAGCATGCCAAATTCTTTCCGCTAGTGCTTAAACACGCAATCATAATATTCTGGTAACACACGCTACTAATCGCTTAACATCAAGGTAACGTTGCGATAAGAATTCGTTCATATAACATTGGTTGCTTAGCATTCGCATTTACGAATCCAAAAACAATTTATGAAGCGTCTCTACACACTCCTCTCCCATGCCTTTTTTCTTTATTCTTTTTCTTTGATTGCATCAAGTGCTTCTGCTCAAATTACCCGAACGCAGGTGTTTATGCCTGCGGGCAGTGGTGACGATGCAGAAGAAACTGTACCCGGTGGAACCGGAACAATTGGCGCTATGGACCTGACCAGCTCCGATCTGGAAATTATGGTGGATGGGTCCAAAAATCAACTTATCGGCATTCGGTTTCGCAACATAACCATTCCGCAGGGTGCTGTCATCAACCGTGCCTACATTCAGTTTACGAATAAAGGCGATAAAGCGCCTGTGGCCGGCGATGCATTCATTACCGCCCAGGCCGCTGATGATGCAGCAGCGTTTACTACAACTGCCTTTAATGTCTCCGCACGGCCAAAACTGGCAAGTTCAGTCACCTGGCCGGGAAGCACAAGCACTACCTGGAGCACATCTTCTCCCGGTGCCGCAGATGAGGAACAACGGACGCCTGATGTAAAATCATTGCTTCAACAGATCGTGGATCGTGCCGGTTGGAGCAGTGGCAACGCAGTTGCCTTCCTTTTAACGGGCGAAGGTGTTCGCAACGCATTTTCATACGATGGCGGCGCAACCAGCGCTGCAAAACTGATTGTTGAATACACCAGCTTGCTAACGCCACCCATGAGTATCACATCGTTTCCTATTTCAGCAGGATCTGAATGGCGCTACCTTGATAACGGAACCGACCAGGGAACTGCGTGGAAAGAACCCTTGTTTGCAGATGCCAACTGGAACTATGGCGGAGGCAAACTTGGCTACAGCGATAATCCTACTACAACTCTAAGCTTCGGTCCCAACGCCGGCGCTAAGTACATTACCTATTATTTCCGCAAACAGTTCACTGTTGCCAACACAGCCCTTCTTGCGGACTCGCTGCAGATCAATTTAGTAAGAGATGATGGTGCCATTGTGTACATCAACGGCACCGAAGTAGTGCGCAGCAATATGCCCTTGGGGACTGTCAACTACACCACGTTTTCGTCAGCCATCGTTGATGGTACGGATGAGTCGAATTACTTCAATTTCCGCATTCCGCAGAACATACTGGTGAATGGCATCAACACCATCGCTGTCGAAATACACCAGCATGATGGTACCAGCCCTGATCTGGGTTTTGATCTGAGCATGACAGCTTATGCGACACCACCACCGCCGATACCCTGCGCTGCCATTCCTGCCACCCATATTTCCAACTTTGTTTCGGTGTTACCATCCTCACAACCTGATTCATTACGTATTCCCACCACGCATACTTTCCAAATGTTGGTACAGTCGGGTGATGCTTACACCAACATAGCAAACGGCAGTGTAAAATCAACGTTTGATTTTACGGGATATGTACCAATCAGTGGAAGCAGCACGAATGGTTATTTGTCGATCAACCATGAAGGCGCGGCCTGGCCTGCGGCCGGTGTTTCAATGCTTACCATGAACTTTAGCAACGGAAGCCGCATCTGGAACATTACGAACAACGTACCGGTTGACTTTGGCGCAGTAGCGGGTACGGGCCGCAACTGCTCAGGAGCAGTTACACCATGGGGTACCATCATAACCTGTGAAGAAACCTTGCCAACGGCTGATATCAACGGTGATGGCTATCAGGACGTGGGTTGGGCAGTCGAAATTAATCCCGTTACCAACAGCGTTGTTGATAACAACAATGATGGCACACCAGATAAGTTGTGGAAGCTGGGCAGAATGTCGCATGAAAACGTCGTTGTCAGTGCTGACAGCCTTACGGTTTATGAAGGCAATGATGAAAACCCAGGCTATATTTTTAAACTGGTCGCTGATGTTCCAGGTAAATTAGAAAGCGGCAATTTGTATGTCCTTAAATTAACCGGAACACCTGACAACTCAACCGGTGGCGAATGGATTCAGGTGCCGAACGGTACACCGGCCGAATGCAATAACGTTCGTGCATTTGCCACCTCCGTTGGTGCTACAAATTTCAATTCGGTGGAAGACGTTGAGATCAGTCCGCTGGATGGCAAGATCTATTTTACGTCAAAAACCTCCAGCCGCGTGTACCGCTTTAAAGACAATGGCACCACTGTTAACCAATTTGACATTTTTGTAGGCAACGCGACCACCCTCTATACCATTACACATAGTGGCGGCACCGCATCGGAGCAATGGCGGGACGGAAATGACAACCTGACCTTTGATGATCAAGGCAACTTGTACGTGCTGCAGGATGGCGGCCGCAATCATATCTGGATGGTGAAGCCTTGTCATACCCAAGCCAATCCTGCAGTAGAATTATTTGCTGTTGTTCCTGCAGGCAGCGAGCCAACCGGAATGACCTTTTCACCCGATTATAAATTCATGTTCGTATCCATTCAGCATCCCAGCGGCACTAATGCGACACAGATGCGGGATGCTGCCGGCAACCTGGTTAGGTTCAACAGAGAATCGGCCATTGTGATTGCACGCAAAGAGTTTTTAGGGGGCGTTGCCAATAGCCCGTTGCCTGTTACGTTCAACGGGTTCACAGCCGTTAAGAATGGAGAAACAGTGGTATTACAGTGGGGTTATTTCACTGATGAAAAAGATATCCGCTTTGAAGTGCAGCGTATGGCCGAAGGCGGTAATTTTGAAACCATCAAGACGCTAACATCCACCACCACCGGCACCGGCAATCATACCTATATTGACGCAACGCCGGTTAAAGGAAAGAACTATTACCGCATTCGTGCCCTTCAGTCCAATGGTAAAGATGTCTTTACAAACATCCGGATTGTGAGTATCGAAAAGAAAAACATTTCTCTGGTAAAAACCTTCCCGAACCCAGTCAACGATCAGTTCACGCTGATGGTGAAGAGTCTCGCAGCAAAACAAGTGCAGATCACTGTTTTCGGGTCTAACGGAACAACAGCTGTTTTGCAACAACAGGCAATTGTCGTTACTGGCCTTAACACCATTCAGTTGGATACGCGTTCACTGGCAGCAGGCGTTTATTTTGTTCAACTAGTAGCTGGAGAGGAAACCATTCAAACACGGTTTGTAAAACAGTAGAATGATGTGTTCCCGATATTTTTTGTTAAGTGCCGTTGTGCTGCTGTTGGCAGCCAACGGCACTCTTTTGTCAGCACAGGGCACCGATAAAACCTATTATACCATTGCAGATGCCTTGTCCGACTCAGCCAGTGCAAAAAAGCTGTCGCTGCGATTTAGCGACTGTGAACGGCTGCCGCCTTCCATCGGGCACCTTCGTTTATTGGAGTATTTAGACCTGCAAAAAAACAGCCTGCAGTACTTGCCGTTGGAAATCGGCAAGCTAACGCGGTTGAAGCATTTGGTACTAGGAGAAAATGGTTTACGGCGTTTGCCGCTTTCGTTTACGGGCTTAACAAATTTGGAATATCTGCAGGCGGATAAAAACAATCTGTCCGGTTTGCCGTCGGGGCTTTCCAAATTAAAAAAGCTCCAGACGTTGGAGCTTTCCTGGAACAACCTGGCTTCTCTGGATGCGAGCATTGGCACCTTGCAAAACCTGGTGACTTTGGGAATGCAACACAATCACCTTTTGTTTTTGCCGGAACAAATAGGACGACTCAAAAACCTCCAGTTCCTGCACCTTGATTATAACCGCCTGAATTTTTTGCCGGAAAGCATCGCCGGCCTAAATAAGCTGACACAACTGGATGTTTCCTTCAACAGCTTGCAAATGCTACCATCCGAGATCGGGAAGATGTCTTCCTTGAAGGTGCTTAACGCCAGTCACAACAACCTTACAATGCTGCCGGAAACCATCAGCGAGTTAAGCAACCTGGAAATGATGTTGCTAAGCGAAAACCAACTGCGTCAACTGCCCAGCAGCATCATGAGGCTTAAAAATCTGAAAACCTTAGTGGTCGTGGGCAATCCGCTGCCAAAAGAAACCATTCAGCAATTGATTGCTGGAATGCCGAACACGCGGATCATTTTTTAGCAGTTTGAGAAAATTTATGAAACGAATGGTGATGTGGAAAATCTCGAAGAAAACAAAGTTGATGGCTGTAATGTGTATCATTACCGCGGCCTGTTGTTTTTTAACGGCCGGTAAGCCAAAAGCAGACGTTGTAAACGCAGTGGCTTCTACCTATCAAGCACAATTGGAAGCCTTAGAGCAATCGGTTTTGCATTTTGAAATACAAACAGAAACAGCAACCGCTGAGGAATTAAAAACTCTGTTTGTGAACGCAAGAATTGCCTATAAGCAAATGGAATGGCTGGTAGAATACCATTTCCCGTCCACTGCTTTAGCGATCAATGGCCCAGCCTTACCAGAAGCAGAGCCGAGTGAGCCGGGCAACGTTTTACATCCATCCGGTTTTCAGGTGTTGGAAGAAAAAATTTACAACAAAGAAGCTACCAGCTTGCGCAATGAAATCCGTTTCGAACTCAGCACCATTATCAATCGTGTGCGACGGCTTCGGTCCCTGAAAAAAGACATGGAGCTAAGCAAAAGTAATATTTTGGATGCCCTCAGGCTCCAGCTTTATCGAATCATAACAAAAGGCATTACCGGTTTTGATTCACCGATCGCCAACAACAGTATTGCTGAAGTAGTGCCTTCCCTGAAAAGTATGAAAACCGTGCTTTCATTTTTTGATGGAACAGCCACGATTTTGAAACGTATTGATTATGCCCTTGCTTTTGTCAAACAAAATGGTGATTTCAATAAAGTTAACCGTGCTGTTTTTATTTCGGATTATTTAAATCCGATTTCCCGTGCTGTGACGACCTATCAAACAATGCATGAAATTCCTTTTCCCACTGAAGAACGAGCCATTCGGCCACAGGCAAAAACACTGTTTGACGCCGATGCCTGGCAACCGCTGTACTACGCTCCTTCTGGGACAAAAAAAGCTACACCAAAGCAAATTGCCTTAGGCAAAATTTTGTTTGCTGATCCTGTGCTTTCTTCCAACGGGAAACGATCCTGTGCTTCCTGCCACAACCCCAAAAAAGCTTTTACCGATGGCTTGGCCCTGGCGGCAACGCTGTCGAATTCCGCCACCTTGCTTCGCAACACGCCAACGCTGCTAAATGCAGCGCTACAGCCCGTGCAATTTTACGACAGCCGTATTGCTTTTTTGGAAGACCAGGTCCATGATGTAATTTCTAACCAGCAGGAGATGGGTGGCGTGTTTGAAACCATTGTCACCGCGCTGCAAAAAAATAAAAGCTACCGGCAGGATTTTGCTTTCGCATTTTCGGATAAACAAATTACTGCTGATAATATCCGTGCTGCGCTGGCGGCTTACGTACGTTCGCTAACGGCTTTAAACAGTCAGTTTGATCGGTACATGCGCGGTGCGAAAAGCGCCATGACTTCTGAACAGATAGCGGGATTTAATTTATTTGCCGGCAAAGCTAAATGCGCCACTTGCCATTTTCTTCCCCTATTCAACGGTACCGTGCCACCGCTGTTTGATAAAATGGAAAGCGAAGTGCTGGGTGTGCCTGCAAACACGGATACGCTCAACGCAAAAATCGATGCCGATAGCGGTAAATATCACCTGTACAAGATTGCTCATCACCTGTTTTCGTTTAAAACACCTTCGCTTCGGAATGTAGCGCTAACCACTCCTTATATGCACAACGGAATTTACCGAACCTTAGACGAGGTCATTGGCTTTTATGACCGGGGTGGCGGTGCAGGATTGGGTTTTGAATTACCCAATCAAACACTGCCTGCCGACAAGTTGAATTTAACGGTGAATGAAAAAAAACAAGTGATTGCCTTTTTGTATGCGTTGAACGATGCTCCTGACTAGACATAATCCTACAAAATGAAATGACCCTATTTTGGTGTTGCTTTGAAGCCACTTAATTATTGGTGAAACAGAAAAATCAGATTCGACAATTTCGCCGTCGCCCAGGATGAAACTCCTCTCAATTTGTTTTTCCAGATCATTGTATTCTTTCTTTATATAATGAGTGGAACAGTTGTGCCATTGATATACTAAAGCCCCTCTATGATAGCGGAACCAACAGGGAAAGAAGCATGGAAGACCGTCCGGATTAAGGCTAGGCCTGTTATCTTTTCTTCTGCTTCCTTCAATACCTTCTTGTGAAGCATGCCGGAAGACGTTTTCAAAACAACTTCATTTAATTGACATTTTAGAGTTGCGCCTTTTGATGCACTATCATTCCCTGCATCACTTTTTCCATGATTTTTACTTTACCCCTTCCCGGTACAGTCCTTAGTCCGTAAATCAATAAATTGTTGGGGTTCTAATCAGCGAAAACAAGTACAGAAGTCAATAGCTTAGCACAAAAGTTATAGAAAAAAATTGAGCAACATAAGACAAGTACGCCGGGTGAGCCAGCAGGTAACCACTATTTCTTAAGTTGGATTTAGATAGGACATCTACGGGCATCGCATGGGAGCTCAATAATTATTATGCTATAATTATACTTTCATTCCTTAAAGCGATTGCTACCCAAAGCGTACTTGTAGTAGGCACCAATCATTTGAGTGCCGTATAGGCCACTAGTAGGCTCCATTTTCTACCCCCCTGGTGCTTTGTTTGGCAATGGTCAACAGTACCCAGTAATAGGCATCAATCCTTCTTTTTGAGTACATCAGCGTTAAGCTGTATATAATGTCCCCCTCGATATTAATAAACCTATAGCTATTTATTTTCCTTCGTTCCCTGCCAGGCACCAAGGATTGTTCTTCATAGCTACCAACCACTTGTTTTACTTTCCTTCTCCATAGTTGAAGCAACGCCTTTGCACTTTGTCTGGTCGCTGAATCCGCTATAAAACAATAATACTGTATGAGCTTATCTGACGCAGCTATGTGGTTGTCTTTTGTGCCCTCTATCGTCACCAGGGATGCATAGGTAGAATCATAGTCGTCTGCTGCTACAAGCTCCCCTCTGTACTTTTCATAGTTGTTTACAGCCTCTTCGACAACTTCAGGTAGTTGCACTTTTCTGCTCCCCTGGGAAAGAGCAATTACTGAAAGAATTAAGGAGCACAAAAACAAAAGCAGTGATTTCATTCTGGTCGAGTTGTGTATAGGTGTAAACGACGTATTATGCAGATAAATTGTAATGGGAGTCGGTTAAAATTACCCGGCTTTATTTTAATTAAAACAAAATTCTATGGAACACAACACATACTATACAATGATGCACACAGCGTTTTGATAGTGGGAATCTCAGGGATTATCAGAAGCTTTTATTGCCCTTCTTGGAATCGTATGTGTCCAGTTTACCAGAGGGTTTAAGCCAGATTATCCCGTTATGGGTAGCATTCGTTGTAACCAATACACCTGGGGGCCTCTGTGTCTGAAGGCTGGAAGCTCCTATCCCAAACGGCGAGTATGAAAAAATTTATGTCCCCCTTCAAGTATTTATGCATAAAACTAGCCCATAAAAAGTTCAAGGTTACTCCTGTCATATCCTTCCCATATTTATCCTACTCGCATGTTTGTGCTTAGGGCTAGTGTAAAACATTTAAGGTCATCATATTTGTTCCCAACTTAGCTATTAAAACTGGATCCTATTTCACCAATATAAACAAAGTTGATGCTTGCTCTACCCGCCGCCTACTTCCAAATCCATTTCGGAACAAACCGGCCATACTTGTCGTATGTTAGAAGGGAAGCGACAGTTGCTTCGAGAGAAGCGCAGTACAAAAAAATGCAATTCAGTTAGTGCTTTATGCCATCAACAAAGGAATGACTAAGGTCAAATTGTAAATGGGTTTGGTCAGATTGGCAATTTCAGCTTGAAGTTTCAATTTTGTAAGTTCCTCTGTCGTTACCCCTTGCATTGTTGGAGTTGGGGATGGTACAGGCCCAGGATAAGACACGCCCATCTTTTAATTTTCCTTGTCCATAAGCAGTTCTGAATTTCTACTTACGAATGTATTTAAAATATTGCTTTCTCATATTGTGGGCCTTTGCTTCTCTGCACCTCCGGCGTAGTTGAAAAGGCTAAGAAGAAGTTGGCTGTAAGAGGATAGAAAAATTGGAATTTTTAGACATAATATGTATTTTTTTTGCAAGAGATAATTTGCAATCCTTTTCTCTAGCGAAACCGCTGCAACGGTCTCTTTTCAATTCATTCCCTTGCCTCAATTTATCCCGATAAACCGAAAACGCAACCGTTGTTTTCGACCCATCCTACCCTTGGCTAATTTCTCGGTCGTTTACACGAAGGGTAAAAGCCTGGTATTCCTCACCAATTCTTGATTAAAAAGATGTCGCAAACCGTCAAGGTTATGTATCATTTCGATGAGTGTAAAGCCCATATCCCTTAATTCTGATGCAGTTATCATATTGTGAAAATAGAAGAAGCCTTCGTAGAAACGAAGGCCGGTTTAAAATCGATTGCATGTATGAGAGTACTCTAAGTTACAGCAAAGGATTTATCTTGAGGGCTGAAACGAACCTATTGTATATATGGTTGTAAATATTGATAAATGGAAAAAAGCCGTAGTACATCTTGAAATGATTTACGACCAGTTTGATGAATAAAATGACCCTCGTAACGAAAACATTCCTCCCCCAATTTATAGGGAACACGGTACTTCTATTTTTCTAAAATATCAGGACAAGTATTTTTTATTAACAGCTCGTCATGTTGTACATGATGAATATCAAGAAAGGATCGACAGAATATGTTCAAAATTTACAAGTGACCCGACTTTAGGCGAAGTTTGTAAACACGAGGGTATGATGATGAGCACCTTTTGTTATACGTTTTTGGAAAAAAAATTAGACTTAGCGATAATTCAACTTCGAGAGAATATCTTTTTTATTGAGTTGCGTAGATCACATTCTCCGCTTGATATATCAGATTCTGACACAACAGAAATAATTGAAGGAGACGATATATTTACAATAGGATTCCAAGAGCTACAGCAATCGTTTCTTTCCATGAACTGAGCAGCCCTGATAAAATATGGAGATCAGCAGACGTTTCACTTCCCGCATTCTCATTTGGAAAGGTTTGGATGAAACATCCTGAATTGTATTATTTCTGGAGCGATTTAAACGCTTATCCTGGGAATAGCGGCAGGCCAGTTAATCATAAATCACAAAATAGTTGGGATAGCAGTCAGTCAGGCTTTCGAGGCTATTGAAGACGATGAATCGCCTGATGAGGAATCATTCCTAAAATTCCATATTCCTTTTCGGTAAAATTATCAAAACAAAGTACATATTGGAATTAATTGAAAAGCATATGGAAACATTTAAAGATGTTTCCTTCTAACAAGAAAATTTAAGCTGGCTTAGGCGCTTTACTTTAGGATGACTCAAACTGTCACTTTTCAATTGATCAGTTTTGCTTTCTGTGAGTGGAATTCTGCTTCGGTGAGAATGCCCTTTTCTTTTAAGCTGTGTAGTTTTCCCAGTTCCTCACCTACTCTTTTATGCGCCAAGATCCACTTTAGCAAATGTGATGCAAAAACTCCCAGGCTTCTTAAAACAAATGCCAGGTTAATATGGGCCGTACCATGCTATAAAACTATCTTCATCTTATTAAGGTAAGGAGCCAGCTGATCTACAGACGTAAATGGCCGGTATCGTTCTATTACGTTGTGTTCTTTATGATAATACACCTCTACATAGAACGCGTCTATTTGATACAGCAATATTTTGTACTCTTTGTCTTCCCGGTCATCTATCAACTGACCTTCCCAGATTGCTTCCTGCTGGTCCATTTCATCAACGGAATTAAACTGATAG
>DASQMG010000559.1:0-2096 GCA_035645595.1 Flavisolibacter sp. | reverse complement strand
TTGAGTAGAGATTCCCCTAATTCCAAACGATTCGACGCATACACCGGCAAATAAGTTAGCTGAACATTAAGATTCCACCACAAAGCCGGCCAGGGGGTTTTGTGGTACCATGGCCCCATCAGGTCTAAAACGGGCTTATTCTTCCTGGTGGCTGAAGCAAGCTTGTATTGTTGGATCCAGTAAAAACTTTCCAAACGTGTGTCGGGTAAAGATAAAAATGATTGAGGATAGTAGGAATGCCACCACCTGCGATGCGCCGATTTCAATTGTTTCACTCCCACCCTGCTTGCGGCCGTAATTCTTTCCGTGGCTTGTGCTGCATGGGTGTTTTGCGGAAAGGTATAACCTACCGTTAGATAGAGGGTTGTGGTGCGGCCTTTTTCGGAGTCTGACGCCCTCCATGCTGTTGTGTAGCCACCGCCCACCTTAAGGGCCTGTTGCACCGTGTTCACTCCTTTGATTACTTCCTTATGGAACGGAGGATTGGGCGGATATTCGCTTTGTAGCGAGGCGGTATAATAATTTGCACCTTTTTCATGAGCATGTAAACCCAGCCTCGGTGACTGCGATACTTCCGGGATAAAATCCCACTGTACTTTTTCTGTGCCTGTTACTGTTGATTCCGTGATGATAACATCCGGGTCATTGGTAACGAAAGACCGCCAGCTTATCGTTCCTTTCTCCGTAGTAATGGTTCCTCTTGCTTCCGCATTCCAAAGATCCAGTTGCATGGTTGCGTTTACAATCTTCCCCTCTGCCTTCAGTGTCATCCTACCAATAGGCAGGCGGGACTTTCCCCATTCTACATCATGGTACTCCCGGTGGTCCGTTACGTCGCTGCGGCCAACGTCCCAGCGAAGAGTGTTTTCATTTTCCTGGTAGATCATCGCACCCAGCTCGCCATTTCCAATAAAGGCCCCGCTGTAAAAGTTAGTGGAAAGACGCGACCACTTCAGATCGTGCCGGCTTAAAAACTTAGCCCAGTCTACTTTGTCAATCTCCCCTGCATTTATAGAACTCAAAAAAATAAAACAAAAAAGGCATCCGGCCAGGTGATATTTCAATTTGAGCATTGACGAATGATTTGATGAAATGGCAATGGTTGTTTGTTCAATTTAAAGATTCGTTTTTATTTTCAGTACTTCGGGTCTCAGGTAGGGCTGATTAAGATTTACTATTGGCCTGTATGCGTAAGGGTCGGTACCGGCAACCATCACAATGTCCCGCATATCTTCAGTAAGCGGAAATTTTCCATCCTGGTCCCAGGGCAACATGCTTTCAGCGCTCATATAATGGTTTACCAATGCAGTTCTGAAATTATCCCCCGTTTTATTACGGAGAGAACTATGCAAAAGATATCCGTTGAAAAACACTGTATCACCTTTTGCAGCTTCAAGGGGTATCAATTCCCCGGCAGCGTAGCCCGACACATCGATGGTATCTACATCCGCGTACTCTCCGCTTTTGTTTTCAACCCTTGCCATGATATAACCGCTTTTTTGACTTCCGGGTATTACCCATAAACATCCATTTTCTACACTTGCCTTATCAATGGCTATCCAAACGCCGATAAGCGATTTGTCGCGGGTGGGAATATAAAATTCATCCTGGTGCCAGGATTGCCCTGCCTTACCCGGACCTTTTACAAACAGCATGGATTGCATACATTTTACATTAGGACTCATAACTTTTGTGAGAATATCTGTAACAGCGGTGTGTGAGAGATATCTTTTTATAACCGGAGATATTTTATGCGGGAAATGAATAGCAACATATTTCTTTAAAATGTCTGCATCACTTTCATCTTCGCCTACAGGCAGCATACCCTCAACCTGTCCATATTCTCCTTTGAATATTTTTGCTGTGTCGTTTTTTAGCTCTTCAACTTCGGCGCTAGAGAATAAGCCACGGGCAACGAGGTAGCCATATTCCCCGTAAAAGCTTATGTTCTCAGGTGTGATATTCCTGTTCAGTATGAATTGAGCTTCGTTAGTCATAGCCTGTTGTTTTTCTTGCTTGTTGATGGTTGTGTTAAAGATTACGTGTTTTTGTAAAAACGAGATAGTTGATAGTGAATCCAAACGTTTAATTTGTTT
>DASQMG010000558.1:0-1685 GCA_035645595.1 Flavisolibacter sp. | reverse complement strand
AAAAATATTATTATTCAGCCCGAAGGTTTCCAGGTGATAGAAGAACTGATTTTTCCGACCTATGACGCCGCTGATAAACCAGAGTTACTACAGGAGGCGAAAATTCTTCGTTCTAATATTAAGCGCTTGCAGGTAGTAGCCGAAACTTTAGAAACAACAGATGCCCACGTTTTTGATGCACTGCGGTTACAGGTGTTTCGTATTATCACTCTTGGCATCAGTGGGTTTGATTCACCTATTGCCAGCAACAGCATTCCGGAAGCAATTGCATCGCTGCAAAGCATTACAGCTTGTTTAATGCCTTATACAAATAGTATAGAGCTGAAAAGTAAACCAGTGGCTGATAGTTTGAAGGAAAGCATAGCCGGTGCCATTTCTTTTTTATCGGTTGCCAAAGATTTCGCATCATTGGACAGAATGAAGTTGATTACAAATTACCTGAACCCGGTTTCCCAAAACATTGTAGATGCGCAGAAGGCTTTAGACCTCCGGTTTTTTACTGAACCCAGGGCATTGAAAGCAACAGCACCTACCCTGTTTGCCGATAGTGCTTTTAACCCGGATTTTTATGTGCCTGATGCCAGTGCCTGGAGCAATAAAGACAAAATTATTTTGGGTGAGAAATTGTTTTATAATGCCATTTTATCCGATGGCGGCAAACGCAGTTGCGCGTCCTGCCATAACCCAAAGCTTGCCTTTACCGATGGCAAAAAAGTAGCGGACGCATTAAGTGGCAAGGCTACTTTAAAACGGAACACGCCTACGTTGATAAATGCAGGCCTTCAGCCTTTTTTGTTTTACGATATGCGGGTTAGTTTTTTGGAAGACCAGGCCGCAGAAGTAATACAAAACAGGGACGAAATGCATGGCGATTTTACTAAAGCCATCAACCAATTAAACAAGGATGCAGGTTACAAAGCATTATTTAAAGCTGCTTACGGGGATGCTTTGCTTACAGAACATCAAATAAAAAATGCGCTGGCTTCTTACATTCGTTCCTTAACGTTGTTTACCACACCGTTTGATAATTATATGCGCGGCAATAAAGCAGCGATGACGGCGCAACAAGTTGATGGCTTCAATTTATTCATGGGTAAGGCCAAATGCGGCACCTGTCACTTTGCACCGGTATTCAGCGGTGTTAACCCACCTGATTTTGGCAGAATGGATGCGGAGACTATCGGTGTGCCTTCTACGCCTGATACCTTACATGCAACCTTGGATAGCGATGAAGGAAAATATTTTATTTATCAAATTCCGTTGCACCGCTTTGCATTTAAAACGCCGACACTTCGCAACATTGCAGTAACTGCCCCTTACATGCACAATGGCGTTTATAAAACACTTGAGGAAGTAATCCACTTTTATGACCGCGGCGGGGGAAGGGGCCTGGGGTTAAAAGTGAATAATCAGACCTTACCGGAGGAGCGTTTACATCTGTCAACAAACGAGAAAAAAGCAATTATTGCCTTCTTACATTCATTAACAGATGAAAGGTTTGCTGTGAAGCAAATAATCTCTCGTTGATAGCCGCCCAAGTATCGTTGGTTAATACGCAATCAGGGAAAATGTCTTTCAGATAACCCGGATTTACACAAGAAAGAATATTTGTCTAACAGAAAGATCACTATCGTTCACCATCAGGTTTGTCATGCTGAGGAACGAAGCTTCTGAAGTAAACGATT
>DASQMG010000557.1:0-4472 GCA_035645595.1 Flavisolibacter sp. | reverse complement strand
GTAAACATGCCTGACAGCATCAACCTTTTTGCAAAAAGGTGGTGGCCTTTGTGGCCAACATCAGTACCAATTCCAAACAGGCCAATGATAAAGCTACATGCAGAATACCACCTTAAAGAACAATGGCTAAAAGCCTCCAGGCATTTTCTTCTCCTTTTTTAAGTTGCCCAGGCTGGGGTCCATGGCAATAGCTTTGTCGCAAAGCGCACGGCCATTATCGGTGGCGCCTTTCTTTTGGTAGGCCATCCCCATCATGTAAAGCGCTTCCGCTTTTTTATTATCTATGGCCAATATTTTATTGTAAAAAGTAATTGCGTCATCGTACTTGCCGGCATCGTAGCACGCTTCGGCAATTGCATCAATTAAACCAATATCGGTTGGACGTTTTTCGAGTGTTTGCTTCATCATCTCCAATCCCTCGGCAAATTTGCCGGCATTCATATAAGCCGTTGCCAGGTTCTGCATGTATTCGCCGTCTTTTTTATACCCTTTCTCTCCTGCCTCCAGCATATATTTCAGAGCATTGGCGTTATCGTTCATGCCATAGTAAACGAGGGCCAATTCATAGATGTAGCGGTTGTTGGTTGGTGCGAGGCCGATGGCTTTTTGAAAGTAAGGAATGGCCAGCTTAAAATTCTGCATGTTGGTGTACGCGGTCGCCATTGCATGAGGAATCTCCGCATTTGTGGGATCATCTTTCGCTGCGGCTTCTAAATATTGAATACCCTTCCCTAAATCATCCTGCTCGTAATAAGCTCGGCCAATGTAATAGTCTACTTTTTCTGAAGCATCGGCTTTTTTCAACAACTGCGCATACTTTATCGCATCATCCCACCGGCGCATGTTGAAGTTAAGATTCATCAGGTTTTTGTAAGTAGCGGCCGACCGGTCGCCAAGGCTTTCTGCCTGAGCATACTTTTCTTTTGCTTTTGCGTAAAATTTTACTTCGGTGTAGGCTGCTGCCAGTTCGGATATTACCTGGCGGGATTCCTTATTAAAACTGTAGGCTTTTTCCAACTGCTTTACCACCTCCATGCGGCGGCCTTTTGCTTTTTCTTCCATGCCTTTTTGTAAGTAGAAAGTGGAACTGTCTGATTGTGCAAACGAGGTAGCCGTAATAATACACAGAGCCGCGGTGCAAGGAATTTTATACATAGGGTAGTTGATTTTTTACTACGCCAAAATAGAACGAAACTCTGAAAACTTTGGTATGTAAAGAAGGGAAATAGTAAAAACAAAACTTAAAACTTTTGGTCCACCTTTTATTGCAGACTGATTACAGCGAGCGACCAAGGGCCCGGAATAAAGTATGGCTGAGCCGAGAATATATAATGGCGAAGCGAAAGACCACACATAATGTGACCAAAAATGGCTGGGTCTCAGTGCGTGTTGAAAATGATGTGTAAAATGAAGGATGTGTTATTTCAAAACGATTCCAGACAAGGGCGGCAAGTTCACTATCAATCTGTATCTGGTTTCAGATCCTTCTATCAGCGCACAGTTAATGGTAGTATTTTTATACTCTCCGGTACCCCAAAACTCCTCGCTGTCAGAGTTGAAAATTTCCTCTTTATATTCCTTACTAACAATGACCTGCCATCCCTTTTTAGGTATGGGGTTTAGATTCAATATAACCAATACATCTTCGCCTTTTATCTTACCGCTCCGCTTATACACCATCACACAATCATTTCTGTGGTTCAGGTTTACCCATTCAAAACCGAATTTATTAAACTGGTTTTCATACAGCGCAGGCTCATCTTTTAAAAGCTCATTTAACCCTTTTATGCAAGCCTGCATTTTACGATGCGGCTCAAACTCAAGCAGGTGCCATTGCACTTCCGATTTATAATTCCACTCCGATGTCTGGCCAATCTCATTGCCCATAAAAAGAAGTTTGGCGCCGGGGTGCGTCCACATGTAGGTGTATAAGGCACGCAGGTTAGCAAACTTTTGCCAGCTATCACCGGGCATTTTATATAGCATCGGGCTTTTGCCGTGCACCACTTCATCATGACTTAGCGGCAACATAAAGTTTTCATCATAGTAATACACCATGCTAAATGAAAATTTATCCTGGTATGATGAACGGAAAAAGGGATCAACTTTGAAATAGTCCAGCGTGTCGTGCATCCAGCCCATCATCCACTTCATACCAAAGCCAAGTCCACCGGCAAAGGTTGGGTTAGAAATACCAGGCCAATCAGTGGATTCTTCGGCTATCGTTTGCACATCGGGAAAATCGCGGTAAATGGTTTCATTTAAATCTTTAATAAAAGCGATGGCTTCGATGTTACCATTGCTGCCAAACTCGTTGGGTTCCCACTCGCCTTCTTTACGGGAATAATCCAATCGCAAAATAGAAGAAACCGCATCTACCCTAATGCCATCGATATGAAAAAGCGCAAACCAAAAATGGGCACTGCTAATCAAAAACGATTTAACCTCTCCCCTTTTGTAGTTAAAAATATAGGAGTTCCAATCGGGGTGAAAGCCTTTACGCATATCGGCATATTCGTAAGTATGTGTTCCATCAAACATATACAACCCATGGGCATCGTACGGGAAATGAGACGGCACCCAGTCAAGAATAACTCCAATGTCGGCCTGGTGCAACTTGTCTATCATACGCATAAAACCTTCCGGTTCTCCAAAGCGGGAAGTAGGCGCAAAAAAGCCGGTGCATTGGTATCCCCAGCTCCCATCAAACGGGTGTTCCATTACCGGCATAAACTCCACATGGGTAAAGCCCAGGTTTTTTATATAGGGCACTAAGCGCTCTGTAATCTGTTCATATGTGTTATAGCTTTCCTCGTCGCCGGCATCGGGCCGCATCCAACTGGCAAGGTGCAATTCATATACACTCCAGGGCGCATCAAGAGCATTTTTTTCTTTTCGCTTTTGCATCCATTCATTATCGTTCCACTGATAATGCATGTTCCAGGTAATGGTGGATGTAGCGGGACGCTTTTCCCAGTAGGTTGCAAAGGGATCGCCCTTCACTGTAATTCTTCCAAGGTAACCGGTAATTTGGTACTTGTATAACTCACCCATTGCCACGCCGGCAATAAATCCCTCCCATATTCCGCTGTTATCCCACCGGGGGTGAAGCAGGTGGGCAGTAGCATCCCAATTATTAAAATTACCGACAACGGAGACCTGTGTGGCATTTGGCGCCCAGACGCAGAAATAAAAGCCATCCCTGTCAAGCACCGTCAGGCGCTTAGATCCAAATTTCTTATATAGCGAATAATTAGTACCAGCCTGGAAGGTTTGCACGTCATCATCATACAGGATAGAATAATTCCAAACAGGCTTTGTGGTATCTACGAAATTTTTGTCCTCGTACCGCGCTGTAATTTTTGCAAGGGAATTGCTTCCCGGAGAATGCGATTCGGCTTTTGTTTTAGTTGTGGACTTTTCTTCCTCCTGCATCATAGAAACTTATTTTTTTACCGTTCACGTAAAGTTAACAACACGCAAAGTTTTCGCTTCCTAAATTGTTCAACCAATTACCAACACATGAGAAAGCTTTTAATAGCACTATTACTAACTGTATTTTGCCAAATCACCAATGCCCAATCGCCCCTTACCGGGCTTGTAAAAGACACCCTTGAAAAGAAGCCTCTTGGAAATGCTGTTGTTACATTATTAAAGAAAGATTCCACACTGTATAAATTTACGCGTACGAATAAAGCCGGTGCTTTTCAAATAGCCGATGTGCAGGCAGGCAGCTACTTGCTCCTGGTGACTTACCCAAAGTTTGCTGATTATGCAGAAGATGTAATTGTCAAAACAGATGCAACGGATTTAGGTGTTGTCCCACTTACACAACGGAGTCATTTACTGCAAAATGTAATTATTAAAAACGCCGGTGCTATCAGGATTAAGGGCGATACTACCGAGTTTGTTGCCGACAGCTTTAAAGTTCGTGAAGGCGCCACGGTAGAAGAGTTGCTGAAAAAACTTCCTGGCTTCCAGGTTAACAGCAAAGGAGAGATAACGGCACAAGGACAGAAAGTGCAAAAAGTTTTGGTAGATGGCGAAGAATTTTTTGGTGACGATCCTACAATGGCTACAAAAAACATCGGAGCAAAGGCAGTAGATAAGATACAGGTGTTTGATACCAAAACCGATCAGCAACAACTGACGGGCATAACTACGGGCAACGAGGGAAAAACGGTGAATATTAAACTGAAGGAGGATCAGAAGAAAGGTGGGTTTGGGAGGTATGCCGTTGCCTCTGATTTTAAGCGATTGCACGACGCGAACCTGTTGTATAACCGCTTTGTGGGAAAAAAGAAATTGTCCTTATACGGCACAAAAAGCAATACGAACACCGGGAGTATAAATTGGGAAGATCAGCGGCGGCTCGGCCTGAACGATTATGAATTTGACGAGGTAGCCGGGTATTACACCAGCTTTGGAGGTTATGACGAAACCTTTAATGATTGGAGCTTACGTGGCCTGCC
>DASQMG010000556.1:0-2629 GCA_035645595.1 Flavisolibacter sp. | reverse complement strand
GATTCTTGGGTGGGGTTGGTATTATCTAAGTACTGTTCTGGATGATTACAGTCGCTTCATTATTCACTGGGAGCTGTGTAAAACATAGTGAAAGCAGATGACGTTGAACGCACCATTGAGCAGGCCATACTGAAAGCGGATTAGGGAAAGGGCAATGCCCAAAACTATTATCGGATAATGGGGCTTGTTACATTGCTTCTGAACTAAAAGAGTATCTAAAAACAAAAGGTATTAGCCAGGTTCATGGAAAGAGGGCTCATCTACAGACCCAGAGGGCAAGATTGAGCGCTATCATCGTTCAATAAAAAACGTCGTAAAGCTGGATCACTATTATTGTCCAGAGGAGTTGAATGCAGCACTGGAAACCTTTGTGCACTACTACAATTATCACCGCTATCATGAATCCCTGGATAACGTCACACCGGCTGACGTGTACTTTGGAAAACGAGAACAAAGCCTAAAGCGAAGAGAAAAGATCAAAGAGCAAAGCCTCATGCAAAGAAGAAAGATCTACAACCTGGAAAAATCTAATATTTAATCCAACCCCTTTTGAATACTAAAAAATGTAAATCACTAACTTAAACAAACAAAACCCTCTCTAACAAATAGTCCACTTTCTTTTGACGACATAAAAGCACGCATCGTGTGCGGGCTATAATGACCAACAGTGAGGTACTGACTTGCTTTTTCTAGGGCCTCAATAACATGAGGTGCCATCGTTTTTTTTCCATGATCTTGTAGATTTAAATGAAGGAATATTACAAGGTACAAAGACTCTAAAAAACTCATCGCCTATACAGGCGATGTTAGTTCCACATTCTATTATACGAACCCACAGCTTTTTCATTTGCTCCGCAAAATGGGCCATATCTACTCTGAACTAATCAGTTACGGGTTCGCTTCTTTGTAGCCAGATTTGCGATAAGACAAGGATGTGTCAAATCTGGCTACAAAGGGCCGAACTGGGGATGTTGGTTCTAGCTATAAAGGGCCGAACCTACTTTCCTGTCTTACCAAGGTAGTCTATCCAAGGGGCTCCCGATCATTTCCACTTTAATTCGGCTCACATGAGTATAGCGCATGGTCGTTTTCAGATTGTTATGTCCCAAAAAGCACTGGATATAGCGTATGTCCGTTCCACCTTCCAAGAGATGTGTGGCATAACTGTGTCTAAGGGAGTGAATGCAGCTCCCCTTAAAGATGCCAACCTTCGTTTTGCCTGGTGAAGAACGATTTGGGCACTTCAACTGCTGTAAAAGCCTCCCCCTTCCCCTTCAAAAAAATACTTTCTTGGATGGTACTCCTTGTAATACTCCCGGAGCACTTAAAGCAGTGGCTTAGAGAGGGGTACCAAATGATCCTTTTTTCCTTTTCCCAACCGAACATGGATAGTCATCCGTTTGGAATCAATTTCATGTACTTTTAGGTTCACCAGTTCGCTCACCCTGAGTCCTGCGCTGTAGGCGGTTATAAGTAGTGTTCGATGCTTTAGGTTCTGGGTGGTTTTTAAAAGAGCGACCACTATCTCTGTAAACCGGTATTTGTTTGCCAACATAGGGGTTCTTGTTACTTTTAAATATTAGAATGAGAAAACTAATCGACGACGGCACATTTAAGTACATATCTTGTTACCTCTTTGTTACTCAATCTTATGATGCGAATATAAAACTCTGATTTACAACAATATAACTGTAGTTGTATGCCAGTCCCGTGCACCAAACCCCCGCCGTGGCTCCATGGGCCGACATTCTACTGGAAAGCCAATGGCTACAGATACCCTCTTAAAGGAGATGTCTTATGTATACCCCTACTCTCCATTGCAATTAAATGTTGTTATCTCCAAAAATAACAATGGGGCTAAATAATTACTAAAAACTGTTATTTCTGAAAATAACAAGGAGGTAAAACCTATATAAATAGTTATAATATTATTGCTTTGTGTCCTTTGAGTTAAACGTTTTAAACGTCTGTAAACGGATAAATGAGCAGAAAAAGCAGTTTGTGTGTTCCTGTAAGCTATTGGTACAGCATACGAATACATTACCGTGGATTACAGTATTTTGATGCAAGCTTTACTGCTGAAAAGACGGTAAGCAAAAAGCCGTTTCTAACGGTAGAGGCCGACCGTAAGAGCATAGAGATAGTTTCGGTGCACTCTCGGGATTCCCAGCGTCTGCACAGAAAAGAAAATACCTGTGATCGCAAATCAGAATAGCAGGTCGTAGAATATTCCAACATGTTCCGAAATATCCTACGTATCATTTATGGGACTAACGGTATGGGAAAAGCTGTTGCAAATACCTGGTATTGATAACGCACGAATATTGCACTGGCCCGTTTTACTTCCTTCTTTATTCTATGCATCGCTGTCGATATACATCTTCGGTAGTTGTGCATACTTTTCTCGCGAGCTTTATGTGGGGGCACACACCATTCAAAGACTATCTCCCTGCGTTTAGGTCGATAGCACCCCCGGTCATACAAGCGGGCAGTAAGGAAGGGCGTGTGATATTCCGCGCTCCCCTTTTACTCCTTTACGTAGAACGCTACTTCATGTCCCTCCCATGGATAGGGAACCTCCAGTCGGGCTATCAGGCGCTCCATTGCAGGGTAAGGCAGCGCCGCTTCC
>DASQMG010000555.1:0-3164 GCA_035645595.1 Flavisolibacter sp. | reverse complement strand
AGAACCGTTGCTAAAATTTTCTTTAGACAGAAAAAGAATTTCGCCCTGTGGGCTCTTCACCAGTTTATGCGCTGAAATAGCTTGCCGATATGCCATCTCGCAAAGCGAAGCGTAATTCTCTCCGCCTGCAGCCGCTGCATCCGCGTGCATTTTTTCGTCGAAGCGTTTGCAGTCCTGCATTACATTGGTAGCTTCATTATAAGCAGCCGTCAATTGTTTCTCCATTGTTTTCGAAGTGTCATTTTTCCACCAGGGCCGCAGGTTTTTACCAAAGTATTGAACAGAGTACAAATCGTCGTATCCTACCATCAGCATTTTGTTTTGTGTTGTAGTGCCAATAGTACCATAATCAAACACGGTACTTAGCACCGGGGATTGTTGTGGCGCCTGGCGAACTTTGAATGTCTTATTTTGGAAGGCAGATAAGGCATCGGCGGTTGATGATATAAACTGTTCAGTCGTTACACTTTTAGGTGCAGCCACATACAGATACCCCCAGTCAATGCGCACATCATCCCCCCGTTTTTGCAACACCGGTTGTGCTATTGTACCCGCTTTTAAAACAGACAGGTTACCGCTGCTATATTTCAAAGCCTTTACCTGTTGCGCAATATCGTTAACCGCTAAGGCTCCGGATACTCCCAATTGCACCTGTACGTTATGTGGTTTTTCATCGGCTGTTTGTATGGCACAATTGATATAGGAAACAGGCCTTGCCAGCAGGGTAAGGTTGTTGAGTAATAGGGGTGAAATAAAACTTACTGTAAGGTTGGCACCACCAGCGTTGAAATCGTATTCGGTTTTGGTGGCAGTAAGGCGCACAGCAGTTTGCGTGGCAACCTGTACCGGTTTGTTTATCGGCTTTACTTCCCGTACCACGTCGGCATCCAGTTCTCCCGGCCCCCCCGTATTTACTACGTGTATGGCTAAAATATTTATCCCCTTTTTTAAGCTGCCCTCTTTTTTTAACGGCACATAAATCGCCCTGGAAGCGCAGCAATTTGCTTCGTAAACTTTTTGGCCGTTAAGGTAAACTTCAATATTATCATCATAGCGCAGCTTCAAAAACGCATCCTCATTGTCGTCTGACGACAATTGGAATTCCTGCCGTGTCCATACATCTTTTGTCTTCCAAATTGTTGTTGACGACGCATTGTGGCTGGTAAGCGGCAAAGTGCCAATTTTCCAGGATGCATCATTGAAAGTTCTCTGTTTCCAATCATCAGGGGGCTGGCTTTCAGTATAATGAATCCTGGCGTTAGACACTGCTTTACCAGTCATTATGCTTTGATACGATTTGCTTTCATTACCCAAAAAACGGTACACTTTACCATCCACTTTTATCCAACCCATCAGGGATTGATCGGTACCGGTCCAGTGTTTCGTAGTTGTGGCACTCAACTCATCCGAAAATGACCATACACTGAAATAAGGATCGTGAGTAAGTAGTGGATACGCGGGTGCTTTTTGCGATTGTGCCCACGCAATTGTAACCAGGACGTTGTATAAAAGAAGCGAAAGGACCTTTTTCATAGCACCAATTTTAGGTTCGTTAATGTAAAGTTTGCGATTACAGAAGCATTTTCACAATTTGTCTTCTCGGCCAACCAAAGGGATGCAGTTGTACCACAAAAGAATACTTTTTATTTAAGGCAGAAAAATTTTGCTCAAACGTTTTAGTTCTATTATTTATCTTCCGCTTCGATCTGTTTGCGACGCCCAATATTTGCGCGATGCCCGTTTAAATCATTTGCCCCTATTGGTATCTTTAGAATATTTATAATGAAGAACGTTTCCCTAAAAGATATTGCGCTGAAAGTAGGTACTTCCATATCCACTGTTTCTTTTGTGCTTAATGGTAAAGAAAAGCAAGTGCGCATTAGCGAACCCTTAGCGAAGAAGATCAGGGAGGTAGCCAGAAAGGAAGGTTACCTGCCGAACAGGATGGCCGTTGGTCTTAAAACCGGCAAATCAAATATTGTAGGTCTGGTAGTGGATACGATATCCGGACGTTTATTCGCAGCGTTAGCGGAAGTAATTGAAAAAGAGCTGGACCTCCACGGCTATAAAGTTATTTATTGCAGCTCCGGCAATAATGCGAAAAAAGGAAAGGAATTGATCCAGTTGTTGTATCAACACCAGGTAGATGGATACATGATCATTCCTACAGAAGGGATGGAGAAAGAAATTTGTCAACTGGAACAACAAGGGAAGCCGCTGGTATTAATTGACAGTTACTTTCCTAAAATTAAAACAGCACATGTGTTGGTAGACAACTATGGGGGCATAGGTGATGCAGTTAACTTCCTGATTAAAAAGCACTACAAAAAAATAGGTTTTGTTTACAACGATGTAGCTATGATTCAAATGGATGAAAGAAAAAGAGCTTACCAGGAGAAGATGAAAGAAGGTGGTATAAAGCCGTTGGCCGCCTGGTTACTAAAAGTTCCATTTGCAGATGGTGGGGAGGAGCAAGCTTTAATGATAGAGATGTTTTTAAAAAAAGTGCAACCTGATGCGGTAATTTTTGCAGCGAATTATTTAGGTATATATGGTATAGAAGCCATCCACAAACTCAATTTGCGTTTTCCCGCGGATATTGGTATCATTTGTTTTGATGATCATGAAGTATTCAATTTACATCAGCCTGCTATAACTGTTGTAAAGCAGCCAGTACCGGAGTTGGCGAAGACGGCTGTGGCCATTCTTTTAGCTAAACTGCAAAAAGAACCATCAACTACACCAGATACTGTTGAAATAAAGGCAAAGCTTATTGAAAGGCAGTCTACACGGTAGGAATTTAGTAAGTATGCTGTACCAAATCTATACTTCCTTGCATCAACATGGTAAGTTGAGATTGCAATAATGGAGCTATTTATCGCACTGCCATTCTATATTTTCTTGCGTAAGAGTGTCTATTTTGATCTCCGAAACAGCGCCAAAAGTTTTTAGAATTTATAGTTGGTATAGCTGGTTTTCATTTTAGGCTTCTTGTTCTAGGAAGTTATACTTTCAGGGTAGTAGTCTAATGGTAACAGGGGTTATGTAAAAACCTACCAGGAAATAAAGGTTCAGGTGACATTAATAGATTGTTTCAGGATTAGTAAATTCATTTATTGTATTTTCCCACATTGTATAAAACGAAGATTAGCTTCTTATGAAAT
>DASQMG010000554.1:0-2170 GCA_035645595.1 Flavisolibacter sp. | reverse complement strand
CGGAAAATATAACGAAGGTATACCGGCAGACAGCCGTTTTGCTTTAGAAGGTTTCGATTGGCTCAAAGACCGGTGGATGGTAGATGATAAACTGGCAAGGGTAAAGAAGCTTACAGAATTTGCCGGTGAGTTAGGTGTACCGGTAGCTGCTTTATCACTAGCATGGACAGTTAAGAATCCAAATGTTACAACAACGATTTTGGGCGCTACAAAAAAGGAACAGCTCACGGAAAATCTAAAAGCATTGGATGTATTGCCTAAGCTTACTCCGGAAGTAATGCAACGTATTGATGATGTAATGGGAACGAAGCCTGTGTTGCCTGAATATTGAACAAATCCCTTGTTTCGTGAAAGCTAACATCCCGGGGGATAGTAAGTAATCCCACAGGCATGGACTATTGATGTTCAACAAAACCATATAGCAGGAATATGACTTGTGGTAACCCTCCGTTGAATGTGCAGGCCGGACCTTGGGAGTCAGTAGGAAAAAGATTGCGGCCCCTAAGCAGATAGAAGGGTTTAAAATTTCTTCTACGAGTAATATAGCTGAGGCCTTTGAACACTATTTAATAAATCTTCTGCAAACCTATACGCCTTTCATCAATTGGCGGGCTCTAAGGTTAGCAGCCTGAGTAATGCTACACTTTACTTTGCCACCGTACAATTAAAAATAAAGGTTTGATATAACCTGTCAAGTACGGTATAACCATTGCGGAAACGGGGCTTCCATTTAGGCATTTCACTTAGCACCCTGACCACTTCTTCACTATAAATTTTGCCAGAACTTTCCCTGATCTGAATGTTGCTTATGCTCCCATCCATCTCTATCATATAACTGGCCATCACACTTTGCTTGTTGCCTGTTTTTGCAGCTGTTGGACAACGCAGGCGGGCTGCTAAAAAATTGACCAATTCCCTTTCACCACCGGGAAAACTGGCAAGGGTTTCGGAGTAAGCTCCACTCATATTTACCTTTTCAAGACGTATAGCCGGTTGTACCTCGATAGTTCCCGCAACCGGACCGGCCTCTGGGCTCCTGTTATTGTTGGGTTTGGCACTGGTTACGGCTTCAGCCGGCTCCTTTGTCCGGGCGGCTGTTACACCAGGCCGCAAAGGCGGGGCTCCTTCGTCCTTCATTATTTTTATTTGTTCTTTCCTGCTGACGGCAACCTGGGGTTTGCCTTTAAAGACGGTTACTCTACCCGTAACGGATATTTTCTTATTTTGAAAATAAATCTCGGGCTGTTCACCAAACAGGCCGCGGTATTTATTCTCTATCACGACCGTTAACTTCTGGTTTGGGAAAACGCCCCCCATGTTTAAAAGGGTAGGCTTTGTTGCCGAAGTGGCAAGGTAAATGGTCGAAAGAATTTCGCCGTTAATAGTTACACTGTCGCCCGCAAACAGGCCTGCTTCATTGTCACTGATTGGCGATGTGACCCTGATTTGTTTTGTGCTGTTGATTATAAGTTGCGGCACGTTATTCTGTAAAACCACTACACCGGAAAGACATACTTCCTTTTTGTCATAAATAATTCCCGGAGGAGCAGCAAAATTATTATGGTTTGCAGCCGGGATTAAAAGGGTAACAGGCTGGTTAAAAGAACCGGGGTCAAGACGCAGTTCGGTTGGCGTATTTTCTGATGCTTCGGTATAGCGGGTTGACACTACTTTGCCACAAAAGGATACACTATCACCTGCGTGATTTCTGATATCCCGCTGGCTGATATTAATAAGAGGTTTCACTGCACTGGCTGTTCTTACCTCATTTACTTTTCTTACCTCATTCACCTTTTTTAGTTCATTTAAAAAAACAGCGCTTAATCTTTTTATGTTGGCTGCGCTTTGAGGCGGAATGGTAATGTCGCTGTATTCACGGAAGCTATACTTACGCATGCCAATCAGGCTGTACCTGGCTAAGGCCTCCAAACCTTTCATATCTGTTTGATACCGGTGGTTATATTTATTTTCCATTGTACCTAAATCAAAGCTTTGCAGGCCAGTTGATTTTACAGAAACAGTACTGTCATTTGAAAATAAAAAAACCATTTCATTACCTAAATCAATAGTAGAGGTTCCCCAGCCTGTACCACTGAATTCTATATAAATGGCAGGGCCGGCCGATGCCAACGCAAGTGATAATTTAGCAGCGGGTGTGCTGATAACCGGA
>DASQMG010000553.1:0-1871 GCA_035645595.1 Flavisolibacter sp. | reverse complement strand
ATTATTATGCTGAAACGACTGCATTTGTGCTGCCTGCTCGCCTACACCAATAACGAACGTGTTCTTCATTCCCAATGGTTCAAAAATCGTTTGCTTCATATACTCAGGAAAAGAAAGGCCACTCACTTTTTCTACTATAAGAGCCAGTAAAATGTAGTTAGTATTACAATACTGAAACCGCATATCTGCATTAGCAGCCTTAGCGGGCTTCCAGTTGATCAACGTATTTAAAACATCGGTATTGGTAGCCTGTTGCCTGCGGTTCCAGTCGCCTTTTTCCATATAATATAAGTAATTAGGCAACCCACTTCTATGGTTCAACAGAGACTTAAGGGTAACCCCCGGGTAAGGAAAGCCCGGAAAGTATTTTGTTACTTCATCATCAAGCGAAAGCTTACCATCCTGCCAAAGTTTTAACACAGCAGCCGATGTCATTGTTTTACCAGTGGATGCAATTTGAAAGGGAGTTTGAGCGGTGATACTATCGCCGTTCTTTAGCCGGGGATCGCGTAAACCTACATAGTTTTCATAAATGACGTCTCCATTCTTAGCTACCAAAATGGCCCCGTTAAAAGAACCCCTTAACAAATTTTTATTTAGTATTTCTTCAATTGCAGCGTGGTATTTTTCTTTCTCTGCTTTTGGTATAGCCTGTATGATTGATGCTTGATGACCGGAGTCGCTTTTGGGCACGGCCATTTCTTTATGCTGCGATTGACAGCTCCAAATAACGGCGAGGGACAGGAGGGATAATAATTTGTTTTTCAAAAGACGTTGATTATAATGTTCCGCAAAGTGGTAAAAATATTTTTTATCTCTTACAAAAATTCGTCCAACGCCAAATTTCTTTTACCTCTAAGTATTTACGCATATTTGCGGTATGGATGTAACAAGCTACCCAAAAGACAAAATAAAGATTCTGCTTCTTGAAAACGTAAGTGAAACCGCCGTGCGAAATTTTACCCGTAGCGGATATACCGAGATAGAAAAGCTCTCAAAAGCACTACCTGAAGAAGAGTTGATTGAAGCCATAAAAAAAACGCATTTATTAGGTATCAGATCCAAGTCGCAAATTACAGAACGAGTATTGGCGGCAGCAGATAAACTCCAGGCCATTGGTTGTTTTTGCATTGGAGTAAACCAGGTAAACCTTGACGCTGCCACGGAAAGCGGGGTCGCTGTTTTTAATGCTCCCTATTCAAACACGCGATCAGTAGCTGAATTAGTGATTGGTGCTGCCATTATGTTGATCCGGAGAATACCTGACAAAAACATGGCAGCGCATAAGGGCATTTGGTTAAAAGAGTCGAGCGGCAGCTTTGAGCTTAGGGGGAAGACCTTAGGCATAATCGGTTATGGCAATATCGGCACCCAGGTAAGTGTGTTAGCGGAAGGTTTAGGTATGAAGGTTATTTTTTATGATGTAGAGACTAAACTTCCCTTAGGTAATGCCTCCGACAGTAGAACGTTAAAAGATTTGTTGGCCAGGGCGGATGTGGTTACACTTCATGTGCCGGAAACGGAGACCACAAAAAACTTGATCAATAAATCGAACCTTAAATATTGCAAGCAAGGCTCCATTATAATTAACTATGCGAGGGGAGAAGTGATGGACCTGGATGCGCTTCGTAAAGCTATCGAAAGTGGCCGCGTTTCTGGTGCCGCAGTAGATGTTTTTCCGCTTGAGCCTGAAAAAGCCGGTGACCGGTTTGAAGCGCCATTGCAAGGTCTGCCAAACGTTATATTAACGCCCCATATTGGTGGCTCTACCGAAGAAGCGCAACAAAATATTGGTGAGGATGTAAGTAATAAGCTGCTTAATTACTTGGAGAAAGGCATCACATTTGGGTCTCATACGGTGCCGGCTTTAT
>DASQMG010000552.1:0-3878 GCA_035645595.1 Flavisolibacter sp. | reverse complement strand
GCTCGTCTTATAACTAATTATTCTACAGGCAGGAAAAAGGATTTGTGAACTCCCAGTTTTGAATAACCCTTAGCAGGCGTTGCACACTGTATACTGTTACTGCCTGTACCTGTTTTTTAGAAGGTCCTTCATCCAAGCGTTTATATCCCATTGACTTGTGATTGGCTGAACCGTATACGGCAAAACCTGTTGGTAAGGCGGGGCACCATATTCAGGTGTGACGGTGAAGGTTGCCGTGTTTTGTTGCTGCTTCAATTTAACCAGCGCATCCCACCAGGTGAGATGGGCTTCCAGTATGGCCCTGCTTTCTGGTGCCCTGGGATCTATTACCTGAGGCCCTTCCTGGTAGCCTATGCGGGCGTGCAAATGATCTGTATGGGATATGGCTAATTCTACTGCTGCCTGCTGATCTTCCAATAAACTTTCAGCTACATTACACCAGTGAGATATGTCTAGTGTAATTCTTATCTGCGGTGTAATTTCCAAATATTGTTTTGTAATGTGTGCTGCGAAAGACCATTTGCCGCGGTGTGTTTCATGAACAATTTTTATTCCCGTTCGGGCGCTGATTTCATCAGCAATTTTCATCAGCGCTAAGTTTTGGTCTACAGTAAAATAGTCTTTCCCGGTTTGTGAGTTAATGAGTAAAGGATTCAATTCGGCGAGGCTGTACAAATGCTTCTTATACACCTCCCGGTGCTCCACAAAATTGCTTTCCATTGTTTGCCAATGTTGGCCAATAACGGGCAAATCAAATTCTTCTAAACCGGCAATGATTTCCGATTTTTCGCTGGCAGATAAAGTAAAGGGAAAACCAATTTCCACACCATCATAGCCTGCCTTTTTCACCTTTGAAAAGAATAAGTTCCAGGGTTGGGCTTCGCAGCCCCAGCGTGGGCAAAAGAATAATATTTTCATGCCTGGTTAAAGTATTTTTCGCAACATCAATTATTTTTTACAACGTGGCTTTTAACTAAGGTTCTTGTAGCTGAATGTATTAAAGCCTCAGGTAAGTGGAACAGTTGCAAGCGACACAACAACTGCCACGTTGCGGTGAAAAGCAGCCTTGAAGGAGCGTAGCAACAATAGTTAATAGCAGCGCCAGGGTTAGTCACCCAAAAGTGCTTGTAATTTTTACGTGTTCGAAAATAAAGACGAGCATTGATTACTTCTGTTGTCTCAATATTTACTTACCTCTTAGTAAGTTGTTTTTCTATTTGTTCCAAAGATTTCCCTTTCGTTTCAGGCATTTTAAATTTAATGAACACAAAATAGCTGAGGCAGATGAAAGCATGGATGCCAAAGGTGATGTGCATGCCAAAATGTTCTTTCAATACAGGGAACGAAGCGGTAGTAATAAAGTTGGCGATCCACAGGCACAACGTGGCTAAGGCCATTGCGTTTCCGCGTATCCTGTTGGGAAAAATTTCAGATAACACTACCCACGTTACCGGGCCAAGAGTGGCACCATAAATCGCAATAAAACCCAGCACAAATACAAGGGTGTAATAACCCGAGATGCCTGCATAAAAACAATAGGCCAGCGCCAGTGCATCCAGGCACAAGAGGATGGATCCATAGAGCAACAATTTTTTGCGCCCGGTTTTATCAATTGTAGCAATGGCTATAAAGGTGAAAATAAAATTGATGCAGCCTAATAAAACCGATTGCAAAAAGGCAGTGTCTTCGGCCATACCTGCCTGCTTGAAAATAACGGGCGCATAAGAAAACAACGAGTTTTGGCCAACAGCCTGCGAAAAGACCGCCACCACAACACCTATAAGTATAATTTGCTTTACATCCACCTTGAAGAGGTCTTTTACACGTTCCTTCACTTCATTCAAGAAACTTTGCTGTATAATCTCTTTTTCTGCTTTGGCATAACTGCTGCCGCCAATTTTCTCCAATACGGCATGGCCTTCTTTTAGCTTATTTTTTTTGATAAGCCATCGGGGACTTTCAGGAACGAATAACAACCCTGCCAAAAAAAGCAACGAAGGAATGGTTTGGGAGGAGAACATCCATCGCCAGTTGTTTACTCCCGTGTTCAGCAACAAATAATTGGAGAGGTAGGCGAGCAGCAAACCGCTGACAATAGCCAGTTGGTACAACGTTACCAGCCGCCCCCGCAAACGGGATGGAGCAATTTCGGCAATGTACATCGGGCACACAAGGGCTGCTACGCCTACGGCCACTCCACTAAGTAACCGTGCGCTAATAAAAAAAGTAAAGTCGTTTGCCCACCCTGTTGCAAACCCTGTAACGGCGAACAGAAAGGCACAGATGAGCAGCAATTTTTTTCTCCCAATTGCATCACTTAGTTTGCCTGCTATCAAAGCGCCGGCGGCTGCTCCCAAATTCAGGCATCCAACCGCCCAGCCGGTACTTACTTCGCTTAAATTAAAATGTTTCGTAAAAAATGGAACGGTGCCGGATATAATCACCAGGTCGAAGCCAAACAACACACCGCCTAAGGCCACTACCGTAGCTGCTAAATAAACATATGACTTGTTATAAACTGCCGGAACTGTATGAGTTGCATTTGCTTGGTGAGCGATAATGGCCATCGTTAGGTTTTATGTTACCAGTTATAGGAAGCGTTTTTTGTAAAGTATTTGTATTATGAATATGCCCTGTTTTATGCCGGTTACGCCGTTCCACTTACTTCAAAGCCACATCTGCTTCTTTGGCAAGAAAATCTGCATTGTCAGCACTCAATCCGGCAGTATTCCATGTTAGCAGGGCTTCATCAGGCACTACCTCAATGGGTGTTATACTACTTGTAGCCGAGGGAGCTGAATCGTTGTATCCAATGTTTGATGCACGATTGTAGCAGGAAATCATCGACCAGCGAGGCTTGTCAGATAAGTTCGCCTCCGAGCGATGCAGCAGGTTACTGTGAAAAAAGAGAATATCACCTGGTTCAAGTTCTACATACACCCGCTCCATTGATTGCAGGCATAAGTCAACATAACGTTGCGAAGCGCCTACCTGCTCACCGGAAAATCCATGCTCAACCCGGCCTAACTTATGCGAACCCTTTATTACCTGCAGGCAACCATTCTGTTTTGTTGCTTCAGATATGGCAATCATGACCGACATCAACTGGTTGGGAAACAGAAACTCATTTTTGTACCAGTAGCCATAGTCCTGGTGCCACTCCCATGCACCACCAACCTTTGGCTCTTTTTGCATAAGCTTTGAGTGAAAATGGCAAACAGGAGCATCGCCTTCTAAAAGGCTATCTACAGCCTCCACTAAACTTTTGCTTCGGGTAAGCAGGCCATAAATATCGTTACCAGGCTTGTACCAAAGTGACAGCTTACTTTTTTTACCGGAGCTGTCATTTATGTTGATGGCATTTTTGCTTACGGCGTCATCTTCAACAGCCACTTCATACAGTTTGGCGGCTTCTTCAGGTTTCAGAAATGCTTTTATGATTAAATACCCTTCGCGGTGGTATTGTTCAATTTGTGCAGGGGTTAATGATGGTCTACGCATAGCTATAATTGTTTTTATTTTTAAAGATTTGTAGGCTTGCAATAGTGTTTCTTTCCCATTTAGGCTCTAGTTTAAGTAGGGTACATCGTTGCGTCGCACTCTTGTGCTATTAATTAAATAATCTACTCTGGGTGCGTTCGTATTTTGATGCTACAATTTCATAAACTTACAGCATAGTGTTATGTATTATTTCATCTTAAACATGGATTATCTTACCTTTCGTACCCGTCTTACCAACGAGCAGGCATGGCAAAAAAGAATCAAAAAAGTAGGGGCTTCACCGGTGAACTGATTATTGATATTCCCGAAGTTGCCATTGGGCAGTGCTTAAAAATGCCTCTTATCAGTTCGTTATATATAACCAAAATGGGATTCTA
>DASQMG010000551.1:0-5150 GCA_035645595.1 Flavisolibacter sp. | reverse complement strand
TTCCTACGACTGGTACGGCGGCCGAAGAAAAGGCGATAATTTATTTGCTAATTGCCTGCTGGCTTTAGATGCCGCTACCGGTAAGCGCATCTGGCATTTCCAGGGCCTTCACCATGATGTTTGGGACCGCGATTTTCCATCGCCGCCCGCGCTGGTTACCATCAAAAAAGGGGGCAGGGTCACAGATGCCGTTGCACTTACTACCAAAACAGGATTTCTTTATTTGTTCGAACGTGAGTCAGGCAAACCTCTATATGATATTGTAGAAAAACCGGTTCCCCCTACCTCTGATTTAATAGGCGAGAAACTTTCACCAACGCAACCTTTTCCCGTTGCACCTGCGCCATTTGTACGGCAATTGTTTACAGAAAAAGACATCAATCCTTTGCTTTCTCCGCAATCGTATGAAGAAGTGAAACAACGCCTGAGATCATATAAAAATGATCATAGTTATAACCCACCTTCTTTGCAAGGGACAGTAGTTTTCCCGGGCCTTGATGGCGGTGCCGAATGGGGCGGTCCGTCCTACGATCCCGGTACAGGAATTTTATATATTAATGCCAACGAAATGGCCTGGGTGATACAAGCAGTTGAAATAAATAAACCAGCCGCTATTAAAGAAAATTATGAAGCTGCAGGAAAGCGTTTATATGGTGCCAACTGTATGTCCTGTCATGGGGAAGGCTTCAAAGGAACCGGAAACTTTCCTTCGCTTATCGGCGTAAACAAAAAATACTCTACCGCTTCTTTCGATGTTTTGGTAAAATCCGGCAGGCGCATGATGCCCGCTTTTAAACAACTGGGTGATAATGACAGGGAAGCTATTGCGTCGTATGTTTTGGATATAAAGGCAGTAAAAGCCAGGCCATTCAATGGCAACCATAACGATAAAGAAGAAAGCACGAAGCTCCCTTACTCTATCAGTGGTTACAACAAATTTTTAAGCAAAGAAGGTCACCCGGCCATTGCACCACCCTGGGGTACTTTAAATGCAATTGACTTAAATACAGGAGGCTTAATTTGGAAGAAAACATTAGGAAATGACACCACATTTAAAACGGCGAAAGAACCTACCGGCACCGAAAATTACGGAGCACCGGTTGTAACAAAAGGAGGTTTGGTTTTTATAGCGGCGACTAAAGATGGCAGGTTCCGTGCTTTTCATAAACGCACAGGCGCCTTATTGTGGGAGGTTAGCCTTCCGGCACCGGGGTATGCTACCCCATCGGTATTTGAGGCCAATGGAAAACAATATATTGTTATTGCGTGTGGTGGTGGCAAGATGAATACCAAATCCGGAGATAGTTATGTTGCATTCGCGTTGCCCTAAAATGGAATTACCAGCCAAATAAATTCACTGAAAGACGGTGTTCCGCCATCATTAAATTTATGTTTTACCTGATAGCAGCCATGAAAGATCTATCGAATTACTTACTTGAATTATGAAAGGCATTTTGCTTACTCAAATTAATGATACAGCAGGATGCCCGATTCTATTGTGTGAAATAATTTACTCTCTATTGCTTTCATCACGCTTGCTCTCAGGCAGCGACCACAAATCATTAGTATACAGATAAGATTGTGCAAAACTTGTTTCATGAAAAAAATTACTTTTCTTTTTATTGTCTTTTCGCTGTCGCATTTAAGTACATCAGCACAGATTAAAGTAACCCGCCTGCTTTGCGAAAACAGGGTTAATCCAACAGGACTTGACAATGCAAAACCCCGCCTGAGCTGGATAATGGAAGCCGCCCAACGAAATAGTATGCAGTCCGCATATGAAGTAAGGGTTGCAACCGATACTGCTGCTTTACAAAAAGGCAACAGCATTTGGAATACAGGTAAAATTTCGTCAGGGCAATCAGTTTATATTTCTTATGCCGGTACACCGTTACAGTCGGGACAAAAATATTACTGGCAGGTGCGTGTCTGGGATAATTCGGGCAATGCTTCGGCCTGGAGCCCAACGGCACAATGGCAAATGGGTTTGTTGCAACCATCCGACTGGAAAGCAAAATGGATTGGCATAGGCTACGAGGAAGATAGTGTACTGCGTCCAAGCCCCTTGCTTCGAAAACAATTTACTGCCGCTAAAAAAATAAAATCCGCCGTAGCATTCATTACCGCACACGGCATGTATGAAGCCTTTATCAATGGCAAAAGAGTAGGCGACCTGTATTTGACCCCGGGCTGGACAAGCTACAACAAACGTTTGCAATACCAAACCTATGATGTCACCGGCTTAATGGCCGAGGGGGCCAACGCGATTGGCGTAATGCTAGGTAGCGGATGGTACAGGGGCTCTTTAGCCTGGGAAGCTAATAAGAACCTTTATGGCAGGAACCTCGGACTTCTGTTGCAATTGAACATCACTTATGCAGATGGAACATCGGCCATGGTTGTTTCCGACGAGACCTGGAAATCAACCACAGGTGAAATAACTTATTCGGAAATCTATCATGGCGAAACGCAGGATGCCCGTAAAGAAAAACAGGGCTGGGCAACAGCTCAATACAGTGACGCAGGGTGGAGCGGCGTTCGGCTAAAAGAGTCTACAGGCGAAAACATTATTGCCACCGAAAACGAGCCAGTAAAAAAGCAGGAAAAGTTTAAGGCCCTCAAGATACTAACCACCCCGGAAGGCGATAAAGTAATAGACTTTGGCCAGAACCTCGTAGGATGGGTAGTAGTGAAAGCCAAGGGCAACGCCGGCGATAAAATAATGGTATCGCATGCAGAAGTATTGGATAAGAAAGGGAATTTTTATACAGAAAACCTAAGGTCTGCCAAGCAGCAAAATACTTATGTTTTAAAAGGGGGGACTGAAGAAACTTTTGAGCCGCATTTTACCTGGCAAGGCTTCCGTTATGTAAAAGTGCAGGGGATTAAAGGTGAGTTACGTCCTGAAAACTTTACTGCGGTGGCCATCTATTCTGATATGCCACGCACGGGAACTTTTGCTACTTCGAATGCCTTGCTGAACCAGTTGCAGCATAACATAGAATGGGGCCAAAAAGGAAATTTTATTGATGTGCCTACCGACTGTCCGCAACGCGATGAGCGTTTGGGTTGGACCGGTGATGCACAGGCTTTTGCACGAACCGCGGCGTATAACATGAATGTACACAGCTTTTTTGCTAAGTGGATGAAAGACCTTGCAGCGGACCAGTTGCCAAACGGTGCGGTACCGTATGTAATACCAAATGTATTAGGCAGCGGTGCAGCAGGGTCTGCAGGATGGGCCGATGCCGCGACAATTATCCCGTGGAATTTGTACCTGGCGTACGGCGACAAAAAATTGTTGGAAGACCAGTATCCCAGTATGAAAGCATGGGTAGGCTATATGCAGAAAAGCAGTGCTGATTATTTATGGAACAAAGGATTTCATTTTGGCGACTGGCTTTTTTACCGGCCGGGCGATGACCTGGACGGGCGTTCAGCGGTAACAGACAAATACCTTATTGCCCAATGTTTTTTTGCCAACTCGGTACAACTGCTCATTAACACAGCGACTACTTTGGGTAAGAACGAGGATGTACAGGTGTATACCAATCTTCTAAAAGATGTTAAAGCAGCTTTCTTAAAAGAATATACTACGGCAACGGGGAGGATGGTTTCAGGTACTCAGACTGCTTATACGCTGGCCCTCAATTTTGATATGCTGCCGGAAGCCTTGCGGGAAAGCGCAGCTAAACGGTTAGTGGAAAATGTGGCTTCCTATAACAATCACCTGACTACAGGCTTTTTAGGTACGCCCTACTTATGTCATGTACTCACCCGTTTTGGATACGATTCGGTGGCTTACAAATTACTGTTGCAGGAAACCTATCCTTCATGGCTTTATCCGGTAAAAATGGGTGCTACCACTATCTGGGAAAGATGGGATGGGCAAAAGCCGGACAGCACCTTTCAAAACCCGGGTATGAACTCTTTTAACCATTATGCCTATGGTGCCATTGGCGACTGGATGTACCGTGTAATGGCTGGCATTAATGAAGGAGAACCGGGGTATAAAAAAATTATAATAAAACCACACGTGGGCGGCGGGCTTACATCTGCTGCTGCGGCTTTGCAAACCTATTATGGCAAGGTGAGCTCTGCCTGGCAGGTTAAAGGGGACCAATTACAGCTCGAAGTAGAGGTGCCTGCTAACACGGTTGCGACAGTGTTTCTGCCTGCCAAAACCGGGGCAAAGATTACGGAAGGCGGCCAGCCGCTGTCGGCTGTAAAAGGCATTAAGGTCATCGGGCAGGATGGGCCATATGTAAAAGTAGAAACAGGATCAGGGAAATATCTGTTTACGGCGGGCCAGTAAACGTTGGTTGCTGAAGCTTTTACGATGATCGCAATCACCAAGAATAAAGATGGAGCGGCTTTTTCCTATGTTATTATGCCGACAGCGTTGTCGTTTGCCGTTACAGTATCGCGTTGTATGATGCGTATTGCAAACAGCCGGCCAGTAGCCACGTTAACCAGGAAGAGGCAGGTATGAGAACGCTACATCACCTGATGTTCCTTTTAATACGTGTATTCTAAAATTGCCGGCTAAATCAAACCAGGATTTGTACTACGACGTTTGATGAAATGAGAAGGTAGACTATTTTGAGAAGAGACGTGCAAAAGTTATTTATTCCTGATAAAGTTCTTTTGGTTTCCCTTGCAAAAAATTAATCTTGTTATTGGCAGTAACGTTAACGATAGCTGTATAGGTTTCAGGCTTGTCGAAAATAACTTCAGGTAGTCAAATAAAGTTTGGCACCGTAAAAAAAGCCTTCGGTTGCAGAAGGCTTTTTTATACTCCGCGATGCCCGGTCTTTTCTACTTCTTTTCCTCCTTCCACAAACCATCCCTTTTTGCCTTTCGTTCAATCGCTTCTGCACGCTGCCTGCTATCGGGGTGACTGCTCATCATTTTTTCGATCTTGGTTTGTTGCGGGCCCCCTTCTGAAAGTTTTGCCAGTTTTATAAAGGCCGAGTAGGCACCCATTACATTATAGGCGTGCTTTTTCATGAACTCATAACTAAAATCATCTGCCTGCCCTTCCTGTTTGCGGCTATGGCTGCTGTTCATCAGGCCTTCGGCCAGTTGGCCGAGTTGGCTTTCAGTTAGTGCAGCTGCAACACCCGATTGAGATGCCAATAAGTCCTTTC
>DASQMG010000550.1:0-6096 GCA_035645595.1 Flavisolibacter sp. | reverse complement strand
TATTCTTTAAAATGTTGCAGCTGCGGAAACCGGACCAGTTCTTCTTCCATTAACTGCCTGGCACTAATCTCAATTAAAGGAGCTATCTCATTTCTTGAAAACTTAAGTGCATTGTTAATCAGATTATAGAACAATTGCTGCATTTGTATGGGTACTGCTTTTATCACGGGCAACGTACTCACTTTTACCGAGGCATCTTTTTGACTGATCATTAATTCCAGGTCAATTAAAACCTTCGATACGATTTCATTTAGGTCTACTGATACGAATTTTTCTTCGCGTCGAAGGCTGGTAAAGTTCAACAAAGCCCTGAGGGAGGCAGTCATTCTTTCTGCTGTTGCGCTGATTTTATCAAGATATCTTTTTGATCCATCATCCAGGTCCTGGTACACGTTATCCTTAAGCATTTCTGCAAAGGTTCTGATTTTTCGAAGAGGCTCCTGCAGGTCATGGCTGGAGACATGGGCAAACTGTTCCAACTCACTGTTGGAGACCTCCAGGGAATGGGTCCTTTCTTTTACTTTCCGTTCCAATTCTTCTGTTAGCAATATCTGGTCATGAATATCAGTAAAGGTTCCCACCCACATCGTAACCTGGCCAATTTTATCCCGGATGGCAGACGCCCTGGCGAGATGCCATCTGTATTCTCCTTTTGTGTTTTTATACCTTGCTGCCTGTTGAAACGGGCTACCTGTTTTTATAGAGCTATTCCATTGGTTGATCAGCCGATCCTTATCGCCGGGAAAAATAACCGAGCTCCAACCAGAACCCAACGCTTCTTCTGTAGTTTGACCCGAGTAGAAATACCATGCCTGTGTTAAGTAAGTCACTGCACCCTGCGTATCTGTTGTCCAGGCCATCTGCGGTAATGCATCCAGTATGGATTGGATGCGTTGCGACTCAAGCCGTTGATTAGTGACATCGTTAAAAAGAACAAGAAAATGTTTTATACCTTCTTCATTATACACCTGGGTAGAGGTTACTTCCAGTACCCTTTGCTGAAGGTGGATTTCCTTACAAGTTTGTGGATCATGGCCGTCGTGAATAAATTCCCTGATGGCTTCTGCTTCTGTATTTGCAAAAAGGCTGGAAAGTTCAACGTCTAAAAAAACCAATGTCGGAAATAGCTTTTTTGCCTGTTGATTAAAATTGACAATCCGATCAGTATCGTTGAAGAGGATTGCACCAATTGGCGCATACTCAAGAAAGGTCCCCATCTGTGCCAGCTTTACTTTTTCCCTGGGCGCTGAAATGGCTTCCTTGTTGATGTTTAGTTTAAAGAAGTTTCTTTTTTGCCTGGTACGGCTGGCCGCGTTTTCGCAAACTGCTGCCAGATTTAGTTCAGGGTTCAGTATAACAACCAATGTATTTTTACCTACAAAAGGAGAAAACTGAATCGCTTGCTTTACTTGTTTTGCCTGGATGGGCAAGACCAGAACGATAACAGCAATATGTTTATCGGCAGCATATATTTTCTGTACCTCTTTGGCAGGATTTTCAATGCCCGGACCTATTAAGAAAACATCTGCATCATTCAACAAAACAGTGGCTTCGGTTGCTGACGCAACTTCTTTCAACGTAAACTTTCTCCTTACACTTTTAAATTCCTTTGCTTGCAGGTCAATTCCTTCACAGATGATCATGCCGTCTTTGATTTTTTTAATCTGATAAAAGCGGTTGATCCAAAAGTGCTCTTCCCATCCACGTATATAATATATCTGTCGTAGGCGCCATTACGTGTGCAGCTCTTGCATCCCGCATCAGCATTCCCAACAACCCATTATTTTCATAGGCAATGCCGCCGGACAGCGTCATAGCTTCGTTTACCGTATCTACTGCGCAGGATGCCACTTCAGCTTTAGCTGCCATTAGAGATAGCACGGCCGATTCATCCCCTTTATCACCTAACAAAGCAGCATGGTAAATTAGCTGGCGGGTCCGCTCTACTTTTGCCCAAAGGGTTCCGAGCCGGTGTTGAAGATGCGATACCTGTGCCAATGCAGTACCATTGTGCGAATACACCCGTTTGGCTAGTGTGCTCCTGGCCTCCGATAAAGCTCTTTCAGCAATGCCAAGGTAAGTGCCCGACATTGCTATTAAGAAGTAAGGTGCCACCACGTTAAAAACATACCAAAGCTGGTCACCTTTCTTACCAAGAACCTGGTTATCAGAAATTTGTACATTCTCCAATTTTAGTGATCGCGAAGAATTGCCCCGCATTCCCAACCCATCCCAATTCTTGCCCCATTGCATGCCTTCTGTTTCTTCATCCAGTACTATACAGGAGAATTGGTCCGCAGCAGCGTCATCGCTGGCACCTACCGTAGAAAGGACATAAGAGTCAACATGCCCTCCATTGGTAACAAAGGTTTTAGTGCCATTTATTAAAAAGTTGGATTCTGATAGCGGCATTAATGACGTTTGCGGGAAATAAAAATGAGCACCTGTTCCTTGCTCGCTGAGGGAAAGTGTGGTAAGGTGATGACCTTTCGCAATGGGTTCGAGGTAGGTCTTTTTTTGCCAGTCTGTAGCCTTGGCTGCTATAACCGCCGTGCCCACACAATGCATTCCAAAACACAGCCCTGTAGAGGAATAGCCTTTTCCCAGTTCCTCACAAATTCTTGCCAGCGCATACAGGCCATGCCCATGACCTCCGCAGTCTACCGGCGCAGTCAATGCCGTCAGGCCAGATTCTTTAAGAGCCGCCATGCTCTTCTCTACCCAGGTGCCTTTCTTATCAGCAACAAGAGACTCCTTCCTCACTATCTCCTGCGAAATTTCTGTTGCTCTCTGAATCAATGCATGAATATCCATTTCAGCGGGTCTTTACTTGAATTTTGCAAATGTCTGGTTCATTGTTCGAAATCATGAAATTTGCCATCGAGGTAATATTGTTTCAGTATGGGTTTATCCCAGTTTTGCTGCAATGTCGTTTGCAATACAGATTTGATTTCACTCAATGTATGTGGTTTTACAATGTAGGCAGAGGCGCCTGCTGCAAATGCATTGGCCACATTTTGCAAATCAGCGGAACCTGTATACATGATAACAGGAAGCTGTTTGAATTCACTCTCATTCCTGATTTTCAGAATGCTTGCAAGTCCTGATTCATTTTGAATAAAGGCGTCGACGAAAAGAAGGTCTGGAATATGTTTTTCTAAGTGGAGAAAAAGCTCCTCGGTGCTGCTGACAGCTAATACATTCATTCCCGGATTGATTTGCTCCATCACCATTGTAAAAAATTCACAATCATCAGGGTCATCATCAACAATCAGTATGTTTTTAGGTGGCATTGCATTTCGATTTTAAACAAACGCTGTTTTAAGACTGTTTACTATATAGAGAGGTTCCTATCGCTACTGCAGTAACGAAGCATGCCGCCTACTGTTTTCACAATTTCTGTCATATTGGATGGCTTTACCAGGTAGTCGGTAGCACCCTTTGAAAGACAGCGGCTCTTATCTTCAACGGAGGCAGATGTGCTAAAAATGACTACAGGTATCTTTTGAAACCGTGGTATTTCATTTAAGGCTTCCAGCGTTTGCAAGCCGTTTAATATAGGCATGTTCAAGTCCAGCACAATCAGGCAAGGCAAATCATTATCTGGAAGAAGAAGCAAATAATTAAGGGCTTCCTGTCCATTATCAGCAATATGAAGGTGCTGCTTTGCAGAAACTTTTTCAAAAGCCAATTTTATAAATTCTTTGTCATCCTCATCATCTTCTGCCAGTAATACCATTTTGCAAGTTTTCAATTTAATTAATAATAAGCAACGCTAAAATTAGGTCAATACAACACGTCGCACGTATTTGTTTGGGTGCTTTAGTGTGGTTTGCTCTCATCTAACACACCGCATAAAAACTTCTCCTACATGATAAACTGTGACTGACAACTCTCCAAGCTGATTTAATGTAACCAATATCACAAGTAAACTGAAATTGCTTACCATTCAAAGGTGGATGTACTCTTTTTCAAATTGTTCAAAATAAATAACCTTGATTCATAGTAATAATAGTCAGATTGGGACTGACGGCAGTTTGTGACCAAGCTTTACCTTTTCTCCCTTTTAAAAGTTGGATTGGTATGGTAACGAAAAAGTAACCTACATCTAAATCATCAGCTGCACATGTGGCTGTGTTACTGCTACTAAGCACACCATATTTGCTACTGCGTACCTTTTTGTTTTCGTGTTTCCTTCTTTGTACAGGAGGCATTGCTTTGCTATAAACCTATTCTCTATTAAAAAGATTGAAAGCATATACCGGCGGCTTCAACTACGTATCTTTTCTATTGGCATCTTTTACTATAGGTTTTTCAATAGAATTAAACCTCTAAAAGCGTTTATAGTCAACCCCACGTTGTTCACTAATGGGATAACTGGATCAAACTTTATATAACTATAATGAAACCACTGCCCACACTTTTCTTTGGTATTTTGCTTGCCTTATCGTCTTGTAAAAAACCCACTTCAAACGAAGATGGAAGTTCTGCTTTACCACCTGCCCCGAGCGGCAAAGACTTTTCACCCCTTACACAGATTGTTCAATCTAACTTAATGCAGCTCGGTGGCAATGCAGGGTTGGTTCTGATGTATAAAGATGGTACTGTCTTATACAAGCAATACTTTGGCTCATGGAACGACAACACTTATATCCCGGTTGCTTCAGGATCCAAATGGCCTTCGATGGCTGTGATTATGAGTTTAGTAGACGCAGGCCGGTTAAGCTTAAATGATAAGGTCAGCCAGCATTATCCTATAGAGTACGCAGCCAGTGACAGAAAAGATATCACCCTGCGGCAGCTCATGAGCCACACTGCCGGCTTTGCAGGTGGGTCTGCCTGGATCAGTTCTGATGACATCAATTTACAACAAGCAACAAAAGGTATCGGCGCTGGCGGCACAATTGGTCCTGCACCAACCAATGCAGTGGGGATGCCGCATGCACCCGCAGGCAGCAAGTTTGCCTATGGCGGTGTGAGTATGCATGTGGCCGGAGGCATTGCCGAAAAAGTGACGGGTAAGTCATGGGACGTTTTATTCAAAGAACGCGTTGGGGATCGTTGTAACATGCCCAATACAAATTATACCGCTTTGGGCCTCACTACCAATTACCGCATAGCTGGTGGAGCGGGCACCCGCATGATGGAGTACGCCAGTTTTTTACTGATGCTTTTAAATGATGGCAAATTCAATGGGGAGCAGGTCTTGAATGCCTCTTCTGTAGCAGAGATGCTTAAAGACCAAACGGGTGGTGTGCCCATTGCCTTTACCCCTTATTCAGGCGATGCTTTACGCGAGGGCTACCGTTATGGTTTGGGCTGCTGGATAGAAGGCTACAAAAATGGGCAGCCTTCAGAGTTTGGCGACCAGGGTGCCTTTGGCTTTAGCCCCTGGATTGACAAAGGGAGAAACGTTGTTGGGATCTTCTTTGTGCAGCGGTCCCTGGGTGCCGTAAACAGCCAACCCACGGTAGACAGTGCACCATATACATTGATTCGTAAAAAAGTAGCAGAGATTTTGGGCAATTAAAAGTTAGAGAACACTAACCACCTGAATGCTATAACCAGGAACTGCTCTTTAAGCTGTTACAGGTAAAAAGATATCGCTTGTGTACATAAAATAAAACCACTTGGTTATGTAGAAATTTGTGTCACTTAGCGGATGAAGCTCTTACGGTAACTATAAAGTTACCACCCCTTTCAGTATTGCAACAGGAAGCGGAGTTGCCAACTAAAAATATAACCTGTTATAAACAGGCGTTTTAAAAAAGTATCGCCAGCCCTATTTGCACCTACGACCATTTGTCTAAAACAAATAGAAGCCGGATGAACCTATACATCTATTAGTCAACATTTACTGTGTTATAGCAGCGGGTTATTCGGATAGGATCTATTTATTTCTAAAGAAAGTTTTCATCCAGTGCAACCGTTCGCTGCATGCGGACATCTATGCCTTGGTTTTTCATAGGATATTGGATTTTAAAACGGGGCAGCATTTTTATGCAGCCCTTTTGTTTTTTATGCTGCACCATCGCTGAGGATACGTAGCTGCCCCGCCTTCGTCCTCGTTAATCTACGAATGAGCACAGTAAAAAT
>DASQMG010000549.1:0-5273 GCA_035645595.1 Flavisolibacter sp. | reverse complement strand
TAAAGTTCTAAATTACTGCTGCCGCATCCTGATGAGAATATCTTTTTCGTAAAGTGCCTATAGGGGTGCCCTATTTAAAAACTTTCCAAATACTGTATTTGCGTATTTTCTCTGCATCTGGGCTTCTCCTGTCCACGTGCTAAAAGGCCTCCTTAGAAAGTTGCCCAAGAAGATTCCTATTTCACTATTGATAACTTATTACTCCAGCACCGGCCGCAGCCATCTCTCTGCATCTTCAATACTCATTCCCTTTCGCTCTGCATAATCTTCTAACTGGTCCCTGCCTATTTTACCCAACCCGAAATAATGGCTTTCCGGGTGTGCAATATACCAGCCGCAAACAGATGCTGGTGGGTTCATGGCAAGGCTTTCGGTTAAGTCAATTCCAATATTCTCCGTAACATTTAATAGAGAAAACAATTTCAGCTTCTCGGTATGATCGGGGCAGGCGGGATAGCCCGGCGCCGGCCGGATGCCATTATATTCTTCCCTTATTATTTGTTCATTGGTTAGGGTTTCGTTCTTTTCATAACCCCAATATTCTTTACGCACTTTTTGATGCAGGCATTCAGCAAAGGCCTCTACAAAACGGTCGGCTAAAATTTGCACCAGAATTTTGTTGTACTCATCATTATCAGCCGCGAAGCGGTCAATATGCTGGCGGGCGCCGTGAATGGTTACAGCAAAAGCACCCATGAAATCCTGGACAATTTCAGAGGGAGCAATAAAGTCGGATAAGCTATAAGACGGTTGCCCAATCGCTTTTTTCATTTGCTGGCGCAACGATTCGAGCTGTACATCACCGTCTTTTGTTTGAAGCGTTATTGTGTCTTTGTTGTTACTGTTGGCCGGCCAAAAACCAATAACCCCATCGGCGCTAAACCAATTCTCGCCCACAATTTTTTCTATCAACTTTTGTGCATCGTTATATAACCTCGTTGCTTCTACACCAAATATTTTATCGCTTAGCACTTCCGGAAAACGGCCCGGCATTTCCCAACCAATAAAGAAAGGTCCCCAATCGATATATTTGGCAACCGTACCCAAATCAAAGTCCTTAAAAACCATTACGCCATCAATAGCAGGCGCAGTGGGCTTGTAACTTTTCCAGTCGAAATATTCCTTGGTAACAACAGCTTCTTCATAAGGGATGATTACTTTATGTTTTTGCTTGTTAGCAAACTGGTCGCGAAGTGCCGCATATTCTTTCCCTGTTTGTTTTAAGTAAGTTTCCCTGGCTTCCTTATTTAATAAGTTGCTTACAACCGTTACGCTTCTTGAGGCATCCAGCACATGCACTACACCGTGCTCATATTCGGGAGCGATACGTACCGCTGTATGTGTACGGGAGGTTGTAGCCCCGCCTATTAAAAGCGGTTGTTTCATGTTACGACGTTTCATTTCCTTGGCAATATGAACCATCTCGTCAAGCGAAGGAGTAATCAATCCGCTCAAACCAATTACATCAACATTCTCTTTTTGTGCTGCTTCCAAAATTTTATCGGCAGGCACCATTACACCAAGGTCAATTACATCATAACCGTTACAACCTAATACCACACCAACAATGTTTTTTCCAATGTCATGTACATCACCTTTTACGGTTGCCATAAGTATGCGGGGAGCTCCGGCAACTTCTTCCGACTTGGTTCCGGCTTTCAAGTGTGCCTGCGCCCTTTCTTCTTTTTCCAGTTCTATATAGGGTGTAAGAACCGCAACGGATTTTTTCATCACCCGTGCACTTTTTACTACCTGTGGCAAAAACATTTTTCCACTGCCGAATAAGTCGCCCACTACATCCATGCCTGCCATCAGCGGGCCCTCAATTACATCTAACGGTTTTGGATATTTTTGTCTTGCTTCTTCCGTGTCATCATCAATATATTCTGTAATGCCATTTACCAACGCATGCTTTAGTCGTTCTTCAACAGAAGTTGTTCGCCATGCTTCGTCCCTTTTTTCTTCTTCTTTCCCCTTGCCTTTTACGCCTTCAGCAAAGCTTACCAAACGTTCTGTGGCATCAGGTCTTCTGTTCAGCACTACGTCTTCGCACAGCTCTTTTAACTGTGGCTCAATCCCATCATATACTACCAACTGCCCGGCATTTACAATGCCCATATCCATGCCTGCTTTGATAGCGTGGTATAAAAAAACCGAGTGAATGGCTTCGCGAACATGATCATTACCACGAAACGAAAAAGAAACATTACTTACGCCACCGCTGATTTTCGCAAGCGGCATTTTTTGCTTAATGATCCTTGTCGCTTCTATGAAATCAACCGCGTAATTATTATGTTCTTCTATGCCGGTTGCAATAGCAAAAATGTTGGGATCAAAGATGATGTCCTGAGGTTCGAAGCCTACTTCGTTTACTAAAATGTTGTATGCTTTTTCGCAGATAGTAACTCTTCTTTCCAAAGTATCAGCCTGGCCCTGTTCATCAAAAGCCATTACCACCACGGCAGCTCCATACGCCTGGCAGATGAAAGCCTGCTCTATAAACTTGTCCACTCCTTCCTTCATTGAAATAGAGTTTACAATGCACTTGCCCTGTACACATTTTAGACCCGCTTCAATGATCTCAAACTTAGAAGAATCAATCATTATGGGAATCTTAGCAATATCAGGTTCGGCCTGCAGAAGATTGAGGTAAGTTGTCATTGCCTTTACACCATCAAGCAAGGCATCATCCATGTTGATGTCTATAACCTGCGCGCCATTTTCTGCCTGTTGCCTTGCAACTGAAAGCGCTTCTTCGTATTTGTTATCACGAATAAGCCGTGCGAATTTTTTGGAGCCTGTTACATTAGTACGTTCGCCCACATTCACGAAGTTGGACTCGGGACGAATAATAAGTGGCTCTAAGCCGGAAAGTTTTAAGTATGGTTTGATTGTAATCGCTTCGTTCATAATTTAGTTTTTGAACCACTACGGCCCAGGGCAAAAAGTTATAATGGTTTTAGGCTGCAAAAATTGCTTCGCTTTCTTTGGTGGACTGTAACACTGTTTCAACTACCGGTAAACTCCGGGGTTTTATTCTTTTTACATTTTCAGCAATGTGCCGGATATGATCTGGTGTGGTGCCACAACAACCACCGACAATATTTACAAAACCTTCCTTCGCCCAGTCTTCAATAAAATGGGCTGTTTCCTCCGGATGCTCGTCGTACTCACCCATGGCATTTGGCAAACCTGCATTGGGATAGGCAGATGTATAACATTCGCAGATCTGGCTTAACTCCTCAATATGTGTACGCATCTCCTGAGCACCCAGGGCGCAGTTTAAACCCACGCTTAATGGTCGTGCGTGACGAATGGAAGTATAAAACGCTTCCAACGTTTGTCCACTTAAAGTTCGCCCGCTGGCATCCGTGATGGTGCCGCTGATCATGATAGGAAGTTCCGGCTGCTTAACATCACGGAAGTATTTTTTTACAGCAAAAATGGCCGCCTTGGCGTTCAATGTATCAAAGATGGTCTCAATCAGTATCAGGTCAACACCGCCATCAACCAATCCTTTCACCTGTTCATAATAAGCATCAACTGCTTCGTCAAAAGTTAACGCACGATAACCAGGGTTGTTGACATCCGGGGAAAGGGAAAGTGTTTTATTTAACGGCCCTAACGCACCGGCAACAAACTTCTGCTCGCCTGAGCCAACAAGCGTACACGCTTCTTTTGCAAGTCTGGCAGCGGCCACGTTTATTTCGTAGGCCAGGCTCTCCATACCATAATCAGCCAGGGATATGCGTTGGGAGTTGAACGTGTTGGTTTCTATAATATCAGCGCCTGCATCCAGGTACTTGCCATGAATTTCGCGAATGATATTCGGTTGTGTAAGGCATAACAAATCGTTATTTCCTTTTACATCGCTGGGCCAGTCTTTAAACCGCTCCCCGCGATAATCTTCTTCTTCCAATTTGTAGCGTTGTATCATAGTGCCCATTGCACCATCAATGATTAATATGCGTTCGTTAAGAAGGTCTTTAATGTTTGACATAGCTAATAGTTTATTGTGAAAGTGAACGGGCAGAAGAGAAACAAGGAAAACTCTTGAGTTACTATAACCGGTAACTCACGTTTTTGCTTGTTCACTATTGTTCAGGATGTACAAGAGTGCGACGCAACAGAGGTTAAATGGTACTACTTCTGCTGGTAACAAAATTGCGTTAACCAATAAACGTCAGGAAAAACCGGTAAGAGAGAGTTTCTTGCGTTTATTAGTTCAATTATGGCCGAACAATAAACAAATCCGCCTGTAGCGCAAATGTAATTGCAAAAACCCAAAATTTCTACAGCAAATTTTTAAAGAAACAATGCAGGTGAGCGATAACAGGATTTTTGACTAACACAGGCCGCTATTGCCACCTTTGATTTATATAACTAAATTTATATGTATTCCGCTACCTGCACTTCGCGGGATTGGATACAATCAATCAACAAATAAAACCAACCACCATGTCAAGCATTGCATCTATCAAAGGAAAAGGATGGCTAAAAGATTTTCCGGATTTCAGAGATAGTACACCTTCCACCAACAGGCTTTCCAAAAAGCAAATAGCAAGGGGGGCTACAGAATCGGTAAGTGAAATACTAACAGGCCTGGCTCCATCTGGTAACAGGCGGACAGCAAGTTTAAGTACAAAAGAAGACCTGCGGCAATGGTGTTCTCCTATTGAAGACCAGGGCCAGTTAGGCTCCTGCACCGCCCACGCCGGTGTGGCCTTGTATGAATATTTTGAACGCAGGGCCTTTGGAAAATACATTGACGGCTCACGGCTGTTCTTATATAAGGTAACCCGTAATTTATTAAAATGGGAAGGTGATGATGGCGCTTACCTGCGCACTACCATGGGCGCCATGGCTATGTTTGGTGTAGTGCCTGAAAAATACTGGCCTTATGTAGAAAGTAGGTTTAACGAGGAGCCTACCGCTTTTCTTTATTCATATGCCCAAAATTTCCAGGCACTTTTGTACTACCGTTTAGATGTGCAAGGTGTAAGCCGGCAACACTTGCTGGAGAAGATTAAGCAGCACCTGCGTACCGGGCTTCCGCTTATTTTTGGTTTTACCTGCTATTCATCTTTGCAGACGGCTGATGACGGCAACATACCTTTTCCTGACCGTAATGAGGATGTAGAAGGTGGCCATGCTGTAATGGCGATAGGTTTTGATGACAATCATCGAATTGTAAACTGTAACAACAAAAATATTGTCAGTAAAGGAGCGATTCTCATCCGCAATTCGTGGGGCAAAACCTGGGGCGATAATGG
>DASQMG010000548.1:0-3292 GCA_035645595.1 Flavisolibacter sp. | reverse complement strand
GGCAACGGAGCGTCGCCGCTATCGCTACAGTAAGAATATGGAGTTCGTAAACCACATGAGCTACAATTAAAGCATTACTTTCTTGACCAGAATCCTGACACTCTTGCTTCGCCCTTTATCATCGCTGCAGCTAATCTTCACCGGGCCTTCTTCCGGTACAAAAAATTGTTTCTCTCCCCTATTGGCAACTTTATAAAAACGGTCATTGATGTACCAGTAAATTTTACTGACATCGGCAGGTACAGAAGCTGTTAACTGCAAAGGCTCAGGGTCTTTTTTATTAATGAAATATTCCGCTTTGTTTTGCGGTGATGTAATAGCCGGGCCTTCGCCTTTAAAGATGCCTTCACAGGCAGGATTGTGTAAAGGAATGATTTGGTAGGGTGTTCCGGCCTTTGAAAAATAATCCTGCATCTCGGGTGCAGTAACAGCATATAACTTTTTAATGTAGCCGGTTAACGGAGCGCAGCCTTTGCAATACGATATAGAAGAATCGGGGGATACTTTTACTTCCTGAAGATGACCGCAAACATTGGTACGACTGACCATAGGAAAAAAATAATCAGAAATAAGATTGGTGCAATTTGGCCCCGGTGGCAAGCCGCTTTCACTGCATACCTGTCGCAGTTCACAACCTTGTGGTGGCTCATACCAATCAGCATTGCTATCGTAATCAATCGTATTGAAAATTTTAAAGAGTAAAGGAGTAGCGGTATTGGCTCCACTCAGGTCTGCCACACCAACACCTGAAAAATTTCCGCACCAAACACCGATCGTGTAGTCTTTATTATAACCGATACTCCATGCATCTCTGCGGCCATAAGATGTTCCTGTTTTCCAGGCAATTTTGGGCATGCGCTCCGTCGCCGTCCAGTTCACCGGGAAATCGGGACGGTTCACTTTTGAAAGCGCATCTGTAATGAGGTAAGAAGCTTCGGGAGAAATGAGCCGCAGCTTTGGCGAGGTAGCTTCCTGCACATACCGGGGCGCTGTATAAATTCCATTATTTGCAAAAACAGAAAACAGCCCGGTCAGTTCTTCCAATGATGCACCACAGCCACCGAGTATCATGGACAACCCTAACTTGTTCTGATCTTTTTGGATTTGCTTGAAATTAGCGGCCACCAGTTTTTCTATCAGTTTATCCTTTCCCAATGCTTTCAGGCTTCTTACTGATGGGATATTTAAAGAGTGCTCCAATGCATATTCCATTGTTACGGCGCCCCTGAATTCTTTATCATAGTTCTCCGGTGCATAACCGGCATAATTTACCGGCACATCATTCAATACCATCTTAGGTGTTACCAATCCTTCATCCATGCAAAGCGCATAAAGCAGCGGCTTCAAGGTACTTCCGGGCTGCCGGATAGCCGCCGCACCGTTTACTTGTCCGCCATCGGTTGTATCGTTAAAACCTGCAGAACCAATATAGGAAATAACCTTGTGCGTTTTATTATCAATCACCACCACGGCTGCATTGCGAATGCCTTTTAGTTTCAGTCCGCGCACATAATCTTCCGTTAGTTTTTCAATTTTTAGCTGTGTGTTTAAAACAATAGCCGTTCGGATATTATTGCTGCCGCGTTCCTTTTTTAGTTTATAAGAAAAATGCGGAATAAAATGCGGTACCGTTCTTCGCACCGCCGTCAAAGGTTCACCTTCAGCATCCCTGATTTCCGCTGAAGTAAATACATCATCGGCCGCAAATTTGTTTAACCACCGATTACGTTCTTTGATAATAACATCATTTGCTTTGCCAATGATAAGAGAAGAGGGACGGTTAGGTATAATGGAAAGTGCCGTAATTTCTGCCAGTGATAAATGATCCGGTGCTTTATTAAAATACAGCAACGATGCAGCTTTCACGCCTTCTATATTACTCCCATAGGGAACAAGGTTTAAATAGAGTTGCAAAATTTCATCCTTATCGTATTTCCATTCCAATTGAAAGGCCCTGAACATTTCCACCAACTTATTCCCGATGTTTCGCTTCTTGGGCTCCAATGCTTTTGCCACCTGCATGGTGATGGTGGAGGCCCCTGAAGTGCGCTTCATGTTCACTATGTTATTAATGGCTGCCCGGCCAATTGCAAAAGGATTGATACCGGGGTGCCTATAAAAATATTTGTCTTCTTTGGCAATAATTGTTTTGCGTAACAGCGGCGAAATTTCAGTCAGTTCTGTTTCCATGCGCCACTTATCATCCGGCGTGAGGTAAGCATTCACTACATCATCGGCCGCATCTCTTACAATTACGGAGTAAGCAATTTTATCGGGTAGGGGAAAGAGAAGGTTCAGCAGGACAAACAAAAGGAACAGGCTTATGCTAATGATTACAAATCTTTTAACAAGAGCCAGCAATTTTTGCTTAGTAACTTTCTCAAAGAATTTACTTCTATATGGACTCATCGAGTCTGCCTCCTTAGCAAAGTATTTATTTCACCAGTTGTAACCACGAATTACAGGGATTATTGCTTACTCCTGCAAACTTATTTTAAGGAGTATCATTCAGTGAAATTTAATTCGCGTAATTCGTGTCTGAAATACGTGTTATCTTATTCCCACATTTACCAACCAAACTTTTATGCGCACTAAAATCTTTCTAGTAATCACTTGTGTGGTTACTATTTTTTTGTTCTCCTGCAAACAGAACTATATAAAAATAGATTCTACTACTGCTAAGGGCGAAGTGCCTCAACTCGGTAACCTCACCTTCCGTTTTAATAAAGTGCTGCACCCCGACTCCTTACTGAATAACTGGGACAGCAGTGAATACATCTCGTTTGAACCGGCCATCCCCGGCCGCTTCAGGTGGGAAGGTCCTGAAGAACTCGTTTTCTCACCCTCGCAACCGCTGGCACCGGCTACAACTTACAAGGCCAGGTTTAAAGAGGACCTTTTTAATTACAGCGAATTTGATAAAGTAGAAGGAGATGAGGTGACGTTCTCGACCGCGCCTTTGCAATTAGGCGATGCCGGCATTACCTGGATAGCTGCCAGTGATGCCGGCAAAGCTGCATTGCCGCAACTCACCTTACGCTTTAACTATCCGGTAAAATCTGAAGACCTTAAAGAGAAACTAAAGGTGGAAGTTGATGGCGTAAGCGCTGATTATATACTGACTAATACAGGCATTACTTCAGAAGTTGGCGTGCGGCTAACTTCCCTAAAACCCGAAGACCGGAGCTATGATACAAAGATCATTTTAGAAGAAGGCATTAAACCCGATAAGGGGACTAACAGCACTAAAGAAACCATTACGCAATCGCTAACTATTCCTTCGCCTTATGTA
>DASQMG010000547.1:0-8761 GCA_035645595.1 Flavisolibacter sp. | reverse complement strand
ACGGAAACGGAAAGTTGAAGGAAAGTAAAACGTCGCTATTTGATAGCCTGCAACGGCCAGTACAAATTTCTTCGGCTGATTTTAACCGGGATGGACAGTCGGATTACCTCATATGTGAATTTGGTTTTGTTACCGGCTCTTTATCATGGATGGAGGGCAAGGACAGCGGCGGCTTTACACGCCATATAATAAAGCCGCTGCCAGGTGCTATAAAAGCCTACATTGAAGACTATAATAAAGACGGTGCACCTGATATTTGGGTACTAATGACCCAGGGCGATGAAGGCATTTTTTTATACATCAATAAAGGAGATGGTACTTTTAAAGAGGAACGAATATTGTCATTCCCATCCGTGTATGGCTCTTCTTTTTTTGAGATGATAGACTTTGATGGCGATGGCTATAAGGATATTGTTTATACCTGCGGAGACAATGCTGATTACTCACCGGTGCTGAAGCCCTATCATGGGGTATATATTTTTATCAACGACAAGGCTAATCATTTTAACCAAAAATTTTTCTTTGCTATTAATGGCTGTTACAAAGCGCTTGCAAGGGATTATGACGGTGATGGTGATTTAGATGTTGCCGCCATTTCTTTCTTTGCCGATTATAAAAATGAGCCGGAAGAGGGTTTTATCTATTTAAAAAACGAAGGTGGTTATTCATTTAAGCCCTACTCGATACCTGAAACTACAACAGGACGATGGCTAACGATGGATGCCGGCGATATAGATGGTGATGGCGATGTAGACCTGGTTTTAGGCAATTTTTTTTTAGGTCCGGGCGGGGCAAAACCAAAAGCAGAACGGTTGAAGTTGCCACCATTTGTTCTTTTGAAGAATACAACTAAAAAGTAGAAGGGGGATTTTGTTTATTGATCTATTTTAAAGCGGCTTTGATTTAGTGACTTCCCGTATTCTTTGTGATACCAGTAATTGTAGGGATACGAAGAACATACTGGTTTACATAAAGAAGAAAAAGGCTACCCCTGTTGAAAATCTGGCCCAATAGCGATAGGAACGTAAAAGGGTGCGACGCAATAGGAGCTCAATAGCAGTATCATCCGCCGATCACCAAAAAAAGCACTATAAATTTTGCCCTGATGTAAAGTGTAGAACAGTAAAACTATTTTTAAACTGCAGCTTATTAATCCTTATTTTCAAAACACAGTTATTTGCCCAATAACTGCTTATAACTTATGAAGAGGCCACCTTTTTTATTTTTAACCTGGTTGTTACTATCAATCCTGATTAACTGCCTGGTACTACAGGTGCATGCGCAAAATAAGCTTCCGCCCTTTAGTATGTTACTCAGTAATGGTAAAACATTTTCTACCGAAGGATTGTCCCTTCAAAAGCCTACCCTGCTTATTTATTTTGCACCCGATTGTGATCATTGCCAGACTTTAATGAAAGCCTTTTTCAAAAAAGCTGTTGCTTTTAAAAATACACAGGTTTTAATGGTTACGTTTAAACCGGTGGCTGATTTAAACGATTTTGAAAAGAATTACAGAACACAAAAACATCCCAACATCTATGTAGGAGCGGAAACAAAACCCTTATACCTGCAGGCTTTTTATAAATTACAGAACACACCTTTTACAGCACTGTACGATAAAAGTAAAAACCTGGTAGCTTCCTATAAAAAAGACACAACCGTAACTGATTTAATTAAACGATTGAAAAGCTTAAAATAACAGGCCCACGACAAACACTCATGCGAACACCAATTAATTTTATTAGGATAGCTTGTATGATAGCCTTGCTGAATAGTGGGGGCTGCAAACAAAAACTGCCTGCAGATGCGGCGCTTCTTACTGATCAAAATCTCCTTCACCGCAATATCCACCACCTGACACAGGTCATTATTTACGATGTGTTTTCGCCGCCGGTATCAAGCCGTATATATGCTTATACATCCTTAGCCGCTTACGAAGCCTTGCGTTTCCAGGATTCTTCAAAGCCTTCGATTGTTGCCTCTTTACAGGGCTTTGCAGCAATGCCGCAACCAGAAAAAGGTAAAGCTTATAACTACCTGCTGGCAGCCACCAAAGCCTATTTTACCGTTGCGCAAAAAGTTACTTTTTCAATTGATACATTAAAAAAATATGAAGCTACAGTTTACCAGAATTTTAAAGCTCTTTTACCTGAAGATGTCTACAACCGCTCAATAGCTTTTGGTGAAAAAACAGGGCAGCAAATTTTAGTGAGAACAACGCTTGACAATTACAGGCAAACCCGTGGCATGTCGAAGTTTTTAGGAAGCGATGCCCCCGGCCAATGGCGGCCTACACCGCCAGACTACCTGGACGCCGCCGAACCTCATTGGGGAAAAATGAAACCCTTAGCACTGGACTCTGCTACGCAATTCAAATGTCCCCGGCCGCCCTCTTATACTACCGATACCGCAAGCCCGTTTTATACAACGGCAAAGGAAGTACATAACATAACCACCAACTTAACCGATGAGCAAAAACAAATTGCCCGCTACTGGGACGACAACCCTTTTGTGATGGAACATGCCGGCCACCTGATGTTTGGCAATAAAAAAATTACACCTGTGGGGCACTGGATGGGAATTACAACTATTGCCTGTAAAGAAAAAAAGGCAAATGCCGTTCAAACGGCGCAGGCCTATGCCCTTACTTCTGTAGCCATTTTTGATGCAATTATCTCCTGCTGGAAAACAAAATTCGAATACAATCATATCCGTCCGATTACAGTGATTAACGAAAGCATTGACCGTGGCTGGCAACCGCTTTTGCAAACGCCTCCTTTTCCCGAACACCCCAGTGGGCATAGTGGAATATCTGCTTCTGCTGCCACTGTACTGACAAAATTATTTGGCGACAACATGGCTTTTGAAGATACCAGTGACCTGGAATATATAGGGATGAAAAGAAATTTCTCCTCTTTTAATCAAGCGGCCGCAGAAGCTTCTATCAGCCGGGTTTACGGGGGCATACACTATCGTACTGGGGTTGATGGCGGTGCTGTTCAGGGGAAGCAGGTGGGTGAGTTTGTAACGGAAAAATTTTTGAAGTAAAGCGGTACAACTGACTTATGAATGAAAAGATCGGCAGGCGGGTGTAGCAGAAGCGTGTATGAAGTAAAGACCGCTTTACTTTTCCCTTTCTATTAGTATTCTACCCAGAACCAAAAGCCCCGGAGGCAAAACGCTTTCTTATTTTGATTGATCCTATAGTCTTGGCTTAGTAATATTGCAATGAGGGAAGGTATACAGAGAAGCAGTAAGATTTCGTAATATGCCAAGCAATATATAATGGAAATAGGAATAGATAGTTTTGCCGCCGTAGGAACAAACAAGGATGGAACACCCACTAATGCTGCACAATCGGTGCGTGAATTATTAGCAAGAATAGCACATGCCGACCGTTTTGGCCTGGATGTTTTTGGCATTGGCGAACACTACCGCAAAGAATTTTTAGACTCGGCACCGGCAATGATACTGGCCGCGGCGGCCGCCCAAACAAAAAGCATAAAACTTACCAGCGCCGTTACTGTATTAAGCACTGCCGACCCGGTTCGGGTTTTTCAAAATTTTGCTACGCTTGATTTGATTTCCGGTGGTCGTGCCGAGATGGTTGTAGGTCGCGGTTCGTTTACCGAAGCCTACCCGCTGTTTGGTTATGCCCTTCAGGATTATGATGAACTCTTTGCGGAGAAGCTTGACCTGCTGTTAAAGATCCGCGACAATGAAGTAATAAACTGGTCGGGCCAATTCAGGCCGGCATTAAAAGCCCAGGCCATTTATCCAAGGCCTTTGCAAAACCCCTTCCCTATTTCATTGGGTGTGGGCGGCACACCGCAATCATTTGTAAGGGCCGGCACCCTCGGCTTGCCGTTAATGGTAGCCATCATTGGTGGCGAAACGCACCGCTTTCGTCCGTTGGTTGATTTATACCGCAATGCAGGATTGAAAGCAGGACATAGCGAAGACAAATTAAAAGTATCACTTCACTCTATCGGCTATGTTTCTACTACCACTGAAAAAGCGGTGGAAGAGTTCTTTCCCGGCTATGCCGAAACCTTTACCCGCATTGGCCGCGAACGTGGCTGGCCCCCTACTACCCGTGCTTCGTTTGATGCGCAACGTGGCCCCACCGGAGCGTTACTTGTTGGCGGACCGGAAGAAGTTGCGGAAAAAATTATTCGTCACAGCAAGGCGCTGGGCGGTATAAAACGGGTTACGTTTCAAATGGATAATGCACTGCTTACACATGAGCAATTGATGGGGGCTATTGAGATTATTGGAACACAGGTAAAGCCGTTGGTGATTGGTGAGAAGGGGTAAATTTTATGCCGTAAGAAGCTAATCATTAATGTGTATTTATATTTCTTTATTGACTTAATAACGAAAAGTCTCAAAGTCATTTTGTATTAAGCTGAGGTGCTACTATTAAACGCCTGTTGCGTCGCACTCTTGTACGTTCAGGAATTCTATTGAACATTATCTGAACCGGGATTGGTGGGCTGATTGAGAATAATGGGATATAGTTATAATTGGCGAAGAGCGATTGAGGTATATGAAGTGTGTTGGGCGGCTGTTGCGTGAGGGATAGAAGCGGAAATCTTTTTTGGCCTTCCAAAAAGATTGCAGCGGATAGCCCGCTGCCGCCCCGGCACACGCCCAACAAAAACCCCGGCTTTCACCGGGGCTTCTATTCTTTATATCTTCTTTCCCTTCTTTATTTCCTCCAACATCTCTTTCACGGCTCTTTCCAACTGCGCATCCCGGCCATTCAATACCGATTTAAAATCGTTGGGCACTTTAATGTCCGGTTCCAGTTGTAAATTTTCTGTTGGCCGCCCTTCTTTACCAATGGTTGCTACCATAGGTATACCAAACACCAGCGTTGGGTCAATTTGTGTTTCCCACCATACGGCCGTTCCCGTACCGGGCACCGGCATACCAATGGTTTTTCCAATGCCCAAACTCTTGTACGCATACGGAAAAATATAGGCATCGGAATAGTTGCTCTCACTCATTAACACGGTGGAGGGAGCCGTCCATTTATTAAACGGTTCGGATGAATTGATTGCCGTTCCCTGAGGTGCCATTGCTAAATACTTTTTGCCACTTAAGAAGGTAACCAGGTCATCGTGCAGCCAGCCGCCGCCGTTAAAGCGGGTATCAACAATCAGGGCTTCCTTGCCTGCCGATTTGCCTAACACATCTTCATAAACAGTACGGTAGCTGCCATCGTTCATGCCCTGCACATGTACATAACCTACCTTGCCGCCCGATGCTTCTTCTACTTTTTTACGGTTGGCCGTTACCCAGCGCTGGTACAATAAACCCTGCTCTTCGCCCTGCGAAATGGGCTTGGTTGATTCATCCCAACGGGTCTTTGTTTCAGGATCGTATAAACTCAATAAAATGTACTTGCCGGTTTTACGGTTTACAAGGCGCGACCAGTCTATATCGGCACCAATGGCTTCGCCGTCGATCTTTTCAATCACCACGCCTTTTTTGATCTTTGTTTTGGCATTGGTGAAGGGGCCCCCTTCCAGCACTTCCATCACTTTGAGCCCGGCGCCGTCCCAGGCCTCATCGTACAACATTCCTAACGAAGCGGTGTTATCGCCGGTTTGCGGACCACCTACTGCCTGCGGCGAATAACGTCCGCCCGTGTGCGAAGCGTTAAGCTCACCGAGGAATTCACTTAACAATTCCTGGTAGTCGTAATTGTTATTGATGTGAGGTAAAAACTTACTGTACTCTTTATGATACATGGCCCAGTCTATGCCGCCAATTTTTGGATCATAGAACTTTTTCGCTACCTGGCGAAAGGCATGATCGAAAATGTATTCACGTTCCTTGTCGGCTCTTAATACCATTTCGCCATTTACCACAACAGGAGATATTTTACCGCTTTCTGCATCCACTTTTACTACTTTACCATCGCTTACTACAAATAAGCTTTTGCCGTCTTTACTCACGTCCATACCACCGGGACCGCCATCCATTTTTGCAATAAGCTTTGTTTCTTTTGTACGGGGATTGGTCACCCACAGATCATAGCCTTTCTCCATGCGGGCAATAAAGTACAGTTTCTCACCATCGCTGCTTAATAGGTAATCGGAAATATTTCCGGAGTTGATAGTAAGGCGCAACTTGCGGTTATCGAGACCGGCAAATGTTGGTTCCCATCCTTTTTTGGGCGGAGCAATTTTGTTGGTGGTATCTTTTTTCGCTTCTTCTTTATCCTTGTCTTCTTTTTCTTTTACGAGGCCAAATTCATCTTTAGTCAGCTTGAATTTATCATAGGCTTCCTGGTCAAAAAACATGGCGTACACATCTACTTCTCTTGCGCCCTGGTTAGCCAGTGGCTTTTTGCCATCGCGGTCGGTAGTCCACAATAACGCCTTGCCACCAAAAGCATATTTTGGCGACCCGTCAAAGAAGCCGCTATTGGTAAGGTTCATGCGTTCACCCGAACCATCTGCTTTCATGATCGCTACTTCCGATGTAGGCCACCGGCCTTCGGCAGAATTAAATGTGATCCATTTACCATCGGGGCTCCAGGTATAATACTGGTCACCATCGGCATAAGAAAAGTTCACGCCTTTTGGTACAATGGTCCTGCTTTTTTTACCGGCGATGTTAAACACCTTCAATACATTTCTTTCTTCGAGGTAGGCTAACTCTTTTCCATCCGGAGAAAGTTCGGGCTGAAATTCATCAGCCTCAGTTGCTAAAACAGGTTCTTCTTTTACAATGGTAGATGTATAGAAATAGGGCTCTTCCTTTCTTTCGATACTCGCCTTATAAATATCCCAGCTTGTACCACGTTCGGTGGAGTAATAAATTGTTCTCCCATCAGCACTGAACTTTACATTTCGCTCCTGTTGCGGCGTGTTGGTAATGCGTTTGGTGAGGCCGCCTTCTACTGATGTAACAAACACTTCGCCCCGCACTACAAAAGCAATTTCCTTTCCATTGGGAGAAAGTGCTGTTTGCGTAACCCCCGCGTTAATAGGAAGAATTTTTTCATCGCGGCCTCTTGTATCGTTATTAATAACAACAGAAAGCCTTTGTGGTGTGCCGCCTTCTTTCATGGTGTAAATATCACCATCATACGTAAACGAAAGTGTTCCATCGTTTGCCCTTGTTAAATGGCGAACAGGATGGTTCTTCATTTTAGAAACCTGCGTTACAATAGCGCTTCCACCCACCACTGCTTTGTAAATATTTTGCGAGCCGCCATCTTTTTCACTTAAGTAATAGAAGGTATTATCGTCGGCGCCCCAGACGGGTTCACGGTCTTCGCCTTCAAATGCGGAAACCTGTATGTACTCATCTTTTTTGATGTCGTACATCCAGATGTCCCTTGTAACCGATGAAGTGTGATGCTTGCGGGCGGCATCTTCATAACCTTTACGATCCTGGAAAATCAGCTTGTCACCTTTTGCATTAAAGCGGGCATATTCGGCACCGGCAGAATTGAACATCACAGAACGGCCGCCGGTCACCGGTACTTTATACAGCTTTTGAAAAAGGCCGCGTTGCGGAAAACGTGCAGAAGTATAAACATCATTACGGTTTGTACCAAATAAAACTGTTTTGCCATCAGGCGTAAAATCGTACGGAAAATCATTGGCTGAATGGAATGTTAAGCGCTTGGATTCGCCACCTGTAGAGGGCATAACAAACACATCAAAATTGCCAAACCTGTCAGATGCAAACGCCAGGGATCTACCATCTTTACTCCATACCGGCATTTGGTCGTGGGCTTCGTGAATAGTAAGCGGAACAGCTTCTCCACCTGTGCTGGCAACTTTATAAATATCGCCTTTGTAGCCGAACACAATTGTTTTTCCATCGGGCGAAATGGAAGGATAGCGCAGCCATTTCGCTTCGTTTTGTGCAATGCCTGCAAGGCCTGTAAAAAGGCTTGCGAGCAGCAGCCAGTTTTTCTTCATATAGATTAATTTAGTTTTGAATGAAATAAAAAAATTGAACTGTTTATTAGTTGATTTGTGCATTGGTTGACGTGTCCCTTGCAAAGCCTCGGGCCGGGCTATCCGCTACTATCTTTTTGCCCTTGCAATTTTTTATCCGATTGGTAAATCCCGAGGGCAAAAAGGATAGCCACTCCTATCCCTCACGTAAGCAGCAGCCAACAGTCAAATAATCTATCAGGCTAAAGTTATTGTATGAGCAATATGCAAAACAAATATTTTGAAGAGCGGTTAAAACAACATGCAGGTGAGTCGGCACGGGTTGTTCCTTTTGTTCCATCAGATAAACTTTTACTGATGGATTTTACGGAGAGGAATACGGAACTAACCGATGAAATATTGAATGATACGAATAAGTTTATTAAATACATCAATGCCAAATTGAAAGAGGCGGGTGCAAAGTATGGGATTGGAGGTTACGACGAACACAGAACTGTTTATAGCCGAAGTAAGGTATTTGATACACCGGGCGGCGGTGAGCCTCGCCGCTTACATCTCGGCACCGACATCTGGGGATCACCCTACACTAAAGTATTGGCTCCTCTAAATGGCATCGTTCACAGTTTTGCTTTTAATAATGCGTTTGGGGATTATGGCGCTACCATCATTCTTACCCATAACCTCGATGGCGAAAGTTTTCATACACTTTATGGACACCTTAGTTTGAATTCTATTAAGAATATACAGGAAGGTGATGTAGTTTATAAAGGCGATGTGATTGCCGAATTTGGAATTCCGTTTGAGAACGGGCAGTGGCCGCCGCACCTGCATTT
>DASQMG010000546.1:0-1770 GCA_035645595.1 Flavisolibacter sp. | reverse complement strand
CTTAGAATGACGCAATTCCGGGTAGTGATTGTTTAATGGAATGCATACAAGATTTTTAATTCTCGGTCATAACCATAGCTATCCACTGAATTGTGTGTACCACCATAATTTCTACGGGCCGATAGAAGCAATTTCAATATTCTTTTGCCATAAGGTATCGGCTACCTCGTGTTCACTTTCGGGTTGAATATGAACAACGCACGATTTTGCATAAGACAATTTATGTAGTTTTCTGTGCTTTTCGCAAAGCATATTTGCTGTTAAATCATGGCTTCGCCACTCTCAGTAACATAACTGTAGATAAGATGTTGGCGTCGCGAAATATTTACGTAAAACCCCCAGCTTAATGCGTTGTCAACTTTTATTGCTGGCATATTTGTCTCGTGAGCTCTGATTATAGACATACTCATAACCATAACCATAACCAAATCCATAACCTCTTTTAAAAAACCCTCGTCTTTTTACGCCATTGAAGACAATAGCAAGATTACGTAGTGCCTTTACTTTGTTATTTTTATCTAGCAATTGTATCATTGTTTTCGGTGTATAACCATGACGTACAACAAACAAAGTTTTATTACAATACTCTGAAAGCACATAGGCATCTGTAACCGGATCTACCGGAGAAGTATCAATTATGACATGGTCAAACGATTGCTCCAGGTAGGCAAACAGCTGGTTTAAATTTCCATTAATTAGAAGTTCTGTGGCATTTACAGCAGACGTTCCAGCTGGTATAATAAATAGATTTTTAACTTCGCATTCTCTTATAATTTCATCTATATCTGCATTTCCTTCCAGGTATTCAGCTAGCCCTTTCGTTTTACGATAAGCAAAAAATGAGGAGGTTTGAGGGCAGCGCAGATCGGCATCAATTAAAACGACTTTTTTACCGGCTAAGGCTAGGCTTGCTGACAAATTAGTTGCAACGAAGCTCTTTCCTTCTCCAGAGATGCTTGACGTTATTAATAGCTTCTTTTTTGACACAGATTTACCATATAAGCCTATTGCTGCCCGTAAGTGTCGAAACTGTTCTGCGACGAAGGTTGTTTTAAGATCGGTGATTGCCAGCTGCGGGCTGTTTTTCACACTTGCAATTTCTGCAGCAATGGGAACTTTTGTAAAATTTTCGATTTGCGACCGAAACAGTACTTTGTTTGACAACAGCTCTTTACTGCATATTAAACCGATGCTTAAAATCAGGGCAAACGTTAGCGCTCCAAGATAAATAAGTGTTTTTCTAGGACTAACTGGCACCATAGAAGCTTGTGCCTTGTCTATGATACGACCGTCTGATACAGTAGCCGCATATGATAGGGCTGTTTCTTCGCGCTTTTGTAATAAGAAAGAAAAAGCATTTGTTTTTATTGTTTGCTGACGGCTGATTTCAAGCATGTCTTTTTCCTGTTGAGGAAGCGTCCTCAGCATGGAGTTGAACATATTATTTTTAGCACTTAGTGTGTTATTACTTGCCACTAAGCCCTGACGTTGGTTACGTACATTTTCCAGCACCAAAGGGCGTAGCTGATCTATTTCGCTTTTAATCGATGTTAGAATAGTATTACCCTCGCCCACGGTTTGCTTTTGATTCTGGTATTGCAGTTCTTTCTCAGAAAGAGTTTGCACTAAATTTGATAAAACAGGATCGCTAACGCCTAATGTTGACGGTGCAATACCTGACTGCTTATCCTTTTGCAGAACGTACTTTTCTATTTGATCCAAAACTGCCAGTTTCATACTGATATCAACAACTTTATTGTCATTGATACC
>DASQMG010000545.1:0-2412 GCA_035645595.1 Flavisolibacter sp. | reverse complement strand
AAAAACTCCCTGCGACACAATAAGCCGCTGATCGGTAATGGTAAGTTTAATCGACTTTACCAGCAGCCACTTCCACCAGGCATAGATAACCGGGATCAGAAGTGCAATAAGAACTAAAGAAGTTTCGGTAACACTGGCCACTACAATAATGCCGGCGGCCAATAACACTGCAATTACAAAATGCTTCAGGTTTACAATTTGCGATGGGCTGCTTTGATGAACGGTTTTTTCAGGTTCCATGTTCCGAAATTTGTGGAGGCAATATAATTAAATTTGCCGATGCAGAATGATTGTAATGGAGCGTTAGCAATCGGGAGAATAGAAGCCGATCCGGTGAAAAACATAGTTCTTTAGAAAAAATTTTCCAAACGGGAATGCGGAGCATGAATGTGATAATAAAGATGCGAAAACAAGCCTCTCAGTTCGATTGTTTAATAAGGCCCGGTGACGGTCCTAGTGTATTTGCAAGTGATAGAAATGTGCGTCTGGGCGACCCCGGGGTATCTTGTACAACAGAACGCAAACTGCTATTGTTGGGCGGGGCTTCTTTCCATTGTTCAGGCAACACCTATCAGGTGGGAAGCACAAGATGAGTAGAATTCAAAATGATTATATATGAACATTACAGCAGAAAACAGAGGCACCCAAACAGATTCAGACTTTCTGCCGCTTCAAGGCACCGACTTCGTTGAATTTTATGTGGGTAATGCAAAGCAGGCCGCGCATTATTATATGAGTGCTTTTGGCTTTCAGGCCCTTGCCTATGCAGGACCGGAAACAGGTATGAAAGACAAGGTGAGTTACGTAGTACGCCAACACAAACTCACCTTTGTATTAACTACACCATTGCGCCCGGGAAACGAAATTGCGGATCATATCTATAAGCATGGCGACGGTGTAAAATTTTTGGCGCTGCGGGTGGATGATGCAACAGCTGCCTGGGAAGAAACTACAAAGCGTGGTGGCAGAAGCTATATGGAGCCTAAGCGTTTAGAAGATGGTTCTGGCGAAGTGGTATTGAGCGGTATTCATACTTACGGCGATACTGTGCATCTTTTTGTAGAACGGAAGAACTACACCGGTTACTTTATGCCCGGCTTTCGTGCCTGGGGTAATTCGCACTTTGCACCGAAGGATACCGGCCTTTTATATGTTGACCACTGCGTAGGCAATGTAGATTGGAATGGCATGAACCCATGGGTGAAATTTTACGAAGATGTGATGGGCTTTAAAAACATCCTGACTTTTGATGACAATGATATTTCCACAGAGTATTCGGCCCTGATGAGTAAAGTGATGAGTAATGGAAACGGCTTTGTAAAGTTTCCTATTAATGAACCGGCAGAAGGAAAGAGAAAATCCCAGGTAGAAGAATACCTCGAGTTTTACAACGGCGAAGGAGTACAACACGTGGCCCTTGCTACAAAAGACATTGTAAAAACGGTTAAGGAATTAAAAAGCCGGGGCGTTGAATTTTTACAAGTGCCTACTTCTTATTACGATGATCTTTTGGACAGGGTAGGGGCAATAGAAGAAGACCTTGAACCGTTAAAGGAACTGGGAATTTTAGTGGATAGTGATGACGAGGGCTACCTGTTGCAGTTGTTTTCAAAGCCCGTGCAGGACAGGCCAACGCTTTTCTTTGAAATAATTCAGCGCAAAGGGGCAAAGAGCTTCGGTAAAGGGAATTTTAAAGCGTTGTTTGAAGCAATAGAAAGAGAACAGGCAGAGAGGGGAAATTTGTAATTAGTTGTGCAGTATTCCTTTGATAACAGCAGGAAGTATTTACTAATTAACCAACTAACTGACCCACCCGGCGATTTTTGAAATTTCCTTAGCATATTAAACCAGAACTTGCCACCGAAAAGAATAGTGTTACATGAAGATTTTCTTACTAAGCCTATTATTAGTTACAGCGTTATGCGGTTTTGGCCAGGGTACCCACGTTTCATTTGTAGATTTCCAGCGAAGCCAAACAAGGCCGGCTGTAGCTATGCAAAACAAACTGGATACTCTGCAAAAACAATTTGCCTCGAAAGGATTACAATGGCCCGTAAAGAACATTTACATCCGTTCGTTTAAATACGATTCGCAATTAGAGATTTGGGTGAGTAACACCCGTAAAGAACCATATAAGCTTTTTAAGACGTACAGGGTTTGTGCGCTTGCCGGGTCATTAGGGCCTAAACGCATGCAGGGCGATTACCAGGTGCCCGAAGGTTTTTACTATATAAACGAGTTTAATCCAAATAGTAATTATCATTTATCGCTTGGTATCAATTACCCAAATACATCTGATCGTTTATTAGCCGATCCTGTAAGACCTGGCGGTGACATTTATATTCATGGAAGTTGTGTTACTGTGGGCTGCATACCGGTTACCGATGAGCAAATTGATGAGATTTATATATT
>DASQMG010000544.1:0-5981 GCA_035645595.1 Flavisolibacter sp. | reverse complement strand
TTCTCTTTATTGTACTCTTTGGTTTCTGTATTGTACAGCTCATCGGCAAAGCCAAGGGCTTTAAAATAATCGGGATAGTTAATCATCATAAACAGGTGGAACAATAAAGAAACGGGCCGCGGTAAGCTATAGGAATATTGACAATAGGCAAACCCGTACTCACTGATCTTTGCGGCCACCTCAGGCATTTTATGCTCCCGGTACCAGTTGATATTCTGGTTGGCATTATAAATAGCATCGGCCACCGTTTTATAAACCTGCGGTGTTACAATAGAGAAAGTATATTTCGACCGGAACAAATACGGATAAAACTCTTCTTTATCTTTTGCTGCCAGCTTCTGAAAGCAGTCTATCATCTCCGCATTCTTTTCAGTAATGAGGCGGGAATCCTTTCTGAAATAGATCTCGACGATTTTTTCAAGCTCTGCTAATAGTTTCCCCTGGGGCAGCAGTAGATAATCAATACGGTAAGCTAAGGCCAGCAACAAATAGGCAATGCCGCCCGAGTACTTATCATTATCTACTGTGCCAATTAAGGTAGTGGACTCTTCTATCCACTTTTTTAAAAAACGGAGTTTTACTTCTTTTTCCTGCTCTGGAATGGGCATTATATGCTCTGTATCTACTGGCAGCAAAGAAGTAAAGTCCTGCACCAGCAGATCGTCCTGCTTATCAGCCTTAGTAGCCAGCTCTTTTAATCCATAGTATAGCTTGCTTGGGTTAGCAGTTTCAAGGTCCGAATCAAGAAACATGTAGATCTTTTCACCGTTCAGCGCATAGCGGCTGTAGTATAAATTAAAATTCATCTCCAGCATACGGCGCATTACAGGCACACTCGGGTTCGGCATACGTGCCAAAATCGTTTCTGCATGAAGTTGCTTATTGTTGTAAAAACCCCGGATGATCTTTGATCCCTGGTAAAAGTAAAAGGAGGTTCGATCTGCCTCTTTTACTAGATGTAAATTATCTTCTTCTTCATCGCGCAGGTAAGTAAAGAAAGCGGCAATGCTTTCACTCCATTTCTTTTCTTTAAAAAGCATTTCGGCCTCGTTCCATTTCTCCACTTTAGCCACGGGCTTGTTATTATCGGAGTAGCGGCCAAACCTTATAAGGGGCAGTTGTGCTTTATCATCATCTTCCTTTTTTTTTGACCAGGTAAATAGTTTATCCAACATAGTTTTTTTATAAAGGCAGTCCTCCTTATTAAAAACAAAGCAGCCCCGGCATATAATTAGTATACAAGCCCATAATCCTTCAAAATACGGGCCGCTTACCGCTTTTAAAAGTGCAGCAAGTTACCCACAGAAATGGGTTAATAAACAGGCAAATACTTTGGGCTAAAAATTCTTAGTTTCGCCTCTACCGAAAATGTAACCTACATGAAATTTATTGTTTCGTCATCGAGCTTACTTAAACAATTGCAACAAATATCCGGCGTCATTAATGCAAATACGGTTTTACCCATCCTGGAAGACTTTTTATTTGAAATAGACAGGAATAAACTTACCGTGGTGGCTACCGACCTGGAGACGGTAATGCGCGTCCAACTTGACATTGAAGCTAAAGAATCGGGCAAGGTTTGTATTCCTGCTAAAATTTTAATGGACTCTTTAAAGAACATAGCCGACCAGCCTTTATCTTTTAATATCGATAAGAATTTTGCTATAGAACTTACCTCCGATAATGGAAAGTATAAGGTGATGGGAGAAAATCCCGATAATTTTCCAAAGGCGCCTGGGGCAGATGATACTACAAGTTTTACCATGTCCTCATCTGCATTGGTTACAGCAATTAATAAAACGTTGTTTGCCGTTAGCAACGATGATCTGCGCCCTGCCATGACCGGTGTATTTTTTGAGCTGAACAAAGAATTCATACAGTTTGTAGCCACTGATGCTCACCGCCTTGTTCGCTATAAAAGAACGGATGTGGCTTGCCCGAAACCAGACTCATTCATTGTTCCTAAAAAGCCATTGACGCTTTTAAAATCGGCCCTGCCCATGAATGATGATGAGATCACTGTTAGCTATAACACCAACCATCTTTTTGTAAAACACGGTACTACTCAAATGAGTTGCCGCCTGATTGATGCCCGCTTTCCCGATTATAAAGTAGTAATACCGGCCGATAACCCTTATAAAATGGTGGTAACAAAAACCGATTTTCAAAGTGCCCTGCGCCGTGTGAGCATTTTTAGTAACAAGAGTACTAACCAGGTGGCCCTGCAAATAAGCGGCAGCGAATTACAATTAGCGGCACAGGATGTTGACTTTAGTTTTGAAGGCAATGAACGAATGAAATGCCAGTACGACGGCGAAGACCTGACTATTGCTTTTAATGCCCGCTTTTTGATTGAAATGCTAAACGCTGCCGATAGCGATGAGGTAAGAATGGAATTAAGCACACCAACCAAAGCCGGTTTAATTAAACCAACTGAAAAAGACGACGATGAAGATTTGCTGATGCTGGTGATGCCACTAATGTTGAATCAGTAACCTCACCCTGGCCCTTTTTCAACTTGTTGAAGAGGGAACTCTTAACGCACAGCCCAAACTTTTCGACGATACATCGGCAACTCAATCAGCTTTTATGATTGAGTTTTTTCTTTATAGGTAACCACCGTAAGGAATAACCATCTGGCTTTAGTTGTGTCGCATTTTTCAAAATTCTGTAATTCTATGAGGCAAAGAAAAGCGTATCTTTTGGGGGCTCATTGCATATTTTCACATTTGCTAATTCTCACATTAAACCTATGTGGCAATCCCTTCTTGAACACTTTAAAACTCTTGAGCAGCGCCCCCTGGAGCGGATGGCCCTCCTTGTGGGAGGCTTGCTGTTCTTTTGGATTTTGGAAGGCGCTATTCCGCTGTTTCAACCAAAGTATAAGAAAACAAAAGCACGCCACGCCGCGGTCAATTTTTCTTTTACGGTTATGCACCTTGTCATTCATACCGGGCTTGCCGTGCTGGTTGTGTTACTTGCCGACTGGTGTACAAAACAAGCCTTTGGCCTTGTTAACTGGGTGAACGCAGGCATAATTGGCACTATCATCCTTTCGTTTTTTGTATTTGATTTTTTTGTAGGCTGGCTGGTGCATTTTGTAGAGCACCAAACTTTTTTTCTTTGGCGTTTTCATACCGTGCATCATACCGATAATAATGTAGATGCTACCACCGGCCTGCGCCATCACCCGGTAGAAAGTGTTTTGCGCGGGCTGTTTTTCTTTGCCGCTATTTTGGTATCAGGTGCACCCATGTATGCCATCATGATCTACCAGACTTTCCTGATCCTTTTTACCGCATTTACCCACGCTAATATAAACCTGCCGCAAAAATTTGATCATGCACTGAGCTATTTTTTTATCTCCCCCAACATGCACAAAGTGCATCATCACTGGCAACAGCCTTACACTGATAGTAATTACGGCGCGGTGCTTTCTATCTGGGATCGTTTGTTCGGTACGTATCGCCAATTGCCACCCTCTCAAATCCGTTATGGCCTTGACCGTTACTATCCTAATGAGCAGGATGAAAATTTTGGAATGTTGTTGAAAAGGCCTTTTCAAAAAATGCAATAAATAGTATAAAATGGGATTTTTTGAATGGATAGGCGAAAGTTTTCACCCAGGCACGGTGCAACAGGATCAAAATAATGCCTGGCACCCAAAAATAGATGCATTGTATGGCCCAAACCCTGGCTAACACTATCCGTGTACTATAGTCTGTTTGGTTAATTTGCAACTTCAACTTCTAAAGTATGAAAAGCATTGCCCTCATTCCTGCACGCTATGCCGCTACACGTTTCCCCGGCAAATTGATGACCTTGTTAAAAGAGAAATCCGTTATCCGTCATACATATGATGCGACAGTGGCCACCGGATTATTTGATGAAGTAATTGTTGCCACCGACAGCGATATTATTTTGACTGAAATTACAGCCAGCGGTGGTAAGGCAATAATGACAACCGGTAGCCATGAAAGTGGCACCGATAGAATTGCAGAAGCGGCAAGAGACCTGGAAGCAGATGTAATTGTAAACGTGCAGGGCGACACGCCTTTTGTAAAAAGAGAGCCGTTGGAAAAACTATTGCAACAGTTTCAGGATCCCTCTGTACAGGTAGGCTCATTGATGCAGGTATTGGATGATGAAGCCCTGGTTGCCGACCCGAATTATGTAAAGGTTTGTGTAGATAAAAAAATGAATGCGCTTTTTTTCAGCCGCAGTATAATTCCTTATCCAAGAAATAAAACAATTCCTATCACCTATTACGAGCATATCGGTGTGTACGCTTTTCGCAAAAAAGCTTTAATTGATTTTACCACATGGCCGGTATCTCTACTCGAAGATGCGGAAAAGGTAGAGTGTCTTCGCTATTTGGAAAATGGCATTTCTATACGCATGGTTGTAACGGATTTTATGGGCGTGGAGATAGACACACCGGACGATTTAAAGAGAGCAGAAAAATTATTGCTGTAAATCTACATGCACTCCTTTTACCGTTTGACCAAAAAATATAGAAGCCTTATCAGTAAAATCTTCTGCTGAATCGGTAGTGTAAAAAATTCGGTTACCTTCTTTCGAGATCAAAGCTTCTATTTCAATATGCCGCTGCAAATAACCTTGCAGGCTATGGGTTACAATCTCGCCCTGCGATAAAAGCTTCACATTTTGAGGCAAATACTTTTCAATTTTTTCTTTCAGCAACGGGTAGTGTGTACAGGCAAGCAGTAAAGTATCAATGTTTGTATCCCGGCTTAAAATATTGGTTATATGCTGTTGTACAAAATAGTCGGCGCCATTAGTTGTATGTTCGTTATTCTCAACCAATGGTACCCACATAGGGCAAGCCTCCTGCGTAATTTTCACCTGCGGAAAAAATTTTTCAATCTCAATTTGGTACGAACCGGATTGCACCGTACCATTAGTTGCGAGTATACCAATGCTGTTAGTAGTTGTATAGTTGCCGATAATTTCTGTTGTTGGGCGTATAACACCCAACACTCTTGCAGCCGGGTTCAGCCTTTCCAAGTCATTTTGCTGAATACTACGCAAAGCCTTTGCTGAGGCAGTGTTGCAGGCAAGTACAATCAGGGGGCAGTTTTGCTGTAACAGCCATTCCACACACTGCAATGTATAACGGTAAACTGTTTCAAAACTCCGGGTTCCGTATGGGGAGCGGGCATTATCGCCCAGGTATAAATAGTCGTACTGCGGGAGCCCGCTTACAAATTCACGCAGCACAGTTAAGCCACCATAACCCGAATCGAAAACACCAATTGGAGACATGGCTGCGAAGGTAGCAAGTAGGGTTTGAGTAGTAAGTGCTTTGAAAAATTAAGCGTCGATAAGGTTGAAATTTTTCATGTGCCCATCGGAAGTAGCACTATCAAACTTCTGTTGTGTCACTCCCTTGTACGTTCTTACCGCTATGCCGCATTATTTACCCTCTTTTAAATACTTAACTGCTATTATAGAGCCTCTCCCTTGTCATACCAGGAAATAAGCATCTGAGCTAAGCATTGAAAGCGACTCCTGTTATCAATTCTACTCTTGCCTGTGGTCTTTCATAGTACAGTTCAAAGATCCCTTGTTCCGAGGGATGACAAACCACTCTAAGCCCATAAAATTCTGGAGTAGCGTAGCGGAAATAGAGGCCTTCAATTCCGGGGAATGACAAACTACGATACTGTCAAATAGCAATTCTATTGATGAACGGAGCGTCGCCACTATCGCTCCATTAATAATATACAGCCCGTCAATAAAAAATTCTTTGTTGGCATCTATGCCCCTTTGCACCGGCCAAATTTTCGCACCTTTGAAAACTATTATGAGACCCAAACTTTCGGCAGAACTTTTTATAGGTATTGGTGCGTTACTACTCTTTGTTCCTTTCCTTGGCGCCACGCATTTATTTGATTGGGACGAAATAAACTTTGCCGAGGCAAGCAGGGAAATGCTGGTAACCGGCAACTATGCCATTC
>DASQMG010000543.1:0-2604 GCA_035645595.1 Flavisolibacter sp. | reverse complement strand
CCCTCATTTGTTCGGATGCCATCAAGCAAATCGGCTTCAGTGGTCCATCCTTTTTTGGAGCTTTCGCCACGATAAGCGCTATTGACCAAAATGTTCAACGCAGGTATGTCCGCCGTGGTCGCAATCCTGATGATCATGGCGCTAAGGTAATATTCCAAAAGGTCAAAGCAGGCGTTGCAGTAAACGCTTATAATGCTAATAATCTTTTGGCAATACGACTTCTAAAATGATTTTTTGCACTCCGGCATTGGAGAGTCGCTACATGGAAAGATGATTTTGTAAAAAGAACAAATATTACATCCTTGTTGACTTTTAATACCCCATCTTTGCGACATTCCTACCTGTCAATTATTTTTTTCATCATTTAAGCATTAATATGTACACAAAAGTTTGGGCCAAATACCTGCCCGTCATCCGCATTGTTTTAAAAAGATCTTTAACATCCGAACAAATTCTATCCCTGAATGCACCGGATTTTGAAAGAGCCGGAATGACCCGTAAATCAGGTTATAAATTCTTAATAAAGTTTAAGGAAGGAAAGATCGGTAACGTTATCATTGATCTTCCCTTGGCATCCAGCCTGGCCAGCGCTTTGTTGCATGATGAAGCCATAAAAGATATTTTGAAGCAAAACGAGTTTCATATTAGCCTGAACCCTAAGTTTGAATTGACGATTAAGCATATTCAGCATTTTGATGTATTGCAGGAAGCCACTGAGGAATTAGCAAGTGTATAATACTTTTAACGAACATAAATCACCATTCGTCTTTCTGAGAAAGCGGGCTGGTCACTGTTCGAAAAAAATCAAATAAGTTAAGACGTTATGGAACAGTTCACCAGAACAATTAAAGGCAGTGAGTTTGAATTCCGCGGATTTATGGAAGGCGAAAATGAAGTATGCCGGGTTAGTGTAGATAATCAAAGTTTTAAAATGATCGTAAACGACCAGGATGAATGGCACATTTGGCAGCAGGTGCCATCCTGGATAAAGAACCTCGAACCCGAACTGGCAAAAGCAATTGAAGAAGCCTATTGCTAAACCAGTGTTTAATAGCCTTTACAAGCCACCTTCCTTTTTTAAAAGCCCAATCACTTATCGGTGGTCGGGCTTTTTTGTTTGTAGTGCTGGGGCTTGTTTGCAGAAGTCAGTTTTGATACCTGCCGACCACATATATCCGGTAACAATAAAAGTCCTCTTCTCCGCCGCCTATTGCAACCCCAGTTTGCTACCTGCTGTTCGTCTCAGTCAACAATTTTACCTAAGTTCCTTTGTATTCTGGTAAGGTACGGCTGTAGCACAAAGCGTAGCATTTGTTTTACTATTTCACCCATTGTTTTGCAGCGGCGAAAAATGGAACTTTGAAAAAATGCTTCCAGTTCTTCTTTAAGCTGGTTTCTTTTTTCCTGTGTTGTAATTTCATCTGCCGACATAATATTGAGCAGGTCCATCAGGCGGTATCGGCCTGCAGCAACACGGTAAGCGATCAAGGTCCTTTCTTCGGCACGGTACTGCTCTATGGAATCGTTGTTAAGGTGCTTCAACGTAAGGTCAACAAAAGAAAAATTTTCTTTAAAAAACTGCGGCAAGTATAAATTCCTCCTCCCTTCATACGATTGCTGGTCGAAGTCAATAGCCCGAATCCTGTATTGAAAGTCTTCTATATCAGGTGTTATTTCTACAACGTAGTTGTAGCTGCGCATATCGCCAAGCAGGCGTAGAAAACAGCGCTCATTAAATTTTACAAACTCCTTGGCCAGCCGAATTTTATTGGTCTCGCTACGGTCCAAATAATCTTTAATAAATACATCGCCAGGTATGCCGGGAATATGCTCCTCCACCAACGTGTCATTGCTGGTAAGAAAGGTCATGCGGTTGGGCGACAGCATATGTTCCAATTCCAGTCCATATACCCTTGATGCGTCCTCTTTCTTAATATAGTAGTGATCGTGGTTATCATTATAGCGGTTGACGATGCGGATGCGGAAAGGATTGGAATTGCCAAACGTGCAGTAATCGATCCGGGCTACATCAAGGTGTTTTGTAAATGTAAGGTCGCCTTCTGTTTTTATGATAGCGTATAATTTAATCAGGCCTTCTTTAATGTATTCCCAGTCGCGCATGTCATACAAAGCCTTTTCCCAAAGTGTGTCTTGGCCGGTTTTGTCTATTATGGGAATAGAATAGGTTATGTTTAAAAGATCAGTGTACGAAACTGGCAAGACGGTTTCTCTTCCATGAATTTTTAAATACTGCCGCAGTGATGTGTTAATGGGAAAGAATGGCTTCTTTCGGGAGGGTTTTGCTTCTTCCTGCATCAATCGAAGCTACACCATCGACGTTATTTGTTGATGGAGGCTTGTGAAATAAGCAGGTGCCTTTGAAAGGCGGCTACCATACCAGCTGAACATCTCGCCATCAACCAGAATAATTTTTGTTAAAGGTAATTGTACGCTTAATTCATCGATATGTTTCTGCCGGAAAGGGTAGGGCTCTGAGGAGAGAAACAGGAGGTCGCAACGCATAGTTGATAGTTCATGAAGATTAATTTCAGGGTACCTTTTTTTATGCTGGAAAATATTTTCAAAACCGGCTTTAGCAAGCAT
>DASQMG010000542.1:0-7458 GCA_035645595.1 Flavisolibacter sp. | reverse complement strand
AATGAAAAACTCATTTTGGTTGTTTAATACGCATTTGACCGTAGTGGTTGATGAACAGGTTACAGGTGGGCACTATGATCTTATAAAGGGCTCAATAGTCCAAGGGACAGAAACACCTTTGCATTTACACAAAAAATACTCAGAGGGTTTTTATGTATTGGAAGGAGAATTTACGGCCTATGTACCTAAAACGACGGTCGTTTTACAGAAGGGTGACTATTTTTATATTCCAGCAGGTACCCCGCATGTTATTGCAGCAACAGGTAATGGAATAAGCCAGGGACTTGCAATGGTTGTTCCAAGTGGTTTTGCAAAGCTGATTCGGGAAGTAGGAACACCTGGAGACTTTCATAGCCCGGTAACGGAAGATCCTTCAACAATGGAAAAGTTTATGCAGCGCTCAGAGGAATTGGGCGATATTATTTTGGCCCCTCGGGGGGTAAGACCCGATGGCGGATAATACTTTTTGCTTATAAACGGAAGCAGACATTCCCTAAAGAAGGGCACTTGCCGTAAGCAAGATTGTGTTTCCTGGATTTACAAATATTTCTATAGAAGACAGCCTTTTGTTGGAGGAGACAAACTAGGCTGAAACTTTGAATGTTCATTACAATTACTTACATAGTACTTTATTTAGTATCACAGTATGGCTAAAGTCAAGCGAATCCAAATTTTTAAATACAATCCGGTTATTTTCATTGGTAGCCTCCCCATAACCCTCAATAAAAGTAGTACCACTTTTTTTAAAAGCCACCTGCCTTTTAGACAACACCCCTTCCGATTGAAAAGTGTAATCAGCAACCAGTAAATCTCCCCTCATCTGACCTTGGATCGTTCCCCGGCTGTTATCTTTTTGATATAAAGTATAAGATAGTGTTCCCGTAATTGTATCGTTTTTTGAAATAAGCATCAGAACAATAATGTCTTTATCGCCAACATATTGGTAACAACTGCGCACTTCGGGAGCTGCTTTTGATTTAGTTGGTACAGTTTTTTGCAACGGCTCATTGCATGAAAGCACGAGTATAAAGGTCACCAGTGATAAGAATTTTTGCATTGTATAAACTTTTTAGATGTGAATAAGATAAGAGACGGGTATCATTATAAGAGACGGCATTGATACCGTTTTTGCATGCACACGCTGTGATGCTGTATGCTTCATGTTTTCGAAGTAAGCTATTTGCGGCAACTATACATCGTCCTTGTTGATCTATAACAACGGTATCATTCATTGTGCTAACAAAGTTGTGGTTACGCATTAAAGCGACGAATTTATTAATAAGCTGAAAACATGTACATATACCGGTTATGCTGAAAATATCTTGTAAAAAACTCATCGGTACAGTTAATAAAATTACCTTCCAGTGCAACCAGTTATTCATTTGCTCTTGATTGGGCCTTTCCGGTGCAACTAAATCACAATTTTTCCATTGTGGGCTGTAACGTTGGTACCATAATAAAATCCAGGCTCCATATCGAAGGCATGCTAATTTCTAATACGGGCTTTTTATCTTCTTCTTTTCGCCGTTTACAATCACTTCATTATTAAAATGTCCCCAGAGCAAATCATTAGGTAGTTTGGACTGGAAATAGTGCGCTTGTTTGATGAAGATTGTTGAATTCGCAGTCGTATAACTATTCTCCAGTTTGGATAAAAGTGAATCGTTGGAGTAGTAGTATCGAGATGCGCAGTTTCTGCATATAGATTTAGGTGGAATAACCGTCACGGCTGTCAATTTGTTTTTAGTGAAGGAATAAATCACCTGTTTTCCCTTCTGTGGCTTTTTAGGATTGTAGTACTCTCGAACAGAGCTGATCATTCTGTTTTGGTTGTCAAAATAATATGACCGGCTCATGGTGCTTTTTTTCCCAGCTATATCCACAGTATCCTTAACCTCAAACATTAGCAGGATATGTTCCCTGGACTTAAACTTTCTTTCATTACTGACAACGCGTACGGTGTCCAGTGTCTGTGCACTGACATATTTTCCTAGAGCAAGTAAGAGCAACAGAACAGTTATCTTTTTCATGGTTTAGTGTTAACAAGCAAATGATTTTCCTCAACTATCCCAGTACCATAATTTTTTGCATAAATGCTGTTATAAGTTAGCAGATTAGCTGCATTTTGAATACTCCTCAGATCATTGATAGCTATAATTTCTAATCATGGCCTATTCACGATTACTTCGAACGAAGACAAGCCAATTCTGCCAAATTCCATTGTTTGATATCCTCGTCATATATACCCGGTTTAGTACGAGCAACATTTTTACTGATTGTTCTGTAAAACTGAGAAATTAAATAGAGGGCTGTTTGTCTTTGCCATTAATATAGTTTGATTTAAAAATTCATTGTGTAGTCCGGAGATGCCAGCATAATATTTTCAACCGGAGACATATACATCAACTGCCCCTACTTGTACATTCTATCTGCTAATGCAGGAAAATAGCTTTGCAGCATTAAATCAATAAACTAAAATCAACGTCATGAAAAAGTGCAATTCTGTTTTGATCGTTCTGTTCATATTGACTTTTATAGCTACTACCAGTTATGCGCAAATTCCATCACCAAAATTATTGACCCCCACAAATCATACACTGGTGATGATTGATTTGCAAAGCCAAATGACTTTTGCCACCAAGAGTATAAGTACAGAGGAACTGCGTAGCAATACAGGCATTGTTGCAGGAACAGCAAAAATTTTCAATGTTCCTACGGTGATAACAACTGCTGCCGAAAAATCATTTTCCGGACCGGTACTCCCGGAACTGGAAGAGTTCTTTCCAAAGGCAACGAGTGGCTACATTGACCGTACGAACATGAACGCCTGGGAAGATGCCAAGGCTCATAAAGCAATTGTGGACAAGGGAAAAAAGAAATTAGTTTTTGCCGGACTTTGGACGGAAGTGTGCATCGTAGATCCTGTTTTGTCTGCCATGGAAGATGGATATGATGTTTATTTTATTGCAGATGATTGTGGGGGCGTTTCAAAGGAAGCGCATGACAGGGCAGTACAAAGAATGATACAAGCCGGCGCTCAGCCGCTTTCTTCCATTCAATACATATTGGAACTACAAAGAGATTGGGCAAGGAAAAGTACCTACAAAGGTGTGACCGATCTTATAAAAAAATACGGCGGTGTTTACGGCATCGGTATACAATATGCACGTGAGGTTATCCAGCAATGATCTGATTAAGGTGTAACATCTAAATTAATTTAATACTTGCAAAAATGAAACACTACTGGATAGCCTGTTGGATGATGTCACTCTTTCTGCCGGACGCAAGCGCACAATCGAAGGCAGATATTGTCATCATCAATGCGAAAGTGACAACACTTGATGAGCAGGCTACAAAGGCAAGTGCTTTAGCTATAACGGGATATGAAATTGCAGCAGTAGGCACCAATGAGGAAATGGAGAAGTATAAAACAAAGAAAACGAAGATCATTGATGCAAAGGGCAGGCGGGTGATACCAGGGCTTTTCGACAGCCACTTGCACGTCATTCGAGGCGGAAGATTTTACAACGCTGAATTAAGATGGGACGGAGTGAAAACATTGAAACGAGCATTGAGTATACTTAAAGAACAAGCGGCACGGACACCGGAAGGGCAATGGGTAAGGGTAGTTGGCGGTTGGAATGAATACCAGTTTGCCGAGAAACGTTTGCCCACTCTTGAGGAAATCAATGAAGCTACAGGAAACGTGCCGGTGTTTATTTTATACTTATACGGAAAAGCATGGCTGAACAAAGCTGGCTTACAAAAGCTCAATATTGATAGTAAAACGCCTAACCCTTCAGGAGGCCTGATTCAAAAAGATAATGATGGCAATCCAACAGGATTACTGATTGCCGAGCCCAACGCATTTATCCTGTATTCTACGCTTGCGAAATTGCCTGAACTGTCAGCGGCTGAAAAGGCAAATTCTACCCTTCAATACATGACAGAACTGAACCGCCTGGGGGTTACCGCTGTTATGGACGCTGGTGGTGGTTTTCAGAATTTTCCAGATGATTATTCAATAACGGATTCACTTAACAAGCTTGGACAGATAACAGTACGGCTGCCTTATTTTTTGTTTGCCCAAAAGAAAGGAACAGAGCTTGCCGATTACACGAAGTGGACGGGCATGGTGGAAATAGACCACCACACTACAAAGGCAAAAAGTGGCGTGGATTATCATGTGCAGGGTGGTGGTGAAAACCTAGTTGCAGATGCTGCTGATTTTGAAAATTTTCTACTTCCACGTCCCGACTTACCAGCAACAATGGAAGGAAGCTTAAAACCAGTTATACAGTTATTGGTGAAGAACCGATGGCCATTTCGATTACATGCCACGTATAATCAGAGCATCTCCAGAGACCTTGATGTTATTGAAGAAGTAAATAAGGAAATGCCGCTGAATGGTTTGGTATGGATTATTGATCATGCAGAAACAATCAGTCAAGAAAATCTCCGAAGGATTAAGTCATTGGGTGGCGCCATTTCCGTTCAGCACCGCATGGCATTTCAAGGAGAAAATTTTATACATCGCTATGGGAAGGATGCAGCACTGGAAGTACCACCAGTGAAAGCAATGATAGAGATGGGTATCCCAGTGGCACTGGGTTCGGATGGTACAAGAGTGGCTACGTATAATCCATGGGTATGTCTTTACTGGATCACCACCGGTAAAACAGTGGGTGGCAACCAGGTAATGGCAAAACAAAATACGCTTGACAGGATTAGTGCGTTGAAACTGTATACGGTAGGCGGGTATTCGCTGATAAGGGAGGATAATATCAAAGGAAGAATAAAGAAAGGATACCGTGCTGACGTTACTATTTTGAGCGATGATTATTTAAGCGTTCCGGATGAAGATATAAAATCCATCACATCACTTCTCACCATCGTGGATGGAAAGATTGTATGGGGAGCAGAAGCTTACTCATCTCTTGCCCCGCCTAGGCTACCCGTGCTTCCAGACTGGAGCCCGGTGAGATATTATGGTGGTTACCACGTTAAATAAAATTGGTTGATGAAAGCAATCATGAACAGGCTATTTCAACATATTATTTCAGTCTTTCATTCTACTACCACATTCGACTTTGCTATACTGGTTTTCAGGGTCGCATTATCTCTTGAACTTATGGTGGTACATGGCTTAAAAAAAGTGGGGATCAATGTAGCTGAAGCGGAGAAGATACCCAACCCGCTTCACTTGAATGAATTCATCAACAATACGTTTGCTATAAGCGCCAATCTTTTTTTCCCGGTATTGGTGGTATTGGGTTTATTCACTCGTATAGCGATCTTACCAATCTTAGGAGTCACGTTAACCGGATACTTTGTGGTGCACTGGCATGACCCTTTTCTGGTAAAGGATATCCCATTTATGTATTCCCTTAGCTATTTGCTGATATTGGTAGTTGGTCCTGGTAGGTACTCCGTTGACTATTTTATGAACCACAAAAAATGAAATTGAGATAGCCCGACTTTTTCTACTCAATAATTAGATCATTTAATTTACCTGGATACTAATTGCTTTTATAGCGGGCTCCCTAAACTGTTGGCCTTGTGGTGGCGACCTAGATGGTGATGGCTTTGCTTCCCGACCATTTTGAAATTCGGGTGGCGGAACTGCACCCCGCTGGCTTTCAACTAATTTTTGGTGTCGTACTCAATAGTGCATAGTTATCCTGATCAGAAGTTTTAAAATGAAAAAGGTAAAGATTTTGATGGTGAGCTTTGTATATGCTCTTGCCGGCTACACGCAGCAAGACACAGTTGCCTTTAAATCGTTGCGTTACGATGAAGACTACTCTTTTTTGAAAAACGATAGCATTCAATCTTGGTATAGTAAAATGAAGCATACTTCCCTTGATCCAGGCAGTAAAAGCTTCATAAGTTTTGGGGGCGATATACGTTACCAATACTTTCAGTTTAAAAATGAAACCTGGGGAGAAGAACCTAAAGACCGTGACGGGTATATGCTTTCACGCCTTTTGGCACATGGCGATATTCATGCAGGAAAAATTTTTAGAGGGTTTGTGCAACTTCAAAGCAGCCTTGCTAACGGGAAACATTCTACCAATTTGGTAGATGAAAATCCGCTTGACTTACACCAGGCTTTTGTTGATGTAAGAATATTTTCTCAGCCTGAGAAACGCCTGACATTACGGGTAGGAAGACAAGAGCTATTGTATGGCTCTCAAAGAATTATCTCTGTCCGAGAAGGACCTAATAACCGTCAATCCTTTGACGGATTCAAAACCATGTTCAATCATTCAAATTTCAAAGCAGATATTTTTTATACGCTACATGTTGCTAATAAAATTGGAATATTTGATGATGGCTTAAATAGTGACGTACGGTTGTGGGGCACATACCTTGTTAATAACAATTTTCTGAAAGGAGTGAACCTTGACCTATACTATTTCGGTCTCTTAAAACAAAGAACACAGTTTGATGATGGAAGCGGAAAAGAGTTAAGGCACTCCGTTGGAAGCCGTCTTTGGGGCAGTGTTAGTAACTGGGCCTATGACGCAGAAGCACTATTCCAATTTGGAAATTTTGCCAACAAGAAAATTAAGGCGTGGACAGCTTCTATTAGCACATCCTATACTTTTGAAGAAGTAAAGTGGCAACCCCAAATTGGCTTTAAAACAGAAGTAATCAGCGGCGACAAACAGCAGGATGATAATGAACTTAATACCTTTAATCCGCTTTTTCCACGAGGCGCTTATTTCGGTCTTGCGGCATTAATAGGCCCTTCCAATTTAATTGATATACATCCCACATTAAACCTAAACCTCACAAAAAAATTGGTGTGGTTTATTGAGCATGACATTTTCTGGCGATACAGTATCCGCGATGGCATCTATGCACCGAATGTTTCCCTTATCTATTCCGGGAAGAATGCGACCGAAAAATTTATTGGTCATCAGGCATCATCTAGTGTTACTTACGTACCAAATAAGCACATTGAACTTTCGGGTGAAATCAACTGGTTCAAAGCCGGGCAATTTTTAAAGTCTGTTGGTCCCGGAAAGAATATTCTTTTTGGAGGGCTCACGGTCCAGTTTACATTTTGAGATGACCAACAGATTTGTTTTGCCTACCTAGTGGGAACCGCTTTGTTTTATGCCGTAGTCTTGCAGCATTTTCTAGCAGTCTTTAATGGGCAGGCGATAGCTTCGCGCCTCTTTTTGTCCTGCTTGAATTTTAAAAAACAGCAGTGGATGCTTTTGTGGCATCAACTCTTTGACCCATCTTCTGAAATCTTTTGACGTATCAAAGCATTGGACTTGGCGCAACGTGAGGGAAGGGGAGCGGTCTCCAGCAGTTAGTGGTTTACTGATCTACTGTATGTTGGAGAGAACGACACGAAGGGGTGCCGCTGTTAGTGAGGGAAGGAGCGGCAGGTGGAATGCTGCCCTTACTCATTGTAAGGCATTCTATCTCGAAGCATGAGGG
>DASQMG010000541.1:0-21820 GCA_035645595.1 Flavisolibacter sp. | reverse complement strand
TTGTTTGTTCGTAAGGGTTGTTTTCGCCTACTACGTTTCCAGCCTCATCTGAGGCAACAGTTCCGCTGACTTCAATATGAGTACCAACTTTTACAGCACGGCTGTAGCCGGCTTTGTCTTCCCAAATGGCACCGGAGCTGTAATTGGTTCTATTTTTCATAAAAGTCTTAATCGAATTTTAATTGCGGTGCCGGTTCTTTTGCTACAAGCATAAAGGGAATTGAATATTCCCATTTTGTTGCCGGAATCCCTTGTAAGGTTACATGTAAAATCAATTTGGCCGGACGAAGAAATAGGATTTAAGCTCATCGCTTTGCTTAAGTGGACGATTCTTCCAAAATCAGCATGACGACAGGAAAATGAAAAGGATGCATCAGGTTAGAGCTTTGATCTGCAGCAATGCTTCATTCCTGCTAAATCGGGCTGCCTACAAATCGCCCCCTTGAATGCCTCTTTAGTTAAATGTGGATAAGCCTTTATGATGTCGTCAACACTCCCGCCAGACGCAACCCATTCTAAAATACTTCAACGCTGATATGGATGCTTCTAATGCAAGGCTTGCTCCCAAAATTTGTGCATCCGCTTCTAAAAATGGGAAAATTGTTATACTCCAATTTACTTATACATCGGCCTTGCGCAAATTTTTAAATTCAACATTTGCCGGGTGAATTAATTCCTGACAATGAAAGCGGAGCAATACCTGTGTAAGGGTGATTACATCTTTCTGGCAATATTCCACAATGCGGTCAAGGTCTTTTTGTACATAATAAACTTCATTCACCATACTGCCATCAATATCATCTTTCGGCGAGGGAATCCCCAACACTTTCGCCAGCAACTTTAAAGAAGTGTAGCTTTTGTAATCGCCAAACTTCCAAAGCTCCATCGTATCCATTAACCTCACTTCCCATGGCTTGCGTCCCGATATTTTCAAAGCTTCCGGGATTTCAACACCGTTTATCACCATACGGCGGCAGAGGTAAGGATAATCAAATTCTTTTCCATTATGGGCACAAAGTTGTTTGTCGCTTTGTGGCCCCCAACTTCCCAGCATCTGCGCAAAATCAGCAAGCAATTTTTTTTCGTCATGGCCTGAGTAGGATTTAATCACCAACTTTTTATCAGCGCCATTATTCTGAATACATCCGCAGGAAATACAAACAACTTTTCCAAACTCAGCATAAATAGCCGCACGGGGGTAAACCGATTCAGATGTTTCGGTTTCCGGATTTTTTATAAGGAAACGGCTTTTGTGGTCCCACAGTTCTTTCCATTCCGCATCAAGTTCTTCATACGCTGACTGTTGAGAAACCGTTTCTATGTCTAAAAATAATATGTTGTTGAAATTCATATAGTGAGTGGTCAATTGTGGGTTGTAAATAAAAGCTAACTCAAGTTACAAACTATCGAGCGATGAGTTGGCGAAGAAATGTCCCGTCATTTCATAGTTGATGACCGACGCATTACTACAGAAACTTCTCTCCCGTATTTCTCTTCACTTCTGCAACGTATTCCTTTATCTCCTGCTCTTTATCCTTCCGGCAAATGAGCAGAACATCTTTTGTATCGGCAATAATGAAATCATCGAGCCCTTGTAATACTACCAGTTTTTCATCAGGCACATGCACAACACATTTGGTTGTATCAAATACAATTACCTTCCGCCCTGCAACAGCGTTCTCCAAGTAATCTTTTTCCATGTTTTCCCAGGCACTGTTCCAGGTACCAAGATCGCTCCAGCCAAAGGAGGCAGGCATAACATAAACGTTATTGGCCTTTTCCATCACGCCAAAATCAATAGAAATATTAGAACATTGGGGGTAAATTTCTTCAATAGCAGCTTTTTCTTCAGGGCCGTTCAGCTTCTCTTCATCAGCTAAAAACAGGTCATACATTTCAGGCATGTGTTTTTGAAAAGCCTCAATGCCGTTTTTTATCTGCCAGATAAAGATGCCGGAGTTCCAAAGAAAATCACCGGAGGCCATAAATGTTTGGGCCAATTCTTTATTAGGCTTTTCGGTAAAGGTTTTTACTTTATGTACACCCGGAGTGGCCGGTGCATCTTCGTGCTGAATGTACCCATAGCCTGTATTAGGATAGGTAGGCTTAATGCCAATGGTAAGTAAAGAGTTGAAGTGATTTACAAACTTCAGCGCATCGTCACAAACTTCCAGAAACTTATCCTCCTGTAAAATCAGGTGATCGGCAGGAGCAACAATTAGTGAACCTTCAGGATTAATAAGGCGCAGCTTAAATGAGATATAGGCAATACATGGCGCTGTGTTTTTCCGGAATGGCTCGCCGATAATATTTTCTTCAGGTATATGTGGCAACTGCTTTTTTGTAAGCTCTATGTACTCATCAGCGGTAACTACATAAATATTTTCGGCGGGAACCATACGGGCAAACCGGTCAAAGGTTTGTTGGATAAGGGTTTTACCTGTTCCTAAAATATCAAGAAATTGTTTTGGATGACCTACCCGGCTTACCGGCCAAAAACGGCTGCCGATGCCACCGGCCATGATAGCTACGTAAATATTTTTATTATCCTGCATGTTGGTTTCTGTTTTATTTGTTAGCGTTTGGTTACGTTTTATTATAACCCAACTACTATTACTTTCTATGTTGGTTAACTCCCATCTAAAAGTAGTGGGCTTTATATTAAACCCTCTTTTACTAAATCATGAAGATGGAGAATGCCAAGGTACATTTCGTTTTCAGCAACTACCAGTTGCATAATTTCGGCTTTACGCATTATATCCAGCGCATTTACAGCCATTTCTCCCGGAAGAATAGTTTTAGGGTCGAAAGTCATGATGTCCCTTGCGGTAATATGGGTGATGCTATCGCTTTTCTGAAGCATCCGGCGTAAATCGCCATCGGTTATAATTCCCATTAACTTCTCATCAGCACCCACAACGGCGGTTACTCCAAGCCTTGTCCGCGTCATTTCCATAATTACGGCTTTTATGGAATCCTCAGCTTTTACTTTGGGCTTTTCATTGTCAACATATAAATCGCCTACCCGTAAATACAGCTTTTTACCTAATGTGCCACCCGGGTGCAGCTTCGCAAAATCCTCTATGTTGAAACCTTTTTTCTCCATCAGGCAAATGGCAAGCACGTCGCCCATTACCAGTTGCGCAGTGGTGCTGGTGGTAGGCGCTAAATTGTTGGGACAAGCCTCCTGTTCTACCGTAGTATTAAAAACAAAGTCGGCTTTTTTGGCCAAATACGATATTGTACTGCCCGTGATGGCCATAAGGCAGGTACCGAAGTTTTTGATGAGTGGCACCAACACTTTTATTTCCGGGCTTTCGCCGCTTTTAGAAACAATTACCACTGCATCATCCTGCTGCACCATTCCCAGGTCACCATGAATAGCATCGGCAGCGTGTAAAAAAATAGCGGGGGAACCGGTGGAGTTTAATGTAGCTACAATCTTTTGGGCAATAATGGCACTTTTGCCGATACCGCTGATGACAATGCGGCCTTTGCAGGTTGCCAGGGCTTCAATGCCTTTTTCGAAACTTTCATCCAGTAAGGAAGAAAGGTTAGCAATAGCGGCAGCTTCCATTTCTATTGTTCGTACTGCCGTGTCTCTTATCATCAGGGTCATTTAAAGGGAGCAAATTTAGAGGTTTCCATTTCATAATGCCGTTCCAGCTAAATAGTTGTCATTTTAACGATTTTATGTCCATCCCAAAACTTTTGATTGGTAAATTCGTTTTCCTTTCTTACCAAACAGCCCTTGAAAACGGCGCCTTGTCGGCCACTTTTTTCTTATCTTACAATAAAGGTCAAAAAAATTTAGCTGCCGCCTTGCCGCCGTAGCCGTTTTCAACAAAGGAATTTTGAGTATAGCTTTTTTAAAAGCACAAACAATTTATTGATGCCAACGATTAAAAAAAACCCGGCAAAAGCCGCTAAAACCAAAGCCAACGCCAAAATCCCCAGTGGGATTGAATTAAGAAAAGCTCTTTCTACCCATTTTGGATTTAAAGATTTTAAAGGAGAGCAGGAAGCCGTTATAAATTCACTTCTCGCCGGTAAAGATACTTTTGTGATTATGCCTACAGGCGGTGGTAAAAGCCTTTGTTATCAACTACCGGCCATGATCAGCCCGGGTGTTGCCATTATTGTAAGCCCGCTGATTGCACTTATGAAAAACCAGGTAGATCTGGTACGTGGGTACAGCAGCCAGGATGATGTAGCGCATTTCCTGAATTCCACTTTAAACAAAAAAGAAATTAAAGAGGTACACGATGATCTTAAAAGCGGCCGCACTAAAATGCTTTATGTGGCGCCGGAAACATTGACAAAACAGGACAACATTGATTTTTTTACCGATTTGCAGATTTCCTTTTTTGCCGTGGATGAAGCGCATTGTATTTCGGAGTGGGGCCATGATTTTCGACCTGAATACCGCCGCTTGCGGGAAATGATGGATATAATGAGTCCTGAGTCGCCGGTGATTGCTTTAACAGCAACTGCTACGCCTAAAGTGCAAAGCGATATTGAAAAAAACCTGGGTTTACGAAATGCCAATATTTTTATTTCTTCGTTTAACCGCCCTAACCTTTATTATGAAATTCAGCCTAAAACGAGCAAAGACCAGACGCTGAAAAGCATGGCGAAATTTATTGTACAGAACAAAGGCAAGAGCGGTATCATTTATACCCTGAACAGGAAAACTACGGAAGAGTTAGCTGGTATGCTGACGGCCAACGGTATTAAGGCCGTAGCCTATCATGCCGGCTTAGATGCTAAGCTGCGTGCGGAGAGACAGGACCTGTTTATGAATGAAGATGTACACGTAATTGTTGCTACCATTGCCTTTGGGATGGGTATTGACAAGCCGGACATCCGTTTTGTGATGCACTATAACATACCAAAGTCCATTGAAAATTATTACCAGGAAACTGGCCGTGCCGGCCGCGATGGCATGGAAGGGAAATGTATTTTATACTATGCTCATAAAGATGTATCAAAGCTGGAGCACCTGATGCGTGATAAGCCACTGAGTGAACGGGAAGTAGGCGCACAGTTAATTGACGAATCGGTTGCTTACGCCGAAAGTGGCGTATGCCGCCGCAAGGTTTTAATGAGCTATTTTGGCGAAGAGTATGGCAATGAAAATTGCGGCTCCTGTGATAACTGTAAACATCCTAAAGAAAGAGTAGAAGCAAAAGCAAATGTTGTTCAGGCTATAAAAGCCATTAAAGCTTTGGATGAACGCTTTGCCACACCATACACAGTTTGTATTATTACAGGAAAGCTAACGCCACAAATTAAAATGTACCGCCACGATGCGCTGGAAGAGTTTGGTATTGGCAAGGAGCAGCCAGAACATTTCTGGAACTCATTGGTTCGGCAAATGATTTTAGAAGGCTTGTTGAAAAAAGATATTGAGGAATATGGGGTGTTGAAACTGACAAAAAAGGGGGAAGATTTTTTGAAGAAGCCAAAGCCCTTCCCTATTGTGATGAACAATTTATACGAAGATGTTTACGACGATGACGATGATAGCACCGATGATACATCTACTGCAGTATTGGACGATACCCTTTTCAACATGCTAAAAGAGCTTCGCCAAAAAGAAGCAAAGAAAAAGAACCTGCCGCCGTTTGTTATTTTCCTGGAAAATTCGTTGCAGGAGATGGCCACTATGTTTCCTACCACAACCGCGGAACTGGAGAAATGCCAGGGGGTTAGCAAGGGTAAAGCCATCCGATATGGAAAGCCTTTTATTGATTTGATTGCACAGTATGTTACCGACAACAACATTGAGCGACCTGATGATTTTGTAATGAAAAGTGTGGTAAACAAAAGCAGCAATAAAGTGCATATTATTCAGCAGGTAGATAAAAAAATTCCGTTGGAAAACATTGCACGCAACAAAGACCTGCGCATTGATGCGCTGCTGGAAGAAATGGAAACTATTGCCGCATCGGGCACAAAGCTGAATTTAGATTACGCTATTGTAGATATGCTTGATGAATATGAGCAGGCAGAAATTATGGATTATTTTAAGGGCTGCGAAACATCCTCGCTGGATATTGCCCGTGAAGAACTAGCGGACGGTAATTATAACTGGGAGCAGTTAAAAATTATGCGTATCAAGTTTTTAAGCGTGTATGGTAATTAGACTAATAGGGGACAAAAGAGAAAAACGGTAAAGAGGAGCGCATTCTGTTTATTTTTTTACTACATATCCTTGGATAAAAATTTTATGACTCTTTAGCTTTTTTAATCTTTTAGTTCCCTATTTTTGCCGCCCGCTTTTGCGGAAGGATGGTGCGGTAGCTCAGTTGGTAGAGCAATGGACTGAAAATCCATGTGTCGCCGGTTCAACCCCGGCCCACACCACAAAAACCCTCAGGATTAGCTGAGGGTTTTTTATTTCTGTTCGACATTAAAATATAAAACAAGTTACTAAGGGTAAAATTCTATCAATTGCACTGGACCAAAAAAAGCCCCCGTACTTTTAAGCCCTTAACCGTGTTATGGCGTTAACCTCACTCTGAAGGATGCCCACTTCTGCGCCTGTCTTCCAAAATTGGTTTTGCCTTTAACTCCACAGCATAACCCAAGTCATCTGATAATTGGTTATCAACATCGGTACTTATCCAATGTCTTCCTTCTTTATACAATTTTATGTGTTGTGGCGGCTGTTGGGCCGGGCTCCCTTTATAGCTTGTAAGTTGAGCATAACATTCGCTTCCACTCTCTACCTGCACATCGTAATGTGCTAATGAACCTCCATACAACACAGCTGCTGTTACTTCCATAATGTTTAATTTACTAAGGTAAACCAAAGATGGTGCCTACACATTTCACCGTTTTATTCTGCTCAATACAGCTAATTTATGTGGCAGGCTTTACCTCATCTGCACAATTAATTTCCCTTTCCCATTTCGTCCTCATCTTCTGGCTGCCCATCCCGCCTTTGTACTGCAGTTCCCATCTCCCGTAAGCCATTATCGCCAGTATCCTGGCCACCGATATAACCGTTTGGCGCATCCGTTTTGCCTTTTGCTTCCAGATCCTGCTCAATTTGTTCATTGCTTAAAATGCCGCCCCTGTTTTCTTTATTTGCCATAAATAATATTTACCCAAAGGGTTCTAAAAAAATGCCAGTTTATTCTTGAAGCTTAATTTTTTAAGAGAATAGAGTTGCTTTCCTTACTTGTTATTCAAATTTTGGTTTACCAACGAAAATCTTAATGAACGACGAAAGGCACAAGTCTTTTTTACGATGATTGGAAAATTATGTAAGCAGCTACCTAATCGGATTTGAGGATAATCTTTTGCATACCTGCAAAAACCGCTTGCCAGATAACACCAAAAAAGGATTGGGTAGTTAACCTGGCCACTTTTACGCCATCGGCTCTTCGTTCGGCACCGCTGGTTGGGTTAGATGTGTAGATGGCAAATTTATTAAGCAAATTGGTTAGAAACTTACGGGTAGAGTTACTGCCGGTTTCTTTGTCTCGCTTTAGAAAAACAACGCTAAGATTAGAGTATTTCATTTGCACATCTGAAGTAGCGGCAAAGTCCTGTCCACGAACAAAAAAGTTGATGGCTTCAATCTGTGCTGACGGTATTTCCACATTGGCTAGTGTAGTTGAAATAGGATTGATTTGAACCGCCGTTACATTTTGTAAACGGCCCCTTACATCAAACTTTCCTTCTGCAGAATCTAAATAAAAGCGAAAAGATGCCTGTAAGGGACTGCCTATAATTTTGCCGGTGGCTTCGGCTGTGGCTACAGCATTTCTGCTTATAAGTTTTGGGTCGTTTATAATGTTGGCTACACTTACTTCCAGGTCGGTCAAATCAATCCTGCCTTCTTCACCGGTTTCCTCCTGCTTCTCTAAAATCTCAACCTGCATGTTATGGGCTATCAACTTTTTTATATCTATCACCGCATCGGCCTGTAGAAGTTTTTGATGCGGATAATCACCTATTTTACTTTTATAGCTTCTTAAGCCGCTTTTATCCTGGTATATCGAAAGTTGCGGCGACTGTAAAACAACGCTGTCGGCTTCGGCACGGTTTAACCGCAGGAAGCGGTCAAGGCGTAGCCCCATGAAAAAAACTTTGTCGAATGTAGCGGTGTACCATGATTTACGAAGGCTATCTATCCGTTCCTCTTTTTTTAATGTGGGTTGAAGTTTAAAGCTGTCGATAGTTAAAAGCCGTTGTGCTGAATTATACGTAATCCACTCGGCCTTCAGTTTATAAGCGGAATCGTTTGTACGGAATTTCAGATCATTAAGACGGAATGAAAAGTTTTCTACATAGCCAATGCGGCTTGTATCTGCTATGGAGGCACTATCAATCCTTATGTTTTGAAATAAGGCGTCGCAACGGTCAAACTGCAGTTTGGCCGCTTTTGAACCCTCGGCATTTTTATAAAGAAGTTTAATACCATCTAATTTAATACTGCCTACCTGCACATCTTTTATTTTCGATCCAATAGCTTTCCATAACGGAGGTGCATCTTTTACCACGATTGTATCTTTTTTATTAGCAAAGCGAAGCAGTTCCAAATCAGCATCACCTGAAAAAATTTCATCAATAAAAATCTTTTTGTTAAAGATGAAAGAAAAAATATTGATGCCTTTTATACGGGCCTGCTGTACATTAAGCTGCATTACCAAAGCAGGTAAGCTGTTTTTGGCTTTTAAAAGATTGTAATGAGTACTGTCAACAGATATTTCCAACCCTGAAACATCTACTCTGCCCCCCAGTAAACTTGCATTTAATGAACCGATTTTATAAGTGTATAAACTGTCGGAGCCATCAATAATTAAGGTATGTAGCCGCTTGCGCAGGGCAGGCCCCAGATAAAATTCAGCAAATACAAAAAGGGAGGCAAGGAGCAGGAACAAAACAGCGCCCGCAATAATGGCAATCCGTTTCAAACTTTTTTTCCGGGTGATAGCAGCCATACGCATAACATAGTAAAAGCTGTGCCATTAGCTCATTACAAAACGGTATCCAATCCCTTTTATGGTAATAATTTCAATAGCGGGGTCTTGTTTTAAGTAACTACGGAGCTTGGTGATATATACATCTAATGTGCGGCTGTTAAAAAATGAATCACTGCCCCAAAGCAGGGTGAGGATTTCGCTCCGTTCTAAAACACGGTCGCGGTATTCATATAAAAGTTTCAACAGTTCACTTTCCCTGTACGATAGTTTGCGGAATTCTGCTACATGGGCAAGGGTTTGCCTTTTCATGTTAAAAGTGTATTGGCCTATGGCTACTTCATCCTGCACTTCCATAGCAAGTGGTTTAATGCGCAATACATTTTCAATACGGGCAATCAACTCTTCAATGCTAAAGGGCTTTCGTATATAATCGTTGGCACCTGTCTTAAAGCCGCTTACCACATCAGCTGTGGCCGATTTGGCGCTTAAAAAAATAATCGGCACGTCGCTATCCTTGTCTCTTATTTCATCGGCAATGGCAAAACCATCTTTATGTGGCAGCATAATATCTAATATGCATACATCGGGCTTTACTTCGGTAAACTTTTGCAATGCCTTGCCGCCGTCTTCTTCGAGTACCACTTCGTAGCCACGGCTTTCCAGGGTTTCGCTTACAATTTTGGCAAGAAACGTTTCATCTTCTACGTAGAAAATCTTTGTTTTTTTCATGCCTTGAATTTAACGAAGAATTTTATGCAGCCATTTTAGGAAGCGTAATGATAAACCGGCTGCCGGAACCTTCAGCCGCTTCTACTTTTATAGCGCCTTTATGCTGCTCCACTATGTGCGCAACGTAACTTAAACCAAGACCGTAGCCTTTTGCATTATGTACGTTGCCATGCGGTACCCGGAAGAATTTTTCAAATACCCGGTTGTGATATTCTATAGGAATGCCAATGCCATTATCACCAATTACCAGGTGCAGATTGTTGTTGGTTTCATTTATAGTGATAGCAATTACAGGTTTTTCGGTTGTGTATTTAAGGGCATTATCCAGTAAATTAAATAACACACTTACTAAATGAAGTCTATCGCCTTGCATGGCTGTGCTACCTTCCGCATCAATCGTTACCACTGCTTTTCTTTTTTCAAACTGAAGCCGCATGGATGCCGTGACTTCATCTACCAACTGGCGCAGGTTCAGGGGCTCGTACTTTAATTCTATCTCTTTCTTTTCAAACATTGAAAGCTTCAACACCTTATCAACCAATAGGGAGAGGCGTTGCAGCTCATTGGCGGAAATATCAAGGTATTCTTTTGTCTTTTGCGGGTCAAGGGAAGCGCTGAAGTTTCGCAAGGCCTCTATGGCAACACTTACCGTGGCAATAGGTGTTTTTAATTCATGGGTGATGTTTGATATAAATTCATTTTTAATATCGGCCAGCTTGCGTTGCCGCAACAAATTGCGGTATAAAAGAGTAAAGGATAAAATGGTAAAGCCAACTAAAAAAATCGAAAATATAATTGCCGAAGAAATCCGATTTAGCAGGTAAGGAAATTTATCGCCCAGGTTTAACCGGTAGGTTATTGGATTTGCAAACCCTAAAGTTTCCTCATTGTAGATCCGCCTCCCTGTTTCCTTCGTTTCCACACGGCTTATTGTAAAAGGAACATCTATATTTTGTTCTTCTAACTTTTTGGCATAGGCAACTTCTATCTCTTTTACCCGTATCGAATCCTGTAAGGAGTCCACATCGAATAAAAACTGGAGAAGGCGGTTTTGCCTTGGAGACGTGGGGGTATTTACCAGGCGCAAGCTATCGCCCGGCTGCTGGATAAATACCCTTGGTTTAGCGGAGTCAGTTGTCCTTCGTAAAATAACATCCATCATGCCTGCCATTTTTTCCCGTGGTGGCAATTCAGCCGTAGAATTATCTCCCGTACGGCGTTGTATAAATAATTGTGTGGTAATGGCCGAATCGGGGGATAGCCTATCCAGTTTAAGTTTTGATGTTTGAAGGCTTCTAACAGTTTCCCGGAATTGCGTGTTGGTGCGCATATCCAGGGTGCGCTCTTCGCGGTCGTACGTTTTATCCAGCCAGTATACCTGGAAACCAGCAATCGCTAAAATCGTTAACGTCATCAGTAGCGGCATCCACTTTATGCTTTTCATTGTGCGCATCGCGTCAAAAATACCGCTTTCATCTGCCGCTCATCACTCCCTTAACCATTATTAACCTTGTTTCCAATTGACGTTAACAGCAGAAGTAACGCGATGCTTTACTTTTGAGCAAACAACTTGTTATGAAGAAAATACTGGCGATAGCCCCACTGCTTTTTACACTTGCTGCCAAGGCACAAACGAAAGAGGGGAAGGTGATTTATGAACGCACAATGCAAATGTCGAACATGCGTTTTGGCGGTAACCTCCCGCCCGAAGTTCAGGCGCAAATGGCAAAGCCAAGAACCGACCAGCACGAATTGCTTTTTACTTCGCAACATTCGCTCTACCAGTTTTTACCCAATGCGGCAGACGAAGGCAGTGGAACGTTTTCCGGCGGCGGTGTAACCATTCAAATGAGGGGTGGTACCAATGACATTAGTTATGTTGATTTTGCCACAGGCACCCGCATTGACCAGCGTGAGGTGATGGAAAAAAGCTTTATAGTAAGCGACACTATTACCAAACTGAAATGGAAATTAAGCGAAGAAACAAAAACGATTTTGAACTTTACAGCCCGGAAAGCCTCATCCACAACAGTGAACACCCGTCCGCGTATGACGATGGAAAATGGTGAGATGAAACGGGAAGTGATTAGTGATACGGTGAACGTAATTGCCTGGTACACCACCGATGTTCCGGTGCCTGCCGGACCAGCATATACAGGCCAGCTACCGGGATTGATTTTAGAGTTGGATGTGAATAACGGCCAAAGTATAACAAGGGCTATCGAATTTTCGCCAAAGGTTGCCGCTAATAAAATTAAAGAACCGAAAGATGGTAAAAAATTAACCGCAGCGGAGTTTACAAAAGAGCGAGAAAAGCTGTTGGAAGAGATGCGCAAAAATATGCCGGCAGGGAATGTGATACGGATGAATTAACGGCCCATCATGCTTCTTCCCGGTGGGAAGGCCGCCAAAATACAGTGACCGCCTGAAATACGATTTATAATCATAGTTTGCATCCGTATTTAGTCAAATGTAAATAATACAGAGGTTTGGCAAAGTAAGGGTCTGTGAAAGGATAACCTCTTGCCAGGAAGAAGTAGTGTGAAGTTTTCACGGCACCGGATCGTACCCGGTACCCCCCCACGGATGACATTTGGCAACCCGCCTTGCAGTTAGCCACAGACCTTTTATTGCTCCGTATTTTTTAAAGGCCTCCAAACCATACTGTGAGCAGGTTGGCGTAAAACGGCACTTCGGCCCAAGCAAGGGCGAGATAAACCACTGGTAGATCTTTATCAGTGCAATAAAAGGGAATGACAAAATTTTAAGTAAGATTTTCATTGGCTGCTATTGTGCTCAATCGCTTTAAACATTTAGCCATGGCAAGTTTTACTGTTGCAAAAGGGGCAATGGTTTTATCGGTATAAATAAAAAAGGCAATACCGGTTTTTCGGGATGTTTTCAATTGAAGTAAAACCTCTTCCTTTTGCAACCGGTAAGCTTCCCGCAACAGACGTTTTATGCGATTGCGGTCCACCGATTTTTTGAAATGCTTTTTGCTTGCCGTTACACCAATCTGCAAACCATTCTTTTCTGCCGAAGGTGCTAACTGGTAACTTACCCTGATTGGGGCTTGTGAAAAGCTCTTGCCACCAGCAAACAAGGAATCGATTTGTTTGCGGCTTTTTAATCGTTCCGATTTAGGAAGGCCAAAGCGTTTGGGCATAAGCAAAAATACGACCCCATCCCGACCTTTTCCGTTAGAGGAAAGCCATCAACCACAAAGCCCCTCGCTCATACAATCATTTCTTATAGAAATTAAAAAAGCCCTCAACATTAAAAATGTATGAGAGCTTTTAGTATCGTCAAATAAACAGGCCTTTGTGCTTAGGTCACCTTCCCACCGGTAAGGCCGGGACTGGCCCATTCTTACTTCAATTTTCTTTCATCACTAACCGTAAGTTTATGGCGGCCTTTGGCACGGCGGCTGGCTAATACTTTACGTCCGTTAGCTGATTGCATACGCTTACGAAAACCATGAACAGATTTACGGCGGCGGTTATGAGGTTGAAATGTACGTTTCATTTTAAATTAATTTTTCACGGTCCTAAAATGCGCCTGTGGAGAAGCAGGCTTGTTTCAGCTATCAAACCCTCAGGTACCACACCCGCTGGTTTTGTGAAAGGACGGCGAAGGTAAGGGTCTCATTCCAAATTTGAGATTTGAGGTTTAAGATTTTTTTGGGAAAGGTTGTTAAAATAATCTACTCTATCTAAGGATTCAGTGCTTGTAAGCGGCCTCCACTTTATCAGCAGGCACAGGGTTTGAAAGGGTACAGCTATGAAAAAGATGATGATAAGCATTGCAGCCTTAAGTTTACTTGGCTCCTGCTCACAAATTGGTGGCTCGTCTAACGGTGACGATGATAGCACAAAAAAGACTTTACAAACAGAAAGCGTGTATAAAGCAAAAGTGATACGCGATGAAAGTATCACCAGGGAAAATTCCTACTCTGATTTGTTCCTTGATAGTAATGCGATAGAGAATTATATAATAAAGGAAGCCGTTGCGGGAGACAACGCAAATCAAATAAGAGATTTTTACATAGCACGAAACAACCAGGCTGCCTGGTTTACGTCAGCCGGTGTTACAGAACAAGGAAGGGGTCTTTGGAGTTTATACAGTAGCCAAAGTGGTCAAAGTAAAGTTGATCCGGGAAAAGCTATTAAAACCAAAATGGATTCCCTCCTTTTGAATGATTCTATTTTTGTTTCAGCTACCGATACTTCTTTCCTTAGGACAGAAATAGCCCTGACTGCCCAATTAGTGCAATTGGCTTCGGTAAATAATGGAGTAGTAAATGCCAACAACATGCATTTGCTGGTGCCGCGCAAGAGAATGGAGGCAATGCAGTTAGCCGATTCGTTGCTAACCAAACAACAAGGCGGTGAACTTTGGAATAACAATCCCCAATATGCCGCTTTAAAAACCAATTTGCAATTATATTATAACAGTGCAAAGGCCGGCGGCTGGCAGCCTATTTCTTCAATTTCCGGGTTAAAGAAAGGTTCAAAATCTTCGGCAGTTAGTGTTTTAAAAAAGCGGTTGGCTGCTACCGGCGATTATCCTTTACATGATACTTCTACTATTTATACAGACTCATTAGTTACCGCTATAAAATCTGTACAGGCGCAATATGGTTTTTTCCCCAATGGTATTGTTACAGATTCCTTTGTCAAAGAATTAAATGTACCAGCGGATGTAAGGCTGCAACAGATTTTAGTGAATATGAACCGGGCTATATGGTCGCAGCCGCAAATTGATAGCAATAAAATTGTTGTCAATATTCCATCGCTGCAATTAGCTGTTTACGAAGGCAGCAATAAAGTAATGGAGATGCCCGTGATCGTTGGAAAAGAAGGAACAGGTACAATGGTATTTAGCGGAACTATTGACAGAATTGTTTTTAGTCCGTACTGGAATTTGCCGCAAAGCATTGTACAGAACGAAATAAAACCAGCTATGAAAAAAGACCCTGGTTACTTAAAGAAAAACAACATGGAAATTGTAAAGCAGGATGATAGCATGCCCAAAATACGCCAACTTCCGGGTAGGGACAATGCGTTGGGCCAGGTTAAATTCTTATTTCCTAACAGCTTTGATATCTACCTGCACGACACACCTCATAAAGAATTGTTTGCGCAAACCAACCGGGCACTTAGTCACGGTTGCATACGGGTGGCAAAGCCCGATTCGTTGGCGCATTACCTGTTGCGTAGCCAAACAGAATGGACACCGGAAAAAATTACTTCAGCTATGAACAGCGGCAAAGAACAATCGGTGGCTGTAAAAACGCCGCTGCCGGTAGCGATTACTTATTATACAAGCTGGATAGATGAAAAGGGAAAGATGAATTTTAGAAAAGATGTGTATGGCCATGATAAGGCGGCCATGACTAAAATGTTTGGCGGAGCATCATCAATTTAGCCTTAAATAATTAGGGTTAGTTTAGTAAGGCGGGTATCGATATACCTGCCTTTTGTTTACTGAAAACTTTTTACGCTTTAAAAACTTTCCCACCTTTGCGCCACTATGAGCACAGCAAGTTTCCGCAATTTTAAGATGGTAGATTACGTGGTATATGGCCGCGGCGCTTTTAACCAGTTAGATCAAATTCTGGCGCCGCAACGGAAGGATGGCCAGCCCATGGTTTTTTTGGTAGATCATTTTTTTGAGGGCAAAGAACTGGCAAACCGCATCCCGGTGCGTGGCGCCGACAAAGTAATCTTTGTTGATGTTACCTATGAGCCAAAGACCACTTACGTTGACGCGATAGCGGACGGCCTGAAAGATGAAGCCGGAATGGTAAGTGGAATAATCGGCATTGGCGGCGGCTCGGCAATGGACCTGGCGAAAGCGGTTTCGCTGATGATGAATAACCCTGGCTCCTCGGCCGACTACCAGGGATGGGATCTGGTGAAACACCCCGGCGTTTACAAAGCAGGGATTCCTACTTTAAGCGGCACCGGGGCCGAGGTAAGCAGAACCACTGTGCTGACCGGCCCTACACGTAAGTTGGGGATGAACTCTGATTATACTCCATTTAATCAAATTGTTTTAGACCCGGAGCTTACCGCTAATGCTCCGGCGAACCAGCGTTTCTACACGGGTATGGATTGCTACATCCATTGCATTGAAAGTTTAACCGGAACGTATTTAAACGAGTTCAGTAAAAGCTATGGCGAAAAGGCCTTGGATTTATGCCGCACTATTTTTCTGGAGAAAGAGGTGTGGGATGAAGAATGCGATGATAAATTAATGATGGCATCCTATGCAGGCGGTATGAGTATCGCTTACTCCCAGGTTGGAGTTGCACATGCCGTGAGTTATGGCCTTAGTTATTTGCTTGGTACAAAGCACGGCATTGGTAATTGCATAGTAATGCAACATTTGGATGCGTATTATCCTGAAGGTGTAGAAGAATTTAAGCGCATGGTGGAAAAGGGAGGCATTGAAATTCCGCAGGGTATTTGCGCTGGCCTGAGCGAAGACCAGTTTGATACGATGATTAATGTAGCATTGGGCATGAAGCCGCTTTGGGAAAATGCGCTGGGTAAAGATTGGGAAACGATCATGACAAGAGAGAAACTGAGGGCGTTGTATGGAAAACTATAAGAAAGTTCATTAAGCTATTCAATAAAGAAAGCCCCTGCCAGTATGCAGGGGCTTTCTTTATTGAAAGTAACGACCTGTTTTGCGGACAAATTATTTCACTATCATTTGATTTATACAAAAAGCCTGCGTGGCTACATCGGTTATTTTAACGTAGTACATGCCTGCTCCTAACGTAGCAACGGTTTTGTAATCGGTTTCGGCAACTACCAGGTCCTTTATTACTACTACCTGTCCGGCAGCGTTAGATATTTGCGCTAAAAACCTTCCGGCTTTTACATTTACGAATTTTATCCCTACTTGTCCTGATGAAGGGTTAGGATATAAACTGATAGTTGCAAAAAGCGGGTTGGCAAAATCGACCGCTTTAACTTCAGAGTATTTATAAAAACCATCCATCCAGCGCTGCTTTATTCTAAAGTAGTAGCGGCCGTATTCGTTAGGCATTATAGCATATCCCTGTTGGTAAGTGGGATTAGGAATATTCACCAGTTTGTTTACAACAGCGGTTCTCGAAAAAGATTTGCCATCGCGGCTAACTTCTATTTCGTAGGTATAGTTATCGTTGCCTGCTTCTGCCTCCCATTGTAGTTGAGCCGCCACGCTGCTTCGTTTAATAACAGTAAAGTTTTTGAGCCCTGCGGGTAAAGAGGAAACGGGGCAGGTACAATATTCAAGGCGAAAGTTAACAAACGCTGATGTTCGCATATAGTAACCGATATCTCCTGCTGCCGTCACATTGCTTAAGACATTGATATCATAATTATATACTATACTATCGGTGCCATAAAATGCTGAAATAGAAGTAGAGTCAGTTAGTATCCGGGTCATTTGCATACGCATAACAGTATCTTTTGAACTGGCATAGAAATCAGGGCCTGAATTATCCACACCATTATTACCGGCAAGTGGAATGTAGGTTACACCGTTAAAGCTGTTTGATAACGCAGGTGTTAAACCGGGTCCTGACATATTATCTGTGCGGTTATACGAACGGGATACGGTAAAAGCCGAATCAGTAAAATTTTCGAACGCTGATGTATCAATAATGCCTGTCATGGTTACGATTAACTTAACACAGGTAAGCATACCGCTCTGGGGATTAATTTTTGGAAACTTTACTTGCCTGTTAGTTGCACCTGATGAAAATCGTATAGTGGTATCAAAGACACTTCCCCCTGCCGGCTGCCCATCGGGGCATTGTGCATAACCGGAAATTGAATAGAGGGTAAGTACAATAAAAAGTGCAGGGATGAAAAGAGTTTTGTAAAGTTTTTTCATAGGTCGTATTTAAGATTTGGATAGTCATTAGCACCGATAAATGTACAGCTTCGCCATAGCCGTTACAAGGGTATAAATGCGCTAAAATCACCTGCGTAATAGTATGCACAAAAGCATGGGATATTTACGAAAACCCCTGCTGATACTCAACTTCCAGGGCGTAACTACACAGGAACAGAACAAGGTGTTACCCAAATTGACAGGGTTGATTGATTACATTAAAAATAAAAGAGGGCTGATGTTTTCATCAGCCCTCTTTTTCATCAGCCTATTAAATTACTTCTTTGCAGAACCACCAAAAGTGTAGGTAAGTCCAATCTGGATAACATTGCTCTTTAATTTGCCTTCTTCCCCATCTTCACTTTTACCAATGTTGCTTAGGCCTAAATTATACCGGGCACCAAATCCTAATCCGTTGCTAAGTTTGTAGCCAGCACCAATTGCCCAGGAAAGGTTAGTAGTTTCAAGTTGATCTTTTACATCCTCTTCCTCACCATCCTCCTTTGCTTTTGCTGACATGAGTAAACCTAATTGTGGGCCAGTTTCGCCGTAAAAACCTGAGGCACTGTACTGAAACATAACAGGTATGTTGATATAACTCAGGTTTACTTTGCTGTTGTCTTCTTTGTTTTTAGCGCCTTCCATTGAAAACAAAGCTTCCGGCTGAATTCTGAAATTGCTTGAGACAGGAATGTTGACAAAGCCCCCTGCATGGAATCCAATTTTGGAATCAAGACTTTCGCTGACACCACCACCGGAAAATTTTAAATTAGCAATGTTGGCGCCGGCCTTAACGCCGAAAGCGGTTTGTGCATTAGCAGCAACAGAAGCTGCAACGATTGAGAACACGAACAGAATCTTTTTCATAAATGTTAGTTTTAATCAGGCTGCAAATAATTGATGTCGGCCCGATAGTTTAAAAATGGTTTTTTAGAACGTTTGTTTTAGAATAAAAAGTGAATAAATATTTAAGGTTAAAAATCACAAGAATGAGTGCAACTCTCCGGACAGGTAATTCAAAAATTAATTGAATTTATAAATGCCGGTTAAGCCAAGATGGTTTAAAGAACCGCCGTTTTTTGACCAGCCGTTGTAACCCAGGGAAAACTGGAACTTCTCTGCATTATAGCCTACTTGGGGCTCGTAACTAAAGCCGGTTGAACTGGAACTGCTACCCGTAAAAATTCCAAGGCCCAGTTTACCACCAATAAAGAAATCAGGAGCAGGATAAACACGAGCGCCAACTAAGATTGGAATAAGCCCCAGTGAAGGATTTTTAAAAGTAAAACCGCCAAAAGATTCTGACTTACCAATAAAGTTGGTATAGCCTGTAGTGAACGTTCCGGAGACCGTTGGTGTAAACATATACTCTGCCTGTAACTCGGCACCGATACCTAAACTGTAGCTGTCACCAAAGTCGCCAAGTGGCAATCCTACACGAAGCCCGCCACCAAATTTTGCCCCGGTAGCAGACTCACTTGTTTTTTGAGCGCCGGCAATAAAGGAAACAGTAATAATGGAAAATACTAAAATGAACCTCTTCATAAATGTCAGTTTTTTTAAAATTGTGAGTGCAAAATAAAATGCAGCTGACAATTTTAAAATGTGTATTTGGATAAACTGATGTTTTTACAACATGAATTGTTGTTTAACTGCTATAAGTGGTAGTTACCAGCGTAATACCTAAAAAATAATGCATTTCGATAAAGAAAAAATCAATTGATAACAGTAATGCGACTCTTACTTTCTTTGCTTTACCAATAGGTCACATTGCCTATCTTACTTTAAAATTCTTTTTCAGTGAAAGCAAAGAATTACATACGTCATTTGGTTCCGGCTGCACTTTTTGGCACACAGCGTACAAAAAAAATCGTGAGTGTAAACCCCACATTGCAAACGCACCGGCAAGACGTGAAGGAAAGCATCATCACTATTTATGACTACAACGAAAAGGAACTGTTGGAGGATAAATTAAAAACCGCCGAAGAAAGCTTTCCTTACTTGAACAATGAGCATATTAGCTGGATAAATATTGATGGTATTATTAAAGCCGACGTAGAAAGTCTGTCTGCGCATTTTGGTATTCACTCCTTGCTTACCGAGGATATTTTAAGTATGGGTCAGCGACCGAAGATGGACGAAGTGGACGGCATCTTTTATTGCCTGTTGAACATGCTTTACTACAATCGCAAACAAGACTGCGTAGAAACAGAACAAATTTCCATTGTACTGGGTAAAAACTTTGTCATCACTTTTCAGGAAGATCCGGAGCGGGATGTTTTTAACCCAATTAGGGAAAGGCTGCGAAGGCATAACAGCAAACACCGGCAGCGTGGCGCCGATTACCTGTGTTATTCCATGCTTGATTTAATTGTAGATAATTATTTTTTGGTTATGGAGGATTTAGGGGAAAGGATAGAAACGGTAGAGGAGGAAGTGATCAAAGCCTCCAATACGTTATCACTTGCCAACATTACACAGTTGCGTAAAGAGCTTATTATTTTAAAACGAAATATCGCACCCGTTCGGGATATGATCTCTAATATAATCCGCAGCGAAAGTAATTTGCTGGAAGAACAAACCACCAAATATTTTAAAGATGTGTACGACCATATCGTGCAGGCTTACGACCTGTGCGAAAACTACCGCGATATCATGCTTAGTATGCAAGACCTCTACATCAATAATGTAAACCTTCGGATGAACGAGGTAATGAAAGTAATGGCTATTGTTACCTGCCTGTTGGCGCCGGCCACAGTTATCGGCGGCATTTTCGGGATGAACTTTGACGTCATCCCACTATTGCATAATAAATGGGGCTTTATCGTAGCGGTGAGTATTATGTTGTTCATTCCGGTATGGATGCTTTTTATGTTTAAACGAAGAGGGTGGTTTTGAGAGGAAGAGATAGGAGTCGGGAGGGATAGTGCCGCCAAAGCCGGTGATTGGTGAAGGCCTGGCAGAAAGCAATAAGATGACGGGAAACAAAGTCCCACAGTTTGTTCCACTTACCTTTGCGCTTCTTTAATATTCATTCTTTAATAGTAATTATTTCTTATGCCTGGTTACGAATTGTGGAGCGATGCTGAACGTAAAGAACTGATGGATGTAGTGGAAAGCGGGGTACTCATGCGTTATGGCTTCGATGGGGCCCGTAATGGCCATTGGAAAGCCAAAGAGTTAGAAGAAGCTATCTGTCATCGCTTTGGAACCAAACATGCGCAACTCTTATCAAGTGGTACCGCTGCTTTAACTACAGCAATGGCGGCTTTGGGCATTGGTGCAGGCGACGAAGTGATTATGCCTTCCTTTACTTTTGTCGCTTCATTTGAAGCTGTGTTAAGTACCGGTGCGGTGCCGGTTTTGGTTGATGTGGATGAGACCCTGACCCTTAACCCTGTTGCAGTTAAAAATGCTATTACAGCACACACAAAATGTGTAATGCCTGTACATATGTGTGGCAGCATGGCCGATATGGATGCACTGCAGGCAATATGTAAAGAACATAATTTACTGCTGTTGGAAGATGCCTGTCAAAGTATTGGCGGTACGTATAAAGGGAAACATTTAGGAACCATTGGCGATGCGGGTACCTTCTCATTTGATTATGTAAAAACAATGACCTGCGGCGAAGGTGGTGTGGTGATGACGAATAGTGAAGAGGTATATGTAAAATGCGATGGCTTTACCGATCATGGCCACGACCACAAAGGAGTTGACCGCGGCGCCGACCTGCACCCGTTTTTGGGCTACAACTTCCGCATCTCCGAACTTCATGCAGCCGTTGGTTTAGCACAGGTAAAGCGGCTCGATGAATTTCTAACGATTCAAAAAAAGAATCAGGCCATATTAAAAACCCATCTGTCAACCCTACCCCAAATATCTTTTAGAAAAGTACCTGATCCTGCCGGTGATAGCTGCTCATTCCTAACCTGGTTTTTGCCTACAGAGGCTTTAACAAAAGCTGCTGTTGCCGAGATGAAAGAGCAGAAGATTATGGCTGGTAGTTTTTACTGGTTCGATAACAACTGGCACTACATCCGTAAATGGGATCATTTAAAAAATGCCACTACTTTATATCCCCTGTTTGATGCACAACGTGAAGGACTACACCGTCTTGTCACCCAAGACTTTTCTGCTTCTGATGCGGTCATGAGCCGTTGTGTTTCTACCCTGATTAGTTTGCTTTGGACAGAGGAACAGGTAAAAGAAAAAGGAGAGAAGATGGTAGCAGCGATACAGAAAGTGTTGGTACAACA
>DASQMG010000540.1:0-2119 GCA_035645595.1 Flavisolibacter sp. | reverse complement strand
ACGGGGATGATTTTATACGAAGTAATGAAACAACGTCAATTTAAGATTTGAAAATGACTTCCTCAATCAACCTGCCACCTACCAGCTCCACTTATCAACTAATAGAATGCCCCCGCGATGCGATGCAGGGTTGGAAAAATTTTATCCCTACGGAAAAGAAGGTTGAATATATTCATTCTCTGCTGGAAGTGGGTTTTGATACCATTGACTTTGGAAGCTTTGTCTCTCCGAAGGCTATTCCGCAGATGGCTGATACTAAGGAAGTGATTAAAAAATTGAACCTTCAGAATTCAACATCGGGACTGTTGGTTATTGTTGCCAATATCCGTGGTGCAGAGGAAGCGGCCAGGTATGATGAAATAAATTATTTAGGCTTTCCATTTTCAATTTCAGAAACGTTTCAACAGCGCAATACCAATAGCAGCATCAAAGAAAGCCTGGACAAGGTAGATGAAATTCAAAACCTATGTAAAAAGCACGATAAACAACTAGTGATTTATTTAAGCATGGGCTTTGGCAATCCTTATGGCGATATATACAATGACGAAATACTTTTAAAATGGACAGACGAAATGGTGAAAAAAGAGGTTAACATCATTTCATTGGCTGATACAGTTGGCATTGCTTCACCAGAGCAAATTTTATTTGCGCTGCATACACTACTACCTAAATATCCTCAAACAACCATTGGGGTTCACTTGCATTCGACAGTCAATAACTGGAAAGAAAAACTGGAAGCCGCAGTGAATGCCGGCTGTAAAAGAATTGATGGCGCTTTGAAGGGCATTGGCGGGTGCCCAATGGCCGGAAGCGATTTGGTTGGAAATATGAGTACGGAGCTGATTATTTCTTACCTGGAGGGAAAGGATGTAAAAACTGGTCTAAACAATGAAGCTTTGCTAAAAAGTCTTCGGTTAGCTTCCGATATATTCAATTGAACGTTTATTAAGTTAACTAATTCGCATTGCAAAATCCGTGGTATTGAACTATGAAATTTCGCTTTGAATTTGAAATTAAAAAATTACCGCAGCCGATAACTCACCGGCATAAAATATTGTTGATGGGTTCCTGCTTTACAGAAAATATAGGAGAGAAGCTGGAGAAGTACAAATTCACAACACTGCAAAATCCTAACGGTATTTTATTTAATCCTGTCAGCGTTACTGAAGCATTAACCGATTATATAGAGGCGAGATCATTCACTGAAAAAGATTTGTTTCACTATAACGAGGGCTGGCACAGTTGGAAGCACCACAGCCGGTTTTCAGCCATTTATACTAATGAAGCCTTACAAAAGATAAATACGGCTGTCATCACAGCGCACAACTTCTTAAAGCAGGCTGATTACGTTATCATTACTTTAGGCTCTTCATGGGTCTATTTATTAACTGATAAAGCACTAAACGCACCCGTTGGTTCCGTTGCGGCTAATAATCACAAAGGCCCGGCTAATTGGTTCAACAGAAAGCTATTGACATCCGAAGACGTGTTAGGGGCTTTAGAGAATGTTATTCATCGTCTATCCTTGTTCAATCCGAATATCAAAATAATTTTTACCATTAGCCCGGTGAGACACCTGAGAGAGGGTGCTGTTGAGAATAACCGTAGCAAAGCAACACTGATTCAGGCCGTGCATCATTTGGTAGATAAATTTGACAGGCTCTATTATTTTCCAGCGTATGAACTGGTTATTGACGATCTGCGCGACTACCGTTTTTATGCCGAAGATCTTGTACACCCTAATTATTTTGCCACGCAATATGTTTGGGAAAAGCTGGTGACTGCCTGCATGGACGAAAGGACGAAAGCCTTGATGGAAGAAATACATTCTATTAATCTGGCCTGTCAGCATAAACCGTTTAACTCTTTATCAGAACAACACAGAAGATTTTTAAATGCATCAATGCAGAAAGCAAAAGCATTACAAGAAGCCTATCCTCATTTGAATTTTAAGAAAGAACTAGAATATTTTAACCTGGGTTGAGTTTATATTTTTACAACATACTGAAACGTGGCTCGGGCATTTACTAATGCATTCTGTCACCCCTAAGTTCTAAGCGATTTATGGCCGCCGCCTCATACGCCAGCCAGTCCTGCCATCTGTTGCGCACTTTTTCTT
>DASQMG010000539.1:0-2146 GCA_035645595.1 Flavisolibacter sp. | reverse complement strand
TGATTGCTATACTTTGCATTTCCCTTTTGGTTGTACTTCACTTCAATCTCTCCATCAACAGGAAAATAAATTAATTGGCCAATAGGCATGCCTGCATAAATACGTACGGGCTGCTTTACCGAAATCTCCAGCGTCCAGTTGCCGCAAAAGCCAACATCACCCTTACCAGCCGTAGCATGAATGTCAATACCCAGGCGTCCGGTAGAAGATTTGCCTTCTAAAAAAGGCACATGCGCATGAGTCTCTGTGTACTCCAGCGTTACGCCCAAATAAAAAATATGCGGGTATAAAACAAAGCCATCATCCGGAATTTCAAAGCTTTCTATTTGGTTGTGTTTTTTCGCGTCCAGTATATGTTCGCGGTAGGTAGCTAATGTTTTGCCCAGGTGAACATCGTAGCTGTTACTTCCTAAACATGCGCGGTTATAGGGGGTAAGTTTAATGGTACCTTTTTCTATTTCTTCTAAAATGCGGCTGTCGGAAAGAATCATTCGATTGCAGATTTTTGATTTTCGATTGCAGATTTGCTTCTATCATTCAGTTAACTCAATCTCACAGCCATCCGCACCTTGCAAATAAATTACAAATTGTGGGTTCAACTAAAATTATTTTTGATGGATATCACGGGGGTAAGCAGATCTAAAATTTATAATCGCCAATCGTAAATCAAATGCCGATTTTTTTTCAACAGGATATTGATGAAACCACCAGGCTGGCCGTATGGAAGATTGAAGAGGACGAAACATTCTTTCTTCAGCATGTTCCCCTGCAAAGAGAAATAACGCATCCGCACAAGCGCCTGCAACACCTTGCCGGTCGTTACCTGCTGCAATACCTGGCCCCCGATTTTCCCATCAGCCTTATAAAAATTGCTGATACAAGAAAGCCCTTTTTAGAAAATGAGGCTTATCATTTTTCCATTTCACATTGCAGCAATTACGCGGCAGCATTAGTAAGTAAAACGGCAAGGGTAGGAGTAGATATTGAAGTGCCCACCGGTAAAGTGAAAAAAATTAAACACAAATTTTTGCACCCTGCTGAAATAGATTTTCTCGACAGTAGGTTTCGGGATGAAGAGGCTATGCTTCCGCTCACACTGCTTTGGTCGTGTAAAGAAGCCGTTTTTAAATGGTGGAGTTACGGCGCTGTGGACTTTAGTGAAATGATAAGGCTGCAACCCTTCAGCCTGAAGCCCGAAGGGAAGATTGAAGGAGCTTTTGTATCAGAAGAAGTGCATGCACTTCAATTAAACTATCAGGTATTTGATGAACTGTGTTTAGCCTGGGTAACAAAGTAAATTCATTCCTATTCTGTAAACTGTTATACTACCTCAGGTGCATTTTCAAAAAGGTGATTTAGGTAAAGGCAGGCCTCCTGCTGTTGGAATTCATCGCTTCTTATAATGAGCCAAATACGAAAGCAATTACGGCCAGACAACTGTGCAGGTGTGCTGTTTAGTGACCGGGACGTACCAGGTGCCGTTCCTTCATCAGTATAAACTGTGCAGGTAAAGCTGCGTAGTTGTTCCAATGCGAGGTAAGAAACTTTGCTAACTGTCGCCTATCCTTCGGCCAGTTCCTGCTGCTCGTCACCTTCCAGCAGGGGGATATTTCCTACAGATGCCCCGGCTATACCTTTAATGGAACCATACAGGCCTGATGTACTTACCAGTACTTTGTGCAATTGCTTTTCCCTTTCTTTCCATAGCTTTTCCATTTGTATACGTTCCCTGTCAATCGAGGTTTTCATAGATAAAAAGCCTTCTACAATTGTCTCCATCTGCTGGCGAAATTCAATCCCGGTTAAATAACTGTAGAGCAGTTGCATTTTTTCACCTTTATTTTCTTCGCCACGCTTTGTTTCTGCAATACTGATGATGGTATGGCGCATAGCACTCGTCAGGGCCACTACTTCACCAAAAGAGCAAATCCATACCCCATCCTGTTCGCCGAAACATTTAAACTCTTTAGGATATACCTGTGTTACCAGGATAGCAACATCGGCCCCTTTACTACGTTTATCTGCCTTTAATTTTTCTATCCACCCGCTTTGAAATGTTTTGGTACGCTTGCTTTCAAAAATGATTTTACCGCAATCGTTTCCTAAATGGTTACGTACGGTTTGAATACAGTCTGCACCTTCTACA
>DASQMG010000538.1:0-1663 GCA_035645595.1 Flavisolibacter sp. | reverse complement strand
TTTTCGTCCTTTGAGGTATCCCAGATAATAAAGGAATTTTCCTTCATCGCGTCCAGCATCTGGGAGCGAAACTCCATCTCGCCGGTCACCTTTGCATTGGGCGCACTCTTTACCGTAAAAGCAAAACCGGCCACCGTCCGGTACTCACGAAGCGGAACAATGCGGTTGGGAAGCGCCTGGTTCAGCAGGCAAAACTCCCTGAGCACATCGTTGACTGCGCCGGTATAAAGCTGCTCAAAGCGGCACAACAGCTCGCCATCTGAGATGGGAAATGGTTTACTGGAAATAGTTTCCCGCTCTGCAATCAAGGCCTCCAGGTTCATCATGCCTACCTCTTTGCGGAACTGCTCAGAACCATTGGTGCTGTGGGTGCCGTTGCTCTTTATGATCGTATCCATCTTGCTGATTTTATGTGTTGATAAATTATTTTATTGTTCCGATAAATATTAAATACCTGCGGTCGCTAAAAACCCTCCATCCACGGGCACAACAATCCCTGTTACAAAGCCGGCTGCTTCATCATTGATCAACCAGTTCATGCACCCGATTAATTCAGGTGCTTCGCCAAATTTTTTCATCGGTGTATGCGATAAAACACTTTTCGCCCGGGCTGTATGGCTGCCATCTTCGTTGAACATGATTTTACGGCTTCGGTCGTTTAAAAAAAATCCGGGCGCAATTGCGTTTACCCTGATACCAGCCGGTGCCAGGTATGCCGCCAGCCATTGTGTAAAGTTCGCAATGCCCGCTTTCGCCATTCCGTAAGCACCAACTTTCGAAAGCGGACGATAACTGTTCATAGAAGCAACGTTAATGATAACCCCCCGCTTCTCCCCTGCCATACTGCGGCCAAATACTGTGCACGGTATAACAGTGCCCATAGTGTTGATATCAATTACGCTTTGAAACACTTGCATGTCGAGATTAAAAAAACCTTTCACGGATCCGTCATTCAGCAGTTCTCTCTCATCGTACTCTGTGATGTTTGTTAATGCTTCATTCTGGTTGCCACCTGCCCCGTTTATTAATACGCTGCAAACGCCTAGTTCTTTTTCAATTGTTTCGTTTGCTTTAATTACCGAGGCTTCATCACTTACATCCACGCTAACAGAAATCGCGGTACCGCCAGTTGCCCTTATGTCTTCTTCTACCACCTTCAATTTATCCAGCGTACGCCCAAGCAGGGCCACCCTATAACCTTGTGCGGCGAGGTTCCTGGCCATCTCAGAACATAAGGTCCCGCCTGCGCCTGTTACAACAGCTACTTTTCTATTTGCCGCCTCAGTCATTTTTGAATCCATTTTTTTATGTTGTAGTAAGAGATATTTTGTACCATATTCGATACGAAATCAAAATCATCGGGAAGTCTTCCATCTTCCATCCAGGAGCCTAAAAGATTGCAAAGAATTCGCCTGTAATAATCATGGCGGACAAAAGATAAAAGGCTTCTTGAATCGGTTGTCATGCCAATAGACGCCGGCAATAATCCATAGCTGCTCAGTGCAAGTAATTGCTGTGTAATGCCTTCAAAATGATCGTTGTACCACCAGGCCGGCCCAAATTGTATTTTACCCTGAACACCGTCTTCCGCAAAGGAGCCGGTGAGAGTTGCCAATACAGCATTGTCGGCTGGGTTGAGTGTATATAAGATAGTTTTTGGCAA
>DASQMG010000537.1:0-18614 GCA_035645595.1 Flavisolibacter sp. | reverse complement strand
GGGCTTTGCCAGGGAGACGCCAAAATTCCTTAGGTAACTATTAACTAAAATCCTGCTAAAATCCCCTTGCACCTTTCATCCCGCCTCCCTGCAATATAGTAGCTTGCGGCGTCTTACATTTACGCAATGGCTAAAGTGTTCACCATAACAGAAGGATTGGAAAATATGGGCGCCTTAAAAACAGGCGGCCAGGGATCGGTTTATAAAACCCGCAGGATAGGAGAGATCATCACGGCGGTAAAGCTCCTGCCTACGCCCATACACAGCGAAAGTGAGCAGGATAAAAACTTTACTTCTTTCCAAAACGAGGTAGCCAAACTTAAAAAAGTAAACGAGGAGCCTAACCCTAATGTGGTAAAGATTCTTTCGTCCGGCATTACCGACAGCGGCTCTTTTCCTTTTATTGAAATGGAGTTTATTGAAGGCCCGGATATGGAGGAACTGTTGAAGCCCCCGCATAGTCCCGTCTTCACAATTAAAGAAGCAATAAAAGTTGCCGAACAATTATCTCATGCCTTAGCGCACTGTCACCGGCTGGATGTTAAGCACGGCGATATGAAAAGCAACAACGTAAAATTTAATAAAGCCACAGGCAATTATATACTGATAGATTTTGGCTTGTCGGCCATGAGCGACGAGCAGCGGCGCACAAGTTTACGCCATGCGGGAGCTATTGAATTTATGGCGCCGGAACAGGGAGCGGGACAATTGTTTTTTCAGACAGACATTTATGGATTTGGTATCATACTGTTTGAGCTCCTGGCAGGGCAAGTTCCCTTTCCGTTGCGCGACAGCAGTGAATCGGCCCGCAACCAAATTATGCTGGCCCACATGGAAACATCGCCGCCGGATTTAAAGGTTTTGCGGGAACAGCATATGCCGGCGGAGTGGAATGATGAACGCAAAAGAAAGGAAGCGGCCATACCGGAATGGTTGCTAAGCACTATATACCGCTGCCTTCGTAAAAAGCCGGAGGAACGCTTTGCTAATGGAATTGAATTGCACAATTTTATTGTGGCTAACAGCATTGGCAACCACCGCCAGGATTTTACTCCACTAAGCAATGACGGCTGGCAGGCACAGGCCGAAAAATTATTGAAAGAAAAACAGCAATTACAACAACAATTAGCCACAAAAGAAGCCGAATTGCAAAGCCTGCGAAGAGGTGTAACGGAGGGCCCGGAGCGTATTCCCGGGCAGGACGATTATACCGTGAATCGTAAAAAGAACACAGCCTGGATAGTTGCCTTTATCATTACACTTTTAGTGGCCAGTGGTTTAGCGTATGCTTTAATTGAAAGCGGGAAAAACGGCCTTAAGGCAAAACCGGAAGTAGAAAAGCCAAAGCCGTTACAGGCAATTGCACAATACCGGGTGTCAGCTTCTAAAGCTAATTTTTATAACGAGGCTGATGACGCTACCCGCAGGGCCGCTTTTATCCCGGCCGATGAAATGGTGACTGCTTATGAAGAGAAGGCTGGTTTTATTTATACTGAGTTTACCAATTCCCGTGGCCAAACCTCAAAGGGTTGGCTGCGAAGGCAGGACCTAACGACACCTGAGGAATGGGAGCAAAAAAAGGCTGCCAATGCTAAGCCCACGGAAGCCGACATGCGGGGGCAGTTGGCTGAAGCAGCCGGTTATCTTCAAAACAACCAGGTAGAGGATGCCCTGCGTATTTATAACTTCCTTACCGGCTTTTCCGTGCCGGAAGCCATGTTCCAGGCTGCTAACTTGTCGTTACAGGGAAAGAATGCTGCGCTGCCCTGCGATGAAGCGATAGCACTGCTAAAAAAATCAGCAGATGCGGGACATCTGCCTGCTAAACGCACCCTGGGCATCTTATACATGTTTGCAGAGAACCGGGCGTTCCTTCAAATAAACGGCTACACGCAGTGTGTTTTTGATAAAAACTTTTCGCGGGCACGAACCTATCTTACCGAAGCGGCTAATGGTGGTGATACTACATCGCGGGAGTTACTTGATCAATTGAATATAAACGAGCAAAACAATCCTCCCGAGTAACATACAGGGTTGGAATGTTCTTTGAATGCTTTACTTTATGATGCGAACTTTTTCAGCACTGATTATCTACTTTTTTTGTTTTGCCTGCAGCAATAACAAAGCTGAAAAGCCCGTAACTATTCCTCCTCCGCCACCGCCTAAATATTTTTTTTATCCAAAAGCGAATGTGTATTTCGATACAGTAAACAAGGATTATCTTTTTCTGACTACTGATGGAAAATCGTGGCAAAGCGTAAAACAGATACCCGCAGCTATGCATGTTCTAATGGATAAAAACGTATTGATTGATTCACCTTTACAGCCTGTGTGGAAAGATAACGAGCGGCATAAACTTGTCTACTCTGCCCTGCTGTATGCCTCACCTTCCGATACACAGGAAAAAAAGCCGGTGCCCGTAATAAAAGAAGCGCCAAAAGAGGTGAAAAAAGAAAAGAAAGGATTAGCAAAATTCTTCGATAAAATTTTTGGGCGCAAAAAGAAAAAAGAAGGTGATAATTAGCTCCAATCTTCTTTATATCCTGATGGTTGGCATCAGTAAATAAGGGGGCAAAGTTTCTTCCTCTCCCACTAAAAACAAAAAGGCCTATGCTAATAAAAAAATCAGTAGCATAAGCTTTTACAGTTGAAACAGGTTGTATCCGCCTATACTTCTGCATTTACGGCATGCTTTCTAAAAGCCGCTTTTGTATCACTGTTCTCTATCCCTGTGAATATCGGCCTGGCTTCAATATGTATTGTTTGCCCGTGTTCATTAAAGCTAACATCAATTCTGCCTAAGATCGTCCCTTTTTTACCGGCATGCGTCACAAAAACATCATGTGCATTTTTGTTTTTTACTACATGCGTATTGTGCGTAAAACGCTGCTCGTTTTCAGAAATGATCATATCTATTCCTGAGGAAGCTTCTGCCAGGCGCAGGTTATCAAAATGATTTACTTTACTCTTTAAAGAAAGGTGCGATAAGCAGATAACAACGTTACAATGGTGGACTTGTTTTAACGTGGCCGTGGTAGTATTTACCAGGTCACATAGCTGGGAAGCAGACAGTAGTTCAGTGTCCCCTATAGTATTTGAACCAATGCCAATGATTCCCACTTTTACATGGCCTTTGCGTGTAATATGAAATGGCAGTACAGACTCTTTTAAAATTCCTTTGTTGTGATAATTGGTAGCCACCGCTTTTAAGTTGCTTTGCCCTGCTAATTTTGAAAAGTAATCCGCTCCGTGTTGCATATCGTTTATGCCGGGTGTCATTGCATCAAAGCCTGCTTTTTTTAAAGCGGTGAAATAATGCAAATGACTAATGTTCTTTTTTGAACCGGCGTCAAGTATATTTCCGGCATCAACCAAAAGCAAATTGCCATTGTCTCTTTTTATTTTTTTCACGGCATCTGTTATTGCCTCTATGCCTCCCAAGCCATTAAAGTGATTCCATTGCTCGCACAAACCCGCGGTATAAACGATAATTAGTGTGTTGTTGGTATCAGATGCTGACGTAGTGTTGCCGGCAAAAGTTTGCAGTGGTTTTAAAAAGGCAAAGGCGCCTGCGGCTAACGAAGTTTGGGCAAGAAAGTTTCTACGGTTTTGCATTTTAGTTTTTCTATTGGTTTGGATTAGAAGTAAAAACGAAAGGACAATGATAATATAATGTTTTGAGTATAAACAGCACTGCTGATGAAATAAAAAAAGTAATGAAGCCTCGTTTTCTAAATTTTTTCATTCTACTTTGGCTCCGGGAAAACCACTATTATTTAAAATCCAATTCCATTGCTATGGCCGAACCCTTCTTATCTGAGATCAGAATTGTTAGTTTCAACTTCCCTCCTCAAGGCTGGGCCTTCTGTAACGGGCAGTTTTTACCAATTAATCAAAACCAGGCACTGTTTTCACTATTAGGTACCACCTATGGCGGCAACGGGCAAACAAATTTTGCCTTGCCTAACTTTCAGGGGAAAGTTCCGATCCATACAGGCAACGGACATACGCTGGGTCAAACGGGTGGAGAGCAGGCACACACTTTAACCCAAAGTGAGATGCCTATGCATACCCATATTCTTAATGCCACTTCTAATGTGGCTAATAGCTTAACGCCACAAGCGGGCTTGTTTGCCACGACCTCGCCTTCTGAATTATACAACAGCTCGGACCTGAGTGTTATGGCGCCAACTGCTGTTTCTAACGTGGGCGGTAGCCAGGCACATTTAAATATGCAACCCTTTCTAACACTTGTATTTTGTGTTGCCCTGCAAGGCATATTCCCAAGTCAAAACTAACCAGTCAACCTATTTATTATGGCACAACCTTATATTGGTGAGATACGACTGTTTGCAGGTAATTTTCCACCCATCGGATGGCTGTTCTGTGAAGGACAGATGTTACCTATTTCGGAGAATGATATCTTATTTATTTTGATAGGCACTACCTACGGAGGCGACGGACAGGAAACTTTTGCTTTGCCCGATCTTCGGGGCCGTGTTCCTGTACATCAGGGCAATGGATTTATACTGGCTGAAACAGGTGGGGCAGAAGAAGTGACGCTAACGGTTAACCAGATACCTAATCATAGTCATCCTTTATCGGTTAGCGGAAGCGCGGGCAGCACATCGCTGGCGGCCGGAAAATTGCTTGCTAAAAGCACATCGAAGGCGATATATAAAACATCTGGTACTATGGGCACAATGAGCCCCCAGGCAATTGGGGGGACAGGAGGTTCGCAGCCCCACACCAATTTTCAGCCTTACCTCTGTATCAATTATATCATTTCATTATACGGGCTTTTCCCATCTCAAACCTAACTATCTTATGGATCCTTTTGTTGCAGAAATCAGAATGATGCCCTTCAATTTTGCTCCAAGGGGCTGGGCATTTTGTAACGGGCAGCTGCTGCCTATTTCTCAAAACACGGCTTTGTTTTCATTATTAGGCACCACTTATGGCGGAAATGGCCAATCTACTTTTGCACTTCCCGATTTGCAGGGCCGTGTTCCCATGCAGCCCGGACAAGGGCCAGGACTAAGCCTTCATGATCTTGGCGAAATGAGCGGTACAGAACAGGTGACATTGCTGGAGTCGGAAATACCTGCACATAACCATACCCTTTCCGGAACGACGCTTCCTGCTACATCGAATAACCCTGCTGGAAATTTACCGGCACGGGCTAACTTATATAGCAATAGCATCAGCAATCTTGTCCAAATGTCCTATCAGGCATTAGTGCCGGCCGGGGGTAGTTTACCACACAACAATATGATGCCTTACTTAACTGTGAATTTCTGCATTGCAATGCAGGGTGTTTTTCCATCAAGATGGTAAATCGTTTATAATTAATGAAATTATTGTTAACTAACACGTCTGTTATTTTACGCAGCATTACCCAACAGGATGAAGCGCTTTTATGTGAGATATACAGCAGCACGCGGGCGGAGGAAATGGAAAGGGTAGGGGATTGGAGCAAGGAGCAAAAAACTGCTTTTGTGCGGCAACAGTTTGAGGCGCAGCATGTGTATTACCAGCAAAATTATATCGGTGCTGCTTTTTGGATCATTCTAAAAAATGGGCAGGCCGCAGGCAGGTTATATATAGATGAAAATTTTGTTGACGGCAGTATCCGTATTATTGATATTACGCTTTTACCCTTGTACAGAAATACAGGAATCGGAGAAGGAATTTTAAAAGATGTGTTGGGCTATGCCCAACAAAAAATGAAACCCGTAACCATACATGTAGAAAGCTTTAACCCCGCCATGAAACTGTATGAGCGTTTAGGCTTTACATTAAAAGACAAAAAGAACGGGGTGTATTATTTATTAGAGTGGAAAGCTAAAGTAGGCGACACCCAGGTAGTATAGTACCCTCTTAAAAAGAACGAACATGATGCCTGTTGACCTGAGTTTATTACATGCTGAGGATTTTCGTCCTTACCTGAATCAAACGATGTACATCCACTTTGAAGTATCTGTAAAACTGCCTGCAGTACTGGTAAGTGTTACCGGGCTGGAAAATCATAACAGGGCGAAGCGCCAGCCCTTTTCTATTGTGTTTAAAACCGTACAGAAAAGCAGTTACTATGGCCAGGCCATCTATATAATAGAGCACCCCGATAAAGGAAGTATGGAAATTTTTTTAGTGCCATTGGGGCCCGATGGCGACGGAATGAAATATGAAGCCGTCTTTTCTTAATCCTAATCAAGCGAAAACTACATCTACCAAATCTGTACTTATGAAACTTTTTTACCGGCTATTTTTTGTCGTTACCATTCTTGGTACTGCGTTTTTTGTATCGAAAAGTAATGATGCTTTAATTTTTTCAGCAGTTAAAAGTGAAGCAGTAGAAAGTAAGAGCGGAAACATCGCCGAAGAAAAGCGGGCCACCAAATGGATTGATGACAATTTTAAAAACATTGATACTGTTCCATCATCTCCTAATCAACCCCTGGCAGTTACTTCTGTTACAGCTATTAAAACGGTTGATAAAGCAACAGCAATCGCAGGCGATACCCTTACCTATACCGTAACAATAAAGAATACGGGAGCCGATGTGGCTTCCGGTTTGGCTTTTAATGATGTGATCAATGTCAACACCACTTTAATACCTGATTCTTTGCGGTATTCACCGTTAGCGTTTGATGACGCCTACTCTTCTGTTGGCAACGTAGGTATTTCTGTGCCTGCGGCAGACGGGGTATTATTCAATGATATGAAAGGCTTCCCGCTAGCTACTTTAACGGCTATTGCCAGCAGATCCACCATTAACGGTGGAACAGTTGCAATGGCGGCAGATGGCAGCTTTACCTATAACCCGGCGGCAGGTTACACAGGTACAGATACTATTCGTTATATCATTCAGAACAGAGTTAAAAAAGATACAGGGGTTATCGCTATTGCTGTATCGGCTCCTGTTTGGTTTATTAATAATACCTACGCCGGTACAATTACTGATGGGAGACTGGCAACCCCCTTTAAAACCATAGCTGCTTTTCAAGCATTAAATAATGGAGCTTTAAACAGGCCCGGTGCAGGTCAGACCGTTTTTATTCATGAAAGTGCAACCGCTTATGATGGTAATATTACCTTATTAAACGGGCAGAAATTGATCGGCCAGGATGCAACTACTTCTATTGCTGCTATTGCGGGAATTGCGTTGCCAGCTTATAGTCTGGCTTTGCCGGTATTAAACAGTGCTGGCGCTACGGTAAACCTTACTACTTCGGCTGCAAGTACCAATGCGATAACATTGGCTACATCAGGTACAGGCTATCTTGTTCGGGGTTTATCCATTGGCAATAAAACAGGTACGGGTATTACCGGGACAAACTTTGGCACGCTGAATGTTTCCGAAACAAACATCAGTGGTACAGGACAGGCATTAAGTTTAACTACCGGCGCTTTAACAGGCAGCTTTGGAACACTAAGTTCCACCTCAGGAGCGTTTGGAGTTTCGCTCGCTACTGTATCAGGAACATTGACTGCAACAACAGGCGCTTTATCGGGTAATACAATAACCGGTTTTTCTGTAAACGGCAGTAACGGTACTATAACCTATCCGGGTGCTATCAGTGGTGCAAGGCCGGTAGATATTCAAAACAGGACCGGAAATACGGTTACGTTATCAGGTAACATCACATCAACCAACCAGGGAATAAACATAACTGGTAATACAGGCGGTACCATTTTGTTTTCAGGCACCAGCAAAAGTTTAACTACTACAATCAATACCGCGGTTAACCTGGTAAATAATGCTGGCACAACCATTAATTTTTTGGGTGGTGGATTGGTCATCAGTACTACAACCGGTACGGGCTTTAATGCAACAGGCGGTGCGGCAGCAATTCAGGTAGGAGGCACAGGTAATACAATCGCCAGCACTAATAATACAGCGTTAAACGTCGCGAACTCCACCATTGGTGCGGGAGGTTTGGTGTTTCAATCCATTTCATCGAACAACGCATCAAAAGGTATTGCCATCAATACAACTGGTTCTGTAGCGGGTTTAACCATTACAGGAGTTGGAACTACGGCTGGTTCAGGCGGAACCATTCAAAACATAACTACAAGAGGTATAGAAATTATCGGCGCTAGCTTTATTAGCCTGGCCAACATGACCTTGAACAACGCTAATACCGCAGATAATGGAGTTGCGGGTGAGCTGGATAATTTAACTTGCAATGCAGCGGTTTATTTAGGCGCCGTAAACACCGCTTCATTAAACAGGGTTAACATTACCACTACTGCACAACAAGGCCTTAATGCGAACAATGTAACGGCATTAACAATTGACAACAGTATTTTTTCAGCCAACGGTACTCACAACAACGCTTCAACAGGCACGGAAGAGGGTGCCCTGAAATTAAAAGACCTCCAGGGAATTTGTAATATTTTAAACAGCACGTTCACTAACTCTGCGTATCGAATAGCACACCTGATAAACACAACAGGGAATATGAACCTGCACGTAACGAACTCGGCGTTCATCAATACGGGAACTTTATCAACGATAGCACAGGATTGTTTTGAGATGCGTACAAGAAATACAGCAACGGCAACTGTAGTTATTGCAGGAAGCTCGTTCAAAAGAGCCGGTACAAAAGGGGTTCAAATAATGGCTGAGAATTCTTCTACCATTAATCTTTCTATCAACAATTGCACGGTTGACCGCCAGGGCGGGCTGATGGCCGGTATAGAAGTTGGATCGGACCACTCAGGAAAAATGTTTGCCAATATAGATGGCAACCCTGTAATTACAGCAAGTAACGAAGTGGCTTTAAATATTTATGCAAGTGGCACATCCGCTTCTAAAACGGAAGCTACGGTTAGATCCAATCCAAGCATTACAGGTAATGGTTTGGGAATGTACACAGATCCGACCGTTCAGGCATTTGCCAATATGGATGCGAAAGCAGTTGTGTTGATACAGGGAAATACAGTCACAAACTCTGATGACAGGGCCATATTTACAAGAGCAACAGAAGGTTCGGGCACAATGAACGCTACCGTGCAAAATAACAGTGTTACGGTTCCTGCAGTTTCATTTACCGGTATTGAAGTAATAGCAGGTTCAGATGAAATGGTAACTTATTCAAACATTAATTGCTCAAATGTTAGGTTAAATACTGTGGTTAATAATGGGGTCTATGCCTTCTTTGTACAGACGGCTTCTATTGGTGCAAAAGTTCAACTACAGGGTAATGGAGCTAATGTACCGGCCTTGTGGCTGTCCAATTCCAATTCGGGATCTCCTGCCGATTTTTTTACCAGTGCAGGGGGCCAAATTTTAATAAGTCCGGCCTATGTTTGCTTAACACCCTCTAACCTTGTAGCGCCTACAAGTGTGCGGCCACCTTCGGGTTTAGATACCACGGCATCGGTTTCTGCAACAGGCGACACTATTTCTATCGAAGCGGTTAAAGCCTCGCAAAGCGGGCGGCATGCGGAAAATCCAGTTGCTTCGACAGTGGCCCCTTCGTCAGCTAATAAAGAAACCGTCACTTTATCCGGCGGGACGGTAAATGTGTCCGGCATTAATCTGCCGCTGGCAAAAACATTTGTTATTGAATTTGAAACACGAGTAAATACGCCATTCCCTGTAAATGTGTGTTCTGTAAGTAACCAGGGAACGGTAGCTGGTAGTAATTTTTCAACTGTTTCTACCGATAATGATGGCAATACAGGCAATGGAGTTAATGCAACCATCACGGCAGTTAATTCAGCGCCGGCTATTACAGTTTGCCAAACGGCTATTACCGCCACATCGTCAACCTGTACTTCTTCGCAAACATTTGCTGTTACAACTACCGGCTGCCCGACACCGACCGTGACCTACACTATTCAAGGTCCGGGTACTGTCATTACTTCGCCTTACGCTTTTCCTGTTGGTACTACCACCGTGATTGCTAATGCTTCAAACGGTATCGGCGCAAATGCTACCTGTTCTTTCACCGTAACAGTAAGTGGTACTAACGCGGCATGGACAGGAGTAACAAACGCTAACTGGAATACATCCACCAACTGGAGTTGTGGTGTGGTGCCAGACATTGCTACCAACGTAACCATCAACGGTGGCGCTCCTAATATGCCGGTACTAAGTACAGCTGGCGCAGCTAATGATATTACGCTCGGCACAGGTGCAACACTGACGGTAAACAACGGCAACACGTTACAGGTAGGTGGCAACTTTGCCAGCACCGGTACAATCAATGCCAATGGAACAATGCATTTTACAGGCAGCGGTGTGCAAAGCATTCCTGCAGCTACGTATAATAATATGGTGATCAGTGGCGGAAGCAATAAGAATATTTCAGGTTCAGTTGTTATCAACGGAGTATTAAGCTTTACCAGCGGAACCCTCTCTTTAGGTAACAATGCACTGACATTGGGTGCTGCAAATACAATCACGGGTTCATCTAACACTTCTTACATTGTAACAAACGGCAGCGGCGCCCTTAAAAAGACAGGACTGAATATGGCTAGCGGTAATTATACCTATCCTGTCGGCTATTCGGCTTCTTCCTACACGCCGGTAACACTGAGTAATACCGGAACAATGGATAATTTCTCTGTACGTGTTATCAATAACGTGTATAGTTCTTACTCGGGCACCACACCGGTAGGATCGCCTATTGCAAGCGGCGTGATTAATAAAACCTGGTTTGTAACTGAGGATGTTGCCAATGGCTCAAACATTAGCCTGACCTTACAATGGAATAGCGCAGACGAATTGCCTGGCTTTAGCCGTACGTCAAGTTATGTATCGCACAACACCAACAGCGCATGGCTGGCAGGTCCGGCAGGTGCAGCCACGGGTACCGATCCATACAGCCGCTTCAGAACAAACATTACCTCATTCTCGCCTTTTGGAGTAGGAACCTCAGGAAGCTTACTGCCGGTTCAATTACTTTCATTTAGAGGTTCGCAACGTGCAAATGCTAACCTGTTAGAGTGGGGCACAGCCAATGAACAACTGCAGAAGTTTGAGGTGGAGAGGTCGGCTCCAAGAAATGCCTTTATAAAAATTGGAGATGTGGTTGCCAGGGGTAGAACTGCTGTTACCAATTATAGCATAACGGATGATCAACCATTACAGGGTGTTAACTTTTATCGCCTGAAAATGATTCATGTTGATGGTACTGTTACTTACAGCAGTGTAATAAGTATTGCCAGAGGCAGCACGGCACCAACAGTGACTATTTATCCATCACCGGTTGTTGATAACAGGCTGACCATTCAAATGACCAATGTTGAAAAAGGTAAGTATGGCGTGAGCTTTTACAATGCCGGCGGGCAGTTGGTGTATGCAACTTCAATAAATCATGAGGGAGGCTCATCGGCCCAGATGGTTGAATTACCTGCGACGATAGCGAAAGGAGTGTATCATTTAGGTGTGAAGAAGGGTGGGTATCAATTTAATCAGAATATCATTATTCAATAAGTAAACAGGTTTTAAAAAAGAGTTCTGGAAACAGAACTCTTTTTTTATGCTTCCACACCAGCGGCGCTGGTTGGTCTTTAGTATTCTCTTTTATTTTCGCTTTCCTTCCATTCCTTAAAAACTTTAAAGGCTTCCGGGTGCGAAACGGAAATCATTGGAATCTTCCGGTCATTTAATGGCCTGCTGCATTCTTCGTAGATCATGGAATCATCAAAGCCTATTGCTGCCGCATCCTCACGGTTATTAGCGTAATAAATTACTTTTGGCCGGGCCCAATATATTGCACCCAGGCACATTGGGCAAGGTTCGCAGCTGGTGTAAATTTCGCAACCGTCTAACTGAAAGGTCCCTAAATTTTTGCATGCATCCCGGATAGCAACCACTTCAGCATGAGCAGTAGGATCGTTGGATGACGTGACTTTATTATTTCCGGTACCAACAATTTCATCATCTTTTACAATCACACAACCAAAAGGGCCGCCTTCACCATTTTCACTGCCTTTTTTTGAAAGGGCAATGGCTTCCATCATAAATTTTTCTTCACGGGTCATTTGCAAAGGTTAGAAAATCGGGTTAACAATTTTATGAAACCCATTTACAACTTTGTCTACGCCTTATCCTGCTTCACCTGTTTATGTGATAAAGCTTCATTTTTCTATAGATAGTACATTGAAATCAACATGTACATGCTATTGTTCACAAGCCCCGCGGCAGGCCATTTTTGTGTTCTAAATAAATAAAACAAAAATGGAAAAGAAAAATCTTTTAAGCCTTTTATTGCTAGGCTTATTTGCCTTTACAAGTTGTAAAAAAGATACAACAAAAAACAACGACACCGGTGGGGTCGATACAGGAGAATATGGTAATCATCCACGCTCCACGGTTCCTGCCTCTCTGGCTGCCCAATGGGTATACGGAAGCTTTTCGCTTTCTTCTGTTGTGAACAACAATGGCACCTGGTCTTCTGAATATAGCCTTACCTATGTTTTGGAAACCAATGGTACTTGCCGCGAGTATTTTCAATATTCCAGTATGCCTTCATATGGCATGTTAATCCAGGTACGAGGTCTTAGAAAAGGGACCGTTGTTGTGGATGCAGCTAATAAAACAATTAAGTTTTATGCCGCTTCCGGGTGGTATGACGAGCGTAGGAACCTGGGGTCTGTGGTGCGCCATGAGTATGCCTCCGCTGACTTATATCCGCAATATTTTAGGGAGTATAGTTATACGGAAACTACTGATGGACAGGGCAGGCCTGCACTTCGGCTGGTGGATGTGAAAAGTACAAATACAGCCGGGTTGGTATATACGAGATCGTAGTGGCACCAACAGGTTATTACTAATCATTTGTAAGGGGCGGCTGCCCCTCTTGCAAATGGTGACAATCAAAATCTATTTCATTATTACATTATAAACTTTAATTTTTATGAAAAAACAGTTTTTATATATTTTACTTGCTGTTATTCCTTCCTGCGTATTTGCGCAAACTACCAAAGTAAAAACCGGTGAGGCGGGTGTGCCTAAAGAGTTGATCGGGCATTGGCAGGTAGGCACCTTTGCTATGACCAACTTCTGGAACCCCACAACGGGACAGTATGCAGGAAACGCTGGTGAAGCGTCACGCTCTTACCAAATTTCAGCCGATGGAACTGCCGAGGAGTTTTTTATTTATAATTCCACATCGTACAATTGCCGCACTCAAATTTTAGGTTACCGCAAAGGCACTCTAAAAATAGATGCCGCAAACAAGAGCTTTAGTTTTTGTCCCACAACAGGCTATTACCGCACGGCAAATTGTTTTAATAAAGAATGGAAAAGGAAAGAGTATAGTGGTAAAGATCTATGTCCGCAATACCAGCTTACGTATTACTGGGCACTCCAAAACGGCGACCTCCTTGTAAAAGAAAGCCCAGATGCTACAAGTAGCACCGTCTTTAAAAAGATAAATACTGTTAGTACAAAATAATAGCCGGTTTATTACAGCACTATTTCTTCTTCCCTGTTCAGTAATTTCCTTCACAACATTTTAGGCGGCCGAAATGGTGGGGGGATTGGGGTGCCTGGCAGCCGTGGTACTAGTAAACCTTTGTTGCGTCGCACTCTTGTGCTAAAACAATTGTACCCGGCAGATAAAAATTAACCCGGGGATAGCTGTATAGACTTCTGTGCTATTTGTTTTACACTCCGTACTCTAGTGAAGATTTTACAATGCAATATGCCTTCCTCTATGCATTCCTATGGAACGCCGGTTGTGGTCCTGCTCCATTTTTAACCGACGAAGCCCTCCAATGTGGCTTGTATCTCGTAAATCCGTATCGCTATGCCGCAATGCAGATAGTTATGGGTTAATAATTATAACAGAATTCAAAAGCTATCATTGCTCAATCCACACGATGGAATTGCCGGTGTTATATTCATTTTGTTCCCAAAGCTTATTGCCGGGATCAACAATCCATTTATCGTCAACCAGGTATTTGTATAAATGCTTGCCCACAGAAAGATGCACGGGAAAAACCCAGTCATCTCCCTCCTTTTTCATTGCATAGGCAGTGGGGTTCCATCCATTAAAATCACCCGCGAGGAAAACCTTTTTTGCTTCTTTAAAATTCTTCAGGCGAAAGGTATAGTTCGGCTCAATAATCAAATACGAGTTTCCGTTGGCACCTGCAGAAAGGGTGTTGGCAGGATCGGTTATCCATTTCCCGTCTGCCTTGAATTTATACTCGTAATTACCGGGGCCTAATGTGTAAGGCAGCTCCCAGCCTGTGGCTGTTTTGGTCATAAACAATTCGTCATCTTTCCACCGGTTAAAGGAGCCCGCCAATACTACCTGCCGGGCATTGTTGAAACCGGCAAGTTTAAAAAGGTAAGGTTTTCCAATGCGAAGCACTGAATTAAATTCACCATGCCCATCGGGTAACTTTTCTTTATTCATGTCATCGGCATACCATTTTCCATCTGCCACAAACTTATACGTATGAGTACCCTCTGCAAGGTAAAGCGGTAGTTCCCACCCTGTGGTTGTTTTTGTCATAAGCAGCTTATCACGTTGCCATTCGTTAAAGCTTCCTGCAACAAATACTTTTTTAGCTGTAGTGAACCCGCGGAGAGTGAAAACGGTATTGGCCTTGAAGTAAACTGAATTCGTATTGCCGGTGCCATCGTTTTCAGACAGGCTATTATCCCGGTCAATCATCCAGTTGCCGTCTGCAATAAATTTGTACCAATACTTCCCGGGACGCAATTTCACTTCAGCTATCCACCCACTGTCTGTTCTTTGCATGGCCAACTGGTTTGGAACCCAGTTGTTGAAGCTGCCGGCTAACATGACTTTGCTGGCGCCTGTGTTTCCCCGAAGAAAGAATAATACAATAGAATCTTTTACGGAAAACGAAGCTTTGTTGCGGAACTTATTTACTCCATAAACAATTCCATTGTTAACTACAGGAAACAGCGGCATCCCTTTCCCGCTAAAAAGAATCTTATCAGCACGATTGGCCAGGCCATTGAAAGGCTCAAAGGCCTTGCTGATTATAAATGCTGTTTCGTGGTTTACATCAATTTTCCATCCCAGTTTAAGCAGAGAGTCGGTGTTGTTCGTTCTAAGAAATGTATGCAGGTCGAGGTCCCCCAGGTCGTACTGCGAAACAAAGCTATCTAATGTAGAGGGGCGTAAATCTTTAGGCAGTTGAATATACATCCTGCCATTTTTAATTATATAGCTTTTTACTGGCTGCGCAGAAAGGTTAACCGTAAACAGTAATAAAGCCAAACCACACAGGCCTGTGATCATCCACCTCAACGCTCTTTGCCCGGTGCCTTTCACTTCCATATATACATTTTACGGCTCACAAAATTAAATGCTATTTTATGCTGCGACAGAAAATCAAATCCTAAAACTCCATCCGCACAACTGCCATCAGCGAAGCAGGTGTATTGAAGATTAATAATGATCACCGGTAAATCAGCAACATCACGGTTGCCCATTTTCATATGATTTAGGTTGCCGTATAAAGCATCTACCTTTTTATCACCCGGCCCGGTAAGCTTTACACGTCTTGTTATCGTTACATTGTCAAATATCTTATCGGGCAAACGGCTATCCAATATATTAGATTCGGCTGCACAGTCAATTATCAGTTTCACTTTTTTGCCGGCAATTTCTGTTACGGTAATAATGCGGCTATTAGTTAGTTCAATGGGATAGGTGTTGTAAACCGGGTCGTCTTTTAAAAGTGTATGGCCACATGTAAGTAAAGCTTTTTTGCGGATGCGATGCAGGCAAAGTAAATTTTTTTCAAAGTCAATTGTAAGCTCACAATCTTTAAAAAGTTCCAAGCCTAACAATCCTAATACCTTGATTCCTTTTGCATTTTCGATATTACCCAGGTTGGTCATATCGGCTTCTACACGAAAGAACTGAAGGGCGCCAAACGATAGCTCTTTTACAGAGGTTTTACTGAGCGCGGCGCTTCTTCCTGCAATGGTTGTTTGCTCATCACCCTCAACAACCGTAACAGGGTAATCGCGAAAATAAGTTTCATTAAGTATAAGGTAGGGCGCCCCCGTATCAAGGATAAAATTGCCTTCCACCGTATCCACTTTGGCTTTCAGCATAATTAAATTGCCCGCCCGGTTAAATGGGATTGTGCAGGAAAGAGAATCGTTTGCTGAAGTGTAAATAGAGATGGAAATACCTTTCTTTTCCATTGAAGCAGGTAGTCGGGCAACCGCATTTTTGCTGCAAAAGCCATCCACAAGTAAAAAACAAACAACAACTGATAGCAGCCTGTAAAGCATGATGCTCTAAAGTAAAACAACGGGCGAATTTAAAGGCTACCGTTGCTCACATTTATGCAAAAGATAAAGCAGCGCTGGTGGCCGCCTGTCCGAAATTCAACTAAATTACCTTATGGGTTTTGTCAGGATTGTGGTAAGAACATTTTCAGCGTAATACTATCTCATCTTTATCCATAATATCTTTTAACGAACGCTTTTCCAGCACTTTTAAAAGTGCATCTCTTGCCTCTGCCATTACCGGGTTAATGCCGCAGGTTACCTGGTTGCAATTTTCACAGGGCTTGTAAAAATTAAGGCTTACACAACTCAATAAGGCGATGGGTCCGTCAACAATACGGATCACTTTTGCCAGGGTAATATTTTTAGGTGCAACAGATAACCGGTATCCACCACTACGCCCCCGGGAACTTACCAATACTTCATGGTTTTTAAGCTCACACAAAATGGCCTCTAAAAACTTAATTGGAATATTACGTTCACGGGCAATAGTGCCAATTAAAACCGGGCTTTCACTGGTGTAATGCGCCGCCAGGTAGGAGAGAGCTTGTAAGGCATATTTTGCTTTTTGTGACAGCATAGGAAGATTTCAGGGCAAATATGCAAATTCCTTTTAAATAAAGGTGAGCAATCTATGGAAGTATACCTCCGGTTCTTACGTTCCGGGTAAGTAAACCCTGACAGAGCAAACAAATTGCCACCGCAGACCTTGATCGGCTATTAGTAGTTTCGTCAACTTTACAATTAAAGTACCGTTTGATAGTAGAAGCGGGAGATACCTAAAAATCAGTTGGATCGTCAGCATTCTAATTTTTCACCCAAACCTTCTGCTCCCTATTTATCCGGTTAACGCCCGCAGCTTCAACTTTCTCAACACCACTTTGCATTAGAGTACCGTTTTTTATGGTGATGATAAATGTAAGGTCAGCCCCTTCCCTTGCACTTCAATATTCTAAATGTTCGGTGTATATGTTACCGGCAAGCGAGCAGCTGCCCCTCCGGAAATATAAACCGGAAGAGAGTTGAAGAAGCGTATTCATTGATACCCAGCTTTAGTTCCGTTCTACTTATGATGACTATCTTATAGGTGAAAAAGGGGTAGTTAGCTGCTTTTTTACAAAGCCGAAATTGTGCTTGTTCCAGGAATAATTATCGACTTGATCAAAGGCAACTAATAAACGAATGTTTTACCCGCATCTCCTTTCTTCAACACCAGGAAGGGTTTATCCTGGTCAATCTTTCTCCCACTCATGACAATGTCAACCTGTTTAGAATTAGCCAAATAAATTTTAGTTCCTTCCTTATAGGTTAGTTCTTTCTTTGATTTAGGCAGCATTGTCACCTGTTCTGTTCCGTTGCCTGAATCGCCTGGCTGGTAAGTAATGATGGTAACTCTCTTTGGTAACAACGAAGAGTTTTTGAGTTTTATTTTTATTGAAGGTGTTTGACTGTTTTGTGCATTTGAAATTGTGTTTACAAAAGTCATTATGATGACAGCGAAAAGGACCTTCTTCATAATTATTATTTCTGCTAAACTACGCCAATGCTAACTATAAGTTTTTGAAAGGGGCTGGTAACAGAGAAGGGCTTTAAGCTGTGCGGGTATTTGAAAAACATCTGCCAGGCTTGTTCCTGCCTTCGACAAAGGGTGGTTTGTTCCTGACTTTTTCAAAAGCCCCTATTGAGGAAAGCTATTGCTAGCGGCAGCTCTTTTAGCTTAGATAATAGGTATAATCATTAAATACTTCTTGTGATTTTACCGCCCCGGTAGAACTAAACAGGGCTTGTCCTTCTTGATTTCCAATTCCTGTCCCAAGCCATAGCTCTTTTACATTGTCTATTCTTAAATGTTCCAGTACTGTTTTGATGAGTAATGTACCGATTCCTTTTCGCCTGTGGTTTTCCGAAACTTCAATGTCATATAAATAGGCTAAGTATCCTGAAGTATATAAAGATGGAAATCTATAAGCCAGTGCATATCCAACGACAAACTCCTCGTTAACCGCTGCGAACAAATAACTTCTGTTATCATCGAGCAGCGCCTGCAAATGGGTTAAGGTAGGGAGGTCTCCTTTTCGGTCGGGCCTGTCAATGTGATGAATAAGAATATCATTTATTACATTAACATCAGCCCTGCCAACTTTTATAATATTCATTACAATTCTTTAACCAGCTATCATTTTATAAACTAAATGGTAACTCATTGAATTTGCTTCAACTTTAAGGTGTTTATGAAGTTGTGGCATTGAACAACATCAGTTTAAATTAAGAGCAAACGCAAAAAAGTGATTTGAAACGGCGTGCTTAGGGTCCAGCTACAATTTTATAAAGCTACTATGGATGGCATGCCCTTCTATTCCTCTACAAT
>DASQMG010000536.1:0-1887 GCA_035645595.1 Flavisolibacter sp. | reverse complement strand
CGGTTACGCCGGAAGCAGCTGGTATTTTTTGCGATACATGGACCCGCATAATGACCAAACATTTTGTGATAAGGCTGTAAGCAGTTACTGGAACCAGGTTGATTTATATGTTGGCGGAACAGAACATGCTGTTGGGCATTTGTTATATAGCCGTATGTGGACAAAGTGCTTATATGATTTAGGCTTGATAACTTTTGATGAACCATTTAAAAAGTTATTGAACCAGGGAATGATACAGGGGAGTAGCCGATTTGTTTATAGGTTTAACTACACTCTACGAGAAGTGCAAAATAAAAAATTAGAACCAATTTTTATCTCATCAGATTTTGCTAAGAAATCAATTGAATATGCAAAGGGTAAAAACGACAACCAATTTGAGTTTTTAAACTTTGTTGATTTGGAAATCGGCAAATTGACCGGCTATTCAGTAACTGATTATGCTAGTTTCAGTATCAATGATATTCACGTTGATGTCAATATCGTCGATGGTGTAGAATTAGATATCGAGGCATTTAAGAATTGGAGAGATGAATATAAAGATGCTAAATTCATTCTGGAAGATGGCAAATATATCTGCGGAGTGATGACCGAAAAAATGAGTAAGCGTCTCTATAATACTGTCAACCCAAATGTATTGGTTGACAAATACGGCGCTGACACCTTCCGCATGTATGAAATGTTTCTTGGCCCGGTTGACCAAAGCAAACCCTGGGATACAAAAGGAATTGAAGGCGTACACCGCTTCGTAAAAAAACTGTGGCGCTTATTTTTTGATGATGCAAAAGGAGCCCTGGCTACAAACGATAAAGCATCGCCGGAAGAATTAAAAGTACTGCACCGCACCATAAAGAAAATAGAAGAAGACACAGAACGCTTCTCTTATAATACAGCCGTTAGTGCCTTTATGGTTTGTGTAAATGAGCTAACCGATTTAGGCTGTCATAAGAAAGAAGTGCTGGAACAACTGCTTATTCTTCTTACGCCGTATGCACCACATATAAGTGAAGAATTATGGAGCCATTTAGGAAACAGCGGAAGCATTTTAGATGCCGTGTATCCAGCGTTCAACCCGCAATATTTAGTAGAAAGCACAAAAGAGTATCCTGTTTCTATTAACGGAAAATTACGTACAACACTTGTTTTAGATTTAGCTGCTACCCAACAGCAGGTGCAGGAAATAGTTATGGCCAATCCTGTTGTTCAAAAATGGGTGGAAGGAAAGGAAGTAAAGAAATTCATTTACGTGCCAAAGAAGATGGTGAATGTGGTAGTTTAAAATGCGCTGCCTCGACGCTTTGCCCAATAGAATTACAAAGTGTACAAGAGTGCGACGCAAGGAAAGCTACATAGTGCTTCCGTCTGATGGTCACCAAGATGTTTTTTCAATTTATTACTATGAAAAGAATAAAACTTTCATTTGCCTTACTGGTTTTTGGTCTTTCACTTGCAGCACAGGACCTGCAGGTAATGACTTTCAACATAAGGTTTACTACTGCATCTGACAGCCTGAATGCCTGGCCCTACCGCAAGGACAAAGTGGCTTCGCAAATACTTTTTCATAACGTGCAACTGCTGGGAGTACAGGAAGCCTTACAAAATCAAATGGTGGAGTTAAAAGAACGCCTGCCGCAATTTAACTATGTAGGCGGCGGACGTGATGATGGAAAAGAAAAGGGCGAGTACGCTGCAATCTTTTACGATACAACAAGATTGCAGGTATTGCAATCAGCAATGTTTTGGCTGTCTCTTACACCTGAAGTGCCGGGTAGCAAAAGTTGGGATGCAGCCATTACCCGTATTGTAACCTGGGCTAAATTTAAAGACCGTAAAACAAAAAAGGTCTTCTTTGCGTTCAATACACATTTTGATCATATAGGTAAAGTGGCC
>DASQMG010000535.1:0-11677 GCA_035645595.1 Flavisolibacter sp. | reverse complement strand
CCAATCCTTTGCAAAGCTAAGGCGTCCGTTGTCCGATGAAACAAAATTTGAACTAAACAACCGCCTTATATAATTCAAAACCCTTCATATTTATGAAGGGTTTCCTGTTTGTTAACTTCCAAAGACTGTGTTTAGGAAATGCTTTTCTTGCCGTTCCTTCTTTTGGAGTAGTAAGTCCCTTTTCTCTTAGTACTATACTTTATCTTGACACCGGGGGTGGTGCCATTTAGTACACGGGCTATCCCATTTTACATCAATGACAAAAATTGAGGGGACGCACCTACGAAGTAATTTAGATTGAGGCGCAGGATTTGTCCTTTACAAGTCATCACTACAATGGTATAGGTGGAGATCACCGAACGGAAGTTGAATCAGATAGAAGATTTAGTTATATAAACAAGGTTACTCTATTAAAGGACAATAGGCCACTCTCCCACTCCATTGGCAGGGCTATTGATTAAAATAAATAGTCACCTGTACTATGAATCTCCAGGCTCTAAACTGGCATTTTAGCTAATGCCTCCTTGATTGACGCACCAAGTCCAGTGATACTGCGCCGTATTATGGCACACACCCTGCATCACTGCAATCTTGTTTCAACTCCACCTCTCTCCAATCCTGCACCTAAACTGTTTTAATCCGCAGGTCATAGACAAAATCCTTCACATCAAGAATCTTACATTCACCTATACGATGATGGCGGGGGTGTACTAGATAATTAAACTCTTCACGAATAACTGTCGATGGGATTTGAAGGACAAGGTGCTCCAGGCCGTAAAGCAGATGCGTTCCAAGGTTTTTTGTTGAAGGCGGTGCCGGTGCGTCCCTCCTGTCACCTGGTAATTGAGCAAGCGGCAGTACCTGAATATTATCCTCCGGGATTTCGAAGGTTGTAATGGTCAGGTGCCGCAGGATGCGTCCCAAGTCGACATTGACCGAAAATTCCAGTACCGCCAATGCACGGCTGGAAGAAGTATAAAGACAAGTGGCGCCCATATGATTCCATTGAGCACCAAACAGCCTGGCCCCTTCTCCTGTCAGATTACGTGCATAGGTGCCATTGCCTACCCGGTATACCAGCATAATTTAGGAATAGGCACCGTAAGCAATCCGGCCAATTAGGTTTTTCACTTCTTCCCGGCCATATTGATTATCTAACAAGGCATAAGGAGCTTGTCCACCAAGCGCAGGCACCGGTTGGAAGATCCACTGGTTAAATGCTGCAGGGTCTCCGAAAATTTCATAGCCAAATGAGTATAAATCCGCAAGGCTCATGATTTTTTTACTCAGCACAAGCGGAAACCTTTCCAACCCTTTTTTATTGACTGGGTAGTTCGTGCCACCCCTAGAATTGCGGAAAGCTGATCATAATCAAAACCTACTTTATCTTTCAATTCTTCAAGCGCCTTTTTAGAAATGCCTTGTCGTGTAGCGTCCATTTTTTCAATAGAGGTCATTTGACTTTCACGCTTTTTGGTCACCGGGGCCATTCTGCACTGGTCGACTGTAACCTTTTTTCCTTATAGCTTTGAACCTTCGTTCCGGTTTTTACCGAGCCTTGTACATACTTGCCAGTCATCATTGAATAAACTGGTTGGCTTTTGGCGCTTTTAACTGCAGAAGCACCTTTTGTACCTCCCTTATAATCCCGCACTGCTTTTTCTTTGGCCATAAGTTCAATTTACTATTAGTACTACAAAATCTGGCTTTTTAAATTTTGCTTTTTTAAGCAATCAATCTTCATGGTGCGGGCTTATCCAGCTACACTGTATTTCGTATCGGCTACTGCACATTATAACTATTACCTCAAAAACCGATAGGTCACTTTCGCCAGGAAAATATTTCTTGCGCCTTTGGCAAAAGCATTGTCGAACAAGCTGGGCAAAAGAGGCCGGTCAAGGTCTGCGGAAGCATCGGGTGTATTGCCTTGTGACCATACCAGGTAAAACTCCGAGCCGGCTTTATACTCCCACCGCAAAATCAGGTTGGAACGAAACTGTACAAAGTTGAAATCGGGTTTGCCAAAGCTGAAATCTGTTACACCGTCCCTGTTCTCATCTACAGTAAACTGACCGTTGCTATTGCTGATCTGGCCCGGATCAAAAACTCTGAAACGGTCGTCGTACCTCTTGGCCATTGCGTCGGACACATAAGCAAACCGATCATATCTCGGACGTGTAATAAAGGGCTGTCCGTAATACTGAAGGGTAAGCTCGGGGGTAATATTGTAACTGAGCCTACCGGTAAAGCGGATTGTTTTTTGGGATACCTCGCCCACGATAGTGCGCACCTCATTGTTGTACTGAACGGTGTTAACATATTGGTCCTGTCTGCGGAAGTTATAGGAGTATCCAGCACTGAGGCTGATGCGCAGTGCATCTATCGGCTGGTAGTTGAAATTCAAGTTGATATTGTTGCCGCGTACCGCATTGTCAAATCCCCAGAAATTGAAAGTATTGAGGTTGACATACACCTTCTTGCGGTAATCGCTTGTCAGGTAGTAAGAGTGCCCGATGCCTGCCGGACGGCGTAGCGCAGTTGTACCCCGCAGTGCATTATTTGACACATCATAAGGGTTCCAGGTAATACCGGTTCCTGTTTGCCAGTTGTTAGTAAAATTAGCATGTGAGTTTACATTGAACGCCTGGTACAAAAACTTGCCGCCGTAATCCCACCTTGACCAATGGTTATAATTGATCCGGAAGGAACGAAATATGGAGAATGATTTTGGGTATTGCAGGCCCACCCAGGTAAAGTGGTTGATCTCATTGGCGGTAAGCATAAAGCCAATATCATTCAGCTCAAGTTGGGGAGAACGGAGCGTAATCCCGGTTTCGAACCGTAAGACCTGTCCCAATTTGCCCCCTTTGCCGCCGCTTTTTCCAAAGCGAATGGTACCGCCCATACCCGTAAGCGACGTACGCGAACTGTCCACAAAAACTTCTCTTCCATCAGCGCGCTGAAACAGGTGCTCAAAGGAAGTTTGCGTTCTCAGGATGGCCTCTTTTGTACCCTGGACGTGGCTGAATACCATATTACCCCTTATGTACCAGGTGCGGTTCTTCCAATAGTGGAGAAAGTCAAGCCCGCCGGAGTAAGCACCGCTATGCAACCTGTTTTCAAGCCCTCTTTCCCGATTTACGCCAGTAACGATCCCGCCGATAACAGTATTGCCCATTTTGATATCCTTCTGCAGTCGCCCTACAAAGTAGTTAGTGAGCGGCTCTACCAGTTGCTCTCTTCGCTGGCCGTCTTTATCAATAACGGCCATTTCCCGTTGCGTGATGCTTTCCAGAATGCCAATGCTCCATCCTTTTCGTGTTTTGCCGCTAAACTTAGCAGCACCCAGAATAGAGGTATTTTGCGGAGTTTTAGCGTACTCTCCATTATTTATGTTTGGATAGCCATGCGGTGAACTTCCAATGCGCCGGGAATAGAACATCAGGTCTGAATCATAATCACCGCCGGCTTCGGAACCGGTTAGGCGATAATCAAAGATGTTGCGGCTTTCTATAAAAAATGGACGGCGTTCCTCAAAGAAGTTCTGAAAACCATCAATACGTACCTGGGAAGGATCGGCTTCAACCTGCCCAAAATCGGGATTGATGGTGAAGTCAAGAATCAGGTCATTGGTAACAGCGTATTTACCATCAAGGCCCGTTGTTACTCGGGAATCAAGCCCTTTCGCAAATGGATTGCCTTTTTGCCCTTTGTATTTGTCGACCTGTGCGGTTACGTAGGGTGCAACCTCTACTTGCCGGTGAAGGGGAATATCGTTAAGCCCGTGCAGTTCACCAAAGCGGCTTACCCAAACACCGGCGTTCTGGGGAATGTTCTGCCAGGTAGACCGTTCTTCCTTACGAAAAAACCGGCGTGTTAACTGCAAGCCCCACACTTTTTCTTTCCCGCTGCTATAACGAAGCTGGCTGAACGGAATCTTCATTTCCCCGGTCCAACCTTCCTTGTCTATGTTCGCTTTGGCAAACCATATGGGATTCCAGCTGGCATCCCAATCATTCCCATCATTCGAAATGGCCTCATCGCCACGAACACCCGATGCGGAAAGGGTAAAGGAAAAGGCTGTACGAAGGTCATGATAACTGTCAATATTGACTTCTATCCAATCTCCTGGAAATTCATCCCGCCGGCCCATTCGCTTGATAATGGAGTCCGGCATTTGATCAAAACACCGGACTGCAATGTAAAGGAACCGATCATCATAAAGCACTTTGAAAGCTGTCTGCTGGGAGGGTCTTGCCCCTTCATCAGGTTGCCGCTGGATAAAATCGCCTCCCCATTCTACAATGTTCCAGGCTTCTTCTGAAGGGATGCCATCAAGGGATATGGAACCGGTAAACGATTTTGTGAAATATTTTTTACGGCTAATTGACGAATCTTTGGATTGGCCCTGACTATAAAAAAAGTGAAAACAAAGGACCAGGACAAAGAGGCTCTTCTTGTTCATATGGTGTTATTACTTACATTCCAGCGGCGCACTCTAAAAAGAAGTATCGGTCAGGACCGCAGCTACCTGGCAACAACCGTGCGATAGTGTGATATTTATTAAGATGTCTTTTGCTACTTGTTAACAGCTATCCTTTGTTTTTAGGATAAAACCATCACCGCATCATTGGTACAAAGCTATCTAAAAATTCTTGCTCTATATATTGTCAGCGTCTATATCGTTTTTTTGTTGCAAACTTATAAAGACAAAGGTTTTAAGTAGAGCTAACAACAAATTATGGGGAGGCAGTGCAGTAGCTGCCTGCACTATAATGACTTGTCCAAACACCGGCAACTGCACTCGTAAAGATATTACGCCGGCAGGTGCTCGTGCCTCACAACAGCTGGCGAAGACACTTTTATAAATGCAAAAGAAAGTCGGCATACAATCCTTCATGCTTCGTGATTGAATGCCTTACAGGGATGAATGGTAGCATTCCACTTACCGCTCCCTCCCTCATTACCCCGGCACCCCTCCGTGCCGCTATATTCCAACATAGGACAGAAAGGAAAACCGCTTACCTCGGGAGACAGCTGCGTTTCCATCACTTACGGCAAGTGAAAGGCTGCGACACGGCAAAGTTCATTCAGCAGATTTTTTTAGTTGTTGCTTTTACAATAACATCCACTACTGCTTTTTAAAGTTCAAGAAGGGAAAAAAAGAGGCGCGAAGCTATCGGCTGCCCATAAAAGACTGCTGCAATGTGCCCAACGACTACGGCATAAAACAAAGCGGTTCCAACACTTCCAAAGACACTATTTATTCCGGCCCCTTTTGGCTGCCCCGTCAGCCTTGCTCCAAACAGCTTTCTTTTTTCCCTTTTCTTTTAAGGATTATTTTACATAATTGTAGTTGCGCAAAGGATGTATAATGAACCCGGAAGCATTCCTTCAATAAAGTTTGCAGAGGTAGCACCCGCTAAAAAAGGTTTCGACACGTAATTCTAAATAAATGTGCTGACAACCCTTAATCCGATGTCATTTATCCTCATTACATCTTGAACCTCTATGTGAAAGCGTGCACTGGTTTGAAACCTTAAAAACAAGTTATTTAAGTGCAAGTTGTTTACTCTCCTCAGAATATTTTCTTGTAATGGACTGGAATTAAGATAACCTCCGCGTCTCTGTCATTTCCCTGTTTGATGGTATGTTAGGGCCTTAGGAAAGTGGTTCCGGGCGTGGGGAACTTCCGGCCGGTCTTGACTTATCGTCAGGCAGCGGTATAAATTCTTCGTTGTCATTTGGGGGCAGTATAATTCTTCTTTGTTTCCAATCTTCTTTTGCTTGTTCAATGCGTTCCTTACGAGATGAGACAAAATTCCACCAGATAAATCGCTCCCCTAATGGTTCACCCCCTAATAGCATTAGTGTAGTATTCTCTTTGGCAACGATAAGTGGGTCTACACCTTTGCTAAACACCAACATTTGTCCAGAATTATATGTAATTCCTGATAGTTCTACACTTCCCTTTGCAATATAAAATCCCCGCTCCGAATGTTCTTTTGGTAGTCCGCATGTTGCTCCTTTCTCTAATACGACGTGTACATAAAACAAGGGAGAATTAGTGGTGACATTACTCTGCAGTCCAAACGCATTGCCTGCTATCAGCCGCATCCAAACTCCTTTGTCGGTAAATACCGGCAGCTGTTCTGGTGTGTAGTTGGTAAAGGATGGCGCTGTCTCTTCGTCTTTTTCCGGTAGTGCTACCCATGTCTGTATCATCTCCAAACCTCCTGTAAGAGACAATGGGTCTTCAAACCGTTCAGAGTGTGCAATACCCCTGCCGGCAGTCATCCAATTTACTTCGCCTGGACGAATTATTTGTTCTACTCCTAAACTGTCTCGGTGTGTAACCTGCCCGTCAAAAAGATAACTTACAGTAGAAAGTCCAATGTGGGGATGGGGTAAAACGTCTATTGAAGAAGGTTCAGAAGGAATATTTGTAATAGGGCCTGCATGGTCCATAAAAATAAAGGGACCAACCATTCGCCGAAGGCGGAATGGAAGAATACGTTTTACTTTCACTGCTTTGCTAATGGCTGCTTCCCTCGCCTGGATTACAATGTCGAGCATAACGATTCTTTTACGTGTTTATAAATCAACCTTTTCCCTGGTACTTGCCCATAATTGCTCTTGAAAAAGGGATGACCTTCGTGCCGATCTGCTTTATAAAACTCACTAACTATGCATGGGATATACCGGCATTATCCATTTCAAAGGTAGACCGGTCGACACCACCAAGAGCCTCACCAGGGCGCACTAATTTTTTAGCTACCTACTCCGGACCACCTACAACTAACACTCCTCCGGGTGCGACAAATTCATCAAACTGTGTTCTTATCACGGGTGACCAGCCTGGTCCCCTTCCTGATGTTGTCCAAAGTTCTGCGTAACCCGGATAGTGGTGGTTGACACTTTGTTCAGCATTTTCAGTCACATAAGGGGTAAATGCAAGCGACTTTTAATTGGTCTGGTGTGAACCCTGCTTTGCGACCTGCCTCACGATACAAGTCAATCAAAGCACGACAGGATCAACGCATGAATGTGATAACTTTTCTGCTATTAGAGGTACAAAAGTAGCCTACAAAACGTGTTCAATAACTATTTGGATAACTGAGTGTTAAGGTTGTAATGACTTTACAGGTTGCTTTTTATTGAAGTTGGTCTGTCTGATAGTTGCCCCAAAAAATAGGGACCTTGCAGCCTTACTACTCCAGGCAAACCTCCTATTTCTGCCAAGTCATTTTCTCATTGCCTGTTCATAATATATTACTGCCTGCTTTGTGTGTTGGTAACGGCCAAATATTTGCGATGGCAGGAGATACAAACCATTCGCCAACCTTACTCGAATTTGTAATTACATCTAAGTGTTTTAAAAGTGAAAAAGGATTAATCATTACCTATTGACTGCCGCAATTGATTGCTGTCCCATGCATGGTCGCTATCCGCCGGATTTGTGTGCCTGTCTTCTGCCAGCAATTTTTCCTGTAATTCAATTTCCCGGCGGGCACTATCAATATAACCTTTAGTGTTTCTTTCCTTCATCAACTTTGACAATGCTGCTTCATCGTACCTAATAAACTTTTGAGCCGATCGGTATGTAGTATAACTTCTAAAACCCAGGCTTTTTAAAGCATCAACACCCAGCCTTACAGAAGTATCCAACGATTCGCGGTATATATCTGTCAAACCCATTTCCATAAGCTCGTACGCATCGTACCTGTTTTTTGCCCTTGCCATTATTTTAAGATGGGGAAAGTGTTTTTGAATGGTTTCAACAGATTGTATTCTGGCTTCGGTTTGATCAATAGCAATGATAATGATCTTTGCAGCTTCCGCACCTGCAGCCTTTAAAAGATCGAGTCTGGTAGCATCGCCGTAATAAACTTTGAAGCCCATCTTGCGAAGCATATTTACCCGGTCTGAGTCATTATCTACGATCGTGGCTTCCACTCCGTTGGCCCGCAAAAACCTGCCGATGGTATTACCAAAGTGTCCAAATCCTGATATGATGATTGCGTTATGGTCTTCAATTGTATCTGCAGGTTTCCGTTCAGCTTCCAGTGTACCCATGCGTGGTAAAACAAAGCGCTCAATAACTAAAGAAAATAGTGGAGTTAGTACCATGGAGATGGCCGTTACCCCCATCATCAAATCCGTCGTGTCCTGGTCAATAATTTGTAACTCGCTTATAAATGAAAATAAAACAAAAGCGAATTCTCCTACCTGTGATAAGCCAAAAGCGAATAACAGGTTTTGATCCATCTTAAGTTTAAAGAGTTTTCCCGTAACCAGTAATACGAATGTTTTTACTGCCATTATAGCCAGTACCAACGAGATTATCTTTCCGGGATGACTTGCGATAAGCGTAAAATTAATGGAGGCTCCAACCGCAAGGAAAAATAAACCAAGCAATAATCCTTTAAAGGGATCAATATCACTTTCCAATTCATGACGGTATTCACTGTTGGCTAAAACAACACCTGCCAGAAATGTTCCTAAGGCGGGGCTTAAACCTACCAGTTCCATCAGGTAAGCTATGCTAACTACAATTAGTAAGGCCAGGGCGGTAAACAATTCTCTTAGCCGTGTTGTAGCAATCATTCTTAGTAGGGGAACAATAATAAATTTACCAGCTGCTACCACAGTTACGATTGCGCCTAAAATAGAAATGGCCTGCAACCATCCCGGGGCATTACCCAGCAAAGTTTTATGTCCTTCATCGCCCGCTGTTATTGCCGTAGTAGCCAGTAGGGGAAGAATAGCAAGGATGGGAATTACTGCAATATCCTGGAATAATAAAACAGCAAAAGAACTTTGTCCGTATGCAGTTCCCAATAAGTTTTTTTCTTTCAGCGATTGTAATACAATTGCCGTAGATGACATGGCCAATGCCAGGCCAATAGATAGCGCCGATTGCCATGATAAGCCGAGATACCATGCTGCGGCAAAAATTAATACAGCGGTGATGCCTACCTGCAAACTACCCATACCCAGTATGGTATTTTTCATTTTCCAGAACTTTGCCGGTTCCAGCTCCAAACCCACAAGAAACAACATCATGACTACACCAAATTCTGCAAAGTGCATTATATCCTGCCCCTCGCGACCAATAAAGCCAAGAACCGAAGGTCCAATTAATATTCCCGCCGCCAGGTAACCTAATACAGATCCCAAGCCCAGCTTCTTGGCAATGGGTACACAAACAATTGCTGCAGCCAGGTAGATGATGGCTTGTTGTAAAAATCCTCCGCTCATGCGTTATCAATTTCTAGTGAAGTAATCCAATCGTTCAAAAATTTATGCTTAAAAATTTCCGCCGTTTCAACATTAACCAGTAGCCGGGTAATTAATTTTTGAAACATGGAGTTATAGTTATACAATTCATTGTTGCTTAATTTATGCGTTCCCTGGACCGCAAAAGGAGGCAGGTAAACCATGTTGCACAATGCAGCCGTTTGCTCAAATGGAACAAGAAATTCGTTTATCGTAAATCTATTATTTCCCTCTTTCGAATAAACTTCCCTGCCGCCACCCGATGTTATGCTGTTGAAGATAAACTTACCTTTCAAAGCGGTTCCTTCTTTTCCATAGGCCCATCCATGTTCTAACACAATGTCAATCCATTGTTTTAATAAGGGCGGGCAGCTATACCAATAAAAAGGATGCTGCCAAATGATTATATCATGTTGTACCAGTAATTCCTTTTCATAATCGGGGTCAATATTGAAATCAGGATATTTTTCATACAGATCATGGAAGGTTACTGCAGGATTTAACCCGGTCAATAAGATTTTATTGGACCTCGATTTTTCAAATCTTGGATGGGCAAAAAGTAATAGAATACGTGGCATAGACAAATTTAAGAACGGAGAAGATTTATGGATGCGCCTGGTTTTTTATGACGTGCTAAAAATGTGATAGCATAGCCAATCATAATTCTAGTCGGGGGATTTTGAAAGTGTAGTTGTCAATAAGAAGGCCTGACAGTTTCATTATGAATAGTTTGCCAAATTGAAAATGGTGGAATAATTGAACGACCATAAAAGTACCCTTGCAATTCCAAAAAGGATTGCCTCAAAAGTAGCTCTGTGCACAGGGCTAGCGCTATTTTGAACTTTTTAGTGAAAGACTTAAAGAGAGTAATAGATTACCAGTGAGTAATAAACGGTTATTATTCTTAATGTAGCTATATGCCGGTCAAAACAATTACTCCTATTTAATAGGATAACTGAAGTAAAGAAAGCGTAGGCGTAGAAAATTCAGAAACCCACTTTTATGACTTTAGGAAAAGACTGTTGGAGCAATTTATAAAAATTGCATACCTGCCAAAGCCAGAAGTGTTGGACGAATGTGAAGCAAGCCAAAAGCCGGTTCTAACGGGGAAGGCCCGACCGAAAGACTATAGAGATATTTCCGGTGCTCTCTCGGAATTTCTTGCATCCGCATAGAAAAGGAAATATTGGTTGGTGCGAAGTGGATCATCCAATTTGCCTTTGCGATCTTTTCCTATAAGCATCTTCGGTATTTATGCGTCAGATTAAATAGGTCTCCTTGTCTATGCAAACTATGCTAAAATGGGTAAGTTGGATCATAACTTACCGATAGTAGTTACGCATGATTTCTCGCAAAATCAAAAGGAATATCGACCAGTGATTGAACCGTTAACCTCTTAAGTGTAGTTCTTAGTTGCAGTCCAGCACAGCCCACATCGTTCAATTCCAGTCCTGTGCACAATTCCCGAGTAAAACATTGGGTGTTCAAAATAGTAGAAGGGGGTCAAAGTAAAGACCTTCACCCCGTGAGGCAAAAGCCCTACTTAAAAGGCGGGGGAAGATAGACCACCGCTGTTTGTAGGGCAGGCCTATTTGCTTTTTAAAAAAGAACACTTGGAAATAGAATTAAGTATGTACTTTCCGTATCTCTTCTATTATCCTTGCTACTGCTGTACATGAACTGTACTGGAAATACCCTCTATCTTTTGTAAACTCTTGTAGTCTGTTAATTCAATTATTTAGATACTATCATTTATAACCCAATACTAAACAATCATGAGAAAAGGGACTCTTTACTTACTTACCGCCTCACTTTCTATTGCCTTACTTTCTACACAGGCCACATATGCCCAAGGCAATACGGCAACCGGTGTTGAGGCCTTAAAATTTAATACTACCGGTACTTTTAATACAGCTACCGGCTATCGGGCTTTGAGCCTTAATACTATCGGCAGCAATAATTCAGCGCATGGTAGTGAAGCCTTATCCTCCAACACTACCGGTATGTTCAATACAGCCAGTGGTAATGCTGCCTTATTCTCCAACACTGGCGGCTTCAATAATTCAGCCCATGGTTATGAGGCCTTATTCGCCAACACCACCGGCAACAATAATGTAGCCAGTGGCTATCGGGCCTTATTCAACAATACTGTCGGCAGTAATAATTCAGCCCATGGTTTTGGCGCCTTAGCGTCCAATACTTCCGGCAGCAATAATACAGCCAGTGGTCGTGAAGCCTTAGTGTTCAACACCTTCGGCGGCAATAATACAGCCAGTGGTAATGCTGCCTTATTCTCCAATACTTCCGGCAGCTTTAATACCGCCACTGGTCGTGAAGCCTTGTTTTCCAATACTACCGGCTTTAATAATACAGCCAGTGGTTATCGGGCCTTATTCTC
>DASQMG010000534.1:0-3092 GCA_035645595.1 Flavisolibacter sp. | reverse complement strand
ATGCGCCTGCTAACTTCCAAAAGATGTTGGGCGACCTGCCTGAAGAGGTAGTTATTTCAGCTGAGGCAAAAACCTACGACCAGATTCACTGGTTTGTAAAAGATAAAACGGCATTGGAAGCAAAGGTAGATGAGGTTGTCGGCGTACTAAAAAACGGTGTGGTCTGTTGGATTTATTACCCGAAGCGCACATCCCAAATTCAAACCGATTTAACCAGGGACAAGGGCTGGGAAAGTTTATTGAAATATAAGCAACTCCAGAGGATCAGCCTCATCTCGTTTGATGCTATCTGGAGTGCCTTCGGGACCAGGCTGAAAGCACCGGGGGATAAAAAGAAGGAATTGATGCCAAAAGAGCGGGAAATTTTTAAATATGTTAATGCAGCAACGAAAACCATTAGCCTGCCTGATGATTTTTCCGCGGCTTTGCAGGCGCATAAAAAAGCGCTGGGATTTTTTACCGGACTTTCGTTTACTAACAAAAAGGAATATCTGGAATGGATTGTAACTGCCCGGAGGGAACAAACAAGGGCTACCAGGGTGAAAGAATCTATTGAGAAGCTCGTGAAGGGCTGGAAAAATCCGGCCAACCGGTAGCACTTATTTCAATGCAAGGATATTTTCAAATGCACGCGTTTGTTCTACAAGAAAAGGTTGCAGGAAGTAAGTGTAAATAGAGGAAGCGTATGCAGCGACCTGCTTTTCGTACCATTGCTGCTCCCCGGTTGTTTTATATTCTGATGCTCTTTTATAGCCTGGGAACTCCATCGTAATTAGTCGTATAGCTCCACGGTTATAGCCGCTTTCTTCGTCGCAAACTTCCGTGCTGGCCCAGCTTCCAAGGGAAACACCCAAACCGTTTGGCAGGCCGGAACCTTTTAAATTTCGCTTCTGGACTGTGCCCTGCTTTGCAATTGGGGGATCAAGGTAGTAACGCGAAGCCGGGCTTTTTAGCAGGTTGTTGCCGGCAGCTATCCCGCCGCTGCTGACAATATGTTTTGCCATCAACATCACCAGGGCACTGTCGGATTCAAAGCCTAAAGCAAGGCCATTACAATCAGTGCGGGGGTCCGCAAACACACCGCAATTTTTTGCATCCCTTATAGCATGAACCGTTACAATTCGCTGCGGTGCAAAGGCCTGTATTAGCTGAAGCAACACTGTATTTTCCTTTTCAATTTCCCTTCTATGCGCATCTACAGGAGCATCGTTGTAAAACGGCTTTCCTAACTCCGGCATCTGGCGGTTGGGGTCAACGGCACCATCAGTTGAATAACGGCCCTTATTATTAGCTATCCGGTCTTTCTTACAAGCCCCGGCTGTGTTAGCATTGTCAGGGAAAAGCGATGGAACGAGAATCACGTTGTAGTAAGGACGTGACGTACCCGTAAGTTTTTCTACGAGGTTGTTTACCACTTCGATGGATGATAGTTCTGAGCCATGTACCCCGCCAATAACCAAAGCATTCTTATCAGTGGTCCCGGGGAAATAATAAAGGTAAATGGGGCGACCTTTCTTAGAATAACCGGCAATTTTTCGTGCAGCTATCTTATTTTCCAGCAAGGTTTTCAAATTGAAAGAGGCGAATTGAAAATTAATGACCTGTGAAGAATACGCCCGCCTTCCATTGGATGAAAAACTGGTATCACTAAATGTTGTAGAGGCATCTACAAAAGCCAGGTCGTTGTGCTGCCCCCAGCCATGAGAAGCTATAAGAAGCAATGCCGCAGTAATAATCTTTTTCATAACAGTTAAAGCCTAAAACTAAAAGCTACTGTCTCAGGCAAAAACATGGAATCGTATCAAAAGCAACTAAATGGCTTTGAAGTCAGGTGTTTAACGTATGAACTGTACGGGGAAGGCGCACATCTTCGTTATTTTAGCGGAATATATGAGGCATGGTTTTAAAACGGTTCCTTCTTTTTATTGGCACTTCCTTTACTTTACTTGTAGGCGCACAAAACACAGGCGTGATTTTTTTGCAGGAATCACAAATAGACATTCCCATTCAAATTAATTTGAAACCCATATTTGCCCTGGCAGAAAGGAATGTTGGTAAAGAGTTTGCCTCCCCTGACTATCCGGACGGCTGGGTACAGGCCAATTGCACTACCAGGTTTAAGTACCACTTCCGGCGTTCGCCCCTGCGCATGAGCATGCAGGGCACTACTCTCGACTTGTTGTTCACGGGCTTTTATCAGATTGTGGGCTCAACAAGATTATGTAGTGGTAAAACGGCTTTGTCACCTTGGTCGCCGGGTTGTAGGTGCGGCTTCGATGAACCAGAACGGCGTGTTGATATTGGCTTCAAGGGCCGGTTTGCCTTGCAGCCGAATTATATATTGCAAACCATTATTACCCGTAGCGAACCCGTAGCGAAAGATAAGTGTGAAGTATGCTTCTGGGGACACGATGTAACGAAAGAGGTAATTGCCGGATTAACCATACAACTTGAAGCAGCCAGAAAAGCTATGCAGGATTCCTTTGGACTATTTAACCTGCGGCCTTACATACAACAGGCATGGAACATGCTTAATCAGTCTTATTACATTCCCGCCATCGGCTAGTTTTCCCTGCACCCAAAACGTTTACGTATGCAAAATATCAACGCGACAAAAGATCTGCTCAACATCAACATAGGTATCAGTGCAACCCCGGTAGTTACGTTTCAAAAAGAAGCTACTAAAATAACACCTGTTCCTGACATGACAGCGTCTGCCAGCCCCGGCGGCTTTTCTGTTTTTCTAGAAGCTGCCTTGCAATACGATTCCCTGAGCCGGGTTGTAAACGGCTACATGGCAGGAAAGCGCTTCGATCTGTCGGAGGGAATCTTGGCAAAACATATTGTTGTTAAAGAAGTGACGGTTGCCAGCAATAGCCAGGGGCAAATGCTGATCAAAGTTGATTTCACCGGGTCTTTCAACGGCACTGCCTTTTTTACCGGCACCCCGGTTTATAATATCGCCACAAAAACTATTGAAGTGCAGGATCTTGACTACGACCTGCAGACCAAAAATGTATTATTGAAAACTGCTAAATGGTTGTTTTCCGGAAAGATTGAGACGGAGCTGAAAAAGAACACAGCCATTAATT
>DASQMG010000533.1:0-19939 GCA_035645595.1 Flavisolibacter sp. | reverse complement strand
ATAACTATGCAGCTTATGCCCCCATTCGCAATGTAAATATGTTTAATAATGTATTTTTTTCAAAAGATAACAGCCAGTTGCTGGCCGAGTTTAAAACCCCAAAAAATGATATCGCTGATTTTGGAACATTTAATAATAATTACTATTGCCGCCCCAGTTATGACAGCTACGTAATTAATGTTTCGTATCAATCCGATGGGGTTAACCTTGACCTGGCAGAATGGAAAGCCTTGTATGGTAAAGATGCGGCCTCAAATAAATCGCCGATACCGGTAGCCTCCTATGGCCATATTCGTTTTGAATACAATGCCTCGAACAGTTCAAAAACAATTTCGTTAGATGGTGCTTATATTGATTCCAGGAATAACCCGCATAACGGAAGCATCACTCTGGCACCATTTAGTTCCGCTGTCTTATTAAAGCAAGTGCAGCCCGCTTCTTTTTGTCCCGGTACAGGCAGCATTACCCGGGAGCAGTGGAATAATACAGCAAACGGTGACTTTACTATTGTGCCCTGGCAGACCCCCCCTACAAAAACCACTATATTAACAGGTGCCCTGGAAACATCAACTCTTGGGGATGCGTACGGTTCCCGCATACGCGGCTACATCTGCCCACCACAAACCGGTAATTATATTTTCTGGATTGCAGGCGATGACAGGGCAGAACTTTGGTTAAGTACTAATGACAACCCGGCAACTAAAAGAATGATTGCTTCTTTATCCAGCTGGACAACTTTCAGGGACTGGTATAAAACAGGATCGCAAAAATCTGCCTCTATTTATTTAGAGGCAGGACAGAAATACTACATCGAAGCCTTACAAAAAGAAAGTAACGGGGGGGATCATCTGTCCGTAGCCTGGCAAATGCCTAATGGTACGATAGAAGCACCAATTAACGGAACTCACTTATCGCCCAATGCCGGTACAACGGTTGGGTTACTGGATCAAACTATTTCCTTTTTACCGCTGGCTAATATTGCTTTTGGTACAGGCGCCATAACACTTGCCGCTACTGCATCCTCAGCATTACCTGTAAGTTTTGCGTTGGTATCAGGGCCTGCAACCATCGCCGGTAACCAGCTTACGCCTACCGGCCCGGGAACAATCAGTATAAGGGCAACCCAAGGTGGCAATACTATTTACAATCCTGCACCGGAGGTAGTACAAAACTTCCTTGTTGCTGTGGGTGCGCAGTGCTCAGCTACGGGTACGATTTTAAGAGAGCAATGGAATGGAATAACTGGCAATGACATTTTGCAGATACCCCAAACAACAGTGCCTGCATCTACAAGTCAGGTAAATTTATTTGAAGGGCCAAGAGACGTGGCCAATCAATATGGCTCCCGCATTCGCGGCTATATTTGTGCACCGCAAACAGGTGTGTACAATTTTTTTATTGCCGGTGACGATGCCACCGAACTTTGGCTAAGCACCGACGATGCCCCTGCAAATAAAACAAAAATAGCCTACAGCTTATCATGGACCGGCTGGCGCGAGTACACCCGATACGGTACGCAGAAATCGGTTGCCATTGCTTTAGAAGGGGGCAAAAAATATTATATAGAAGCTTTGCAAAAGGAAGGTGATGGTGGCGATCATCTTTCTGTCGGATGGCAAATGCCCAACGGTGTTTTTGAAGCGCCAATTTCCGGCAGTTACTTATCACCTTATATAGTTACATCTACCGCACAAAGCCAGACGATTAATTTTCCCCCGGTTTCAGACGTAGTACTGGGTAGTACACCGGTAACTTTGGAAGCCATTGCTTCATCGGGATTGCCGGTAAGTTTCACACTTGTTTCGGGCCCGGCAACGCTTGCGGGTAATGTGCTTACGCCAGGTGGCGCAGGCACTGTCGTTGTCAAAGCATCGCAAAGTGGTAATTTGGTGTTTAACGCAGCACCCGATGTAGTGCGGAACGTGGTGGTGGTTTTACCAGGTCTATGTGTAGCTACCGGAACTATTTTAAGAGAGGAATGGAATGAAGTAAACGGCAATGACATTTGGCAAATACCGCTTTCTTCATTGCCTTCTTCTACCAGCCAACTTACACTGTTTGAAGGCGCGAGAGACAACGGAGACAGCTATGGTTCCCGTATCCGCGGCTATATCTGCCCGCCGCAAAGCGGTAATTATACCTTTTGGATCGCTGGCGACGATGCTACCGAATTGTGGCTAAGTACCAGCGATCAAGCATCAACCAAAACTAAAATTGCTTATAGCCTTAGCTGGACCCACTTCCGTGATTGGAACCAGTTTCCTACACAAAAATCGGTAGCTGTTTATTTACAAGCGGGGACAAAATATTACATAGAGGCTTTGCATAAAGAGGGGAACGGGGGAGATCATTTATCGGTGGCCTGGCAGCTGCCCGATGGAACTATGGAAGCCCCGGTTGCGGGTAGCCGGCTATCGCCTTATATAACAGGGAACAGCAGTAACGGCGATGCTAACAAGTCCGTGCAAGGCAAAGGGAACGTAGTAAATAAGGTAGAAGACGAAATTTTACCAGTGGATCAAACTACCATTAAAGCTTTCCCAAATCCTTTTTCTCACCAAACACTGATTGAAGTCGCTACTATTAAAACAGGGATGGCCACCGTTACCGTTCACGATGTAACTGGTAGGGTTATCCGCACCCTGTTCAGGGGGACAATTGAAAGAGGAAGCACACGGCGGTTTCAATTTGAAGGCAGGAGTTTATCCTCGGGGATATATTTTGTAAGGTTGGCATCAGCAGGTGGGGTTGTCAATTATAAGGTTATCAAGAGGTAGCGAGACATTATATACATAGCGACAAAAAAGAAAGGCTTCCGGATTGGAAGCCTTTCTTTTTATAAGTAGGCAAGGTTTATTTAGTAATTTATAGTAGGAGACTCCCCATTACAGCGAGCATTAAATAAAAAAAGCCTCCAATCGGAGGCTTGATAGTTGCGAAGCCAGGGATCGAACCTGGGACCTTCGGGTTATGAGCCCGACGAGCTACCGCTGCTCTACTTCGCGATGTAAACTTACCACTTTGCTGGGACATTAGGGTAATAAATCTGATTCGCCTGTTGGTGAACTGCCCTGCTTCGTGATATAATATGATGAAAAAGAACTTTTGTTTTTGCGATTGCTGTTTCAAATCGGGAGAGCAAATATAGAACGCCAAGCTATTGCAGCCAAACATTTTTATTAAGTTACATTTGCAGCCAATAAAAAATGAAATCAGGATTCGTCAACATATTCGGGAAGCCAAATGCAGGTAAGAGTACATTGTTAAATGCGCTTATGCAAGAGAAGCTTGCCATTGTTTCTTCCAAAGTGCAAACGACCCGCCACCGCATTAAAGGAATATTAAGCACCAGTGAATACCAGGTTATTTTTTCCGATACACCCGGCATCATTGATCCCAAGTACAAGCTTCACGAAAAAATGATGAAGGCTGTTCGCAGCGCTTTGGAAGATGCCGACCTGGCTTTGCTTTTGGTGGATCTGAAAGAGAACTGGACTGAAGTTGATGAAATATTTTCGGCGCTTCGGTTAAAAGTGCCCTCACTTGTAGTGGTGAACAAAATTGATGGCCCGGCAAAAGGGAAAGTCGAGGAAGCAAAAGCGTTCTTCAAGGACAAACCTTATGCAAAAGAAGTGGTATTCATCTCGGCCCTGAATACGACCGGTGTAGCAGACCTATTGGATAAAATTGTGGCGTTTTTACCGGAAGGCGAGGCCTTTTATGCCGATGATGAAATATCCGATTTGCCAACCAAGTTTTTTGTATCTGAGATTATCCGCGAAAGGATTTTTGGCCTGATGGAAGATGAAATTCCATACCAAACCACGGTGGTAGTACAGGAGTTTAAAGAAAAATCAACGCTTGTAAAAATAAGAGCAGAGATTATTGTACAACGCGAATCGCAGAAGGCAATTATCCTGGGCGAAGGCGGGAAGAAGATCAAGCAGATCGGCACCGAATCAAGAAAGGAAATTGAAAAATTTTTAGAACAGAAAGTTTTCCTTGAGTTGTTTGTGAAAGTGCGGCCTAACTGGCGGGAAAACGAGTTGTATCTAAAGGAATACGGATATTAAGCCTTATGTCTAATGGGAAGTAAGGCCAGTGGTACTTTCTATCATTAATTAGTTCTTTAGTATGTTTTTTTTGTACCAGGCGGAAGTACTACTATCAGGCTTCTCTTGCGTCGCACACCTCTACCTTTTGTAATTCTATGCGGCTTCTTGTTCAACAGAATTATTACACATGAATGGAGCGTCGCCTGTGTTGCTTCATGGCAGTACAAAAGCTGGTCAACAAAAATTTTGAAATAAAACAGACTTTTAGCTTCCGTGTGGCTGCCAAGCCTTGCCGCCGAAACTAATAGCTCGCACCTTGTTTTTTTATGGCATTTACAGTAGCAATAGTTGGACGACCGAACGTAGGAAAAAGCACCATTTTTAACCGCCTGCTAGAGCAGCGTAAAGCGATCGTGGAAGATACACCCGGTGTTACCCGCGACCGGCAATATGGTATAGCCGACTGGAATGGAAGGAACTTTTATGTAATTGACACAGGCGGTTTTGTGCCGGAAGGAAAGGAAGTGTTTGAAAGTGAGATACGCAAGCAGGTGCATATTGCAATGGATGAATCAAGCGTGATTTTGTTCGTGGTAGATGCCTCCACCGGCATGACAGATTTAGATGATGCTATGGCCGATGTGCTACGGCGCTCTACCAAACCTGTGTTTTTAGTAGTAAATAAAGTAGATAATAACGAAAGGTTGCTGGAAGCATCGGAGTTTTATAGCCTTGGTTTTGATAAAGTATTTTTTATGTCCGCCATCAGCGGCAGCGGATCCGGTGATTTACTGGATGAGGTGGTTGGGCTAATGAAAGATGAGCCTGCAATTGAGGAAACTGATGTTCCCAAATTTGCCATTATAGGCCAGCCAAATGTTGGAAAATCTTCCTTATTGAATGCGTTGGTAGGCGAGGAGAGAGCGATTGTAAGTGATATAGCGGGCACTACAAGAGATACCATTCATACACGGTACAATTTGTTTCAAAAAGATTTTATCCTAATTGACACAGCCGGTATTCGCCGTAAGGCAAAAGTGCATGAAGACCTGGAATTTTACTCTGTAATAAGAGCTATCAAAGCACTGGACGAAGCAGATGTTTGCCTGCTACTGCTGGACGCCGAAAAAGGCATTACTGCTCAGGACTTAACCATTTACAGTTTAGCAGCAAAAAAAGGTAAGGGCATTGTAATACTTGTAAACAAATGGGACCTGGTAACTAAAGAAACCAATACCGCCAAAGAGTATGAAAAGATATTAATGCAACGGCTACTTCCTTTCAACGACGTGCCCATTTTATTTATCTCGGTGAAGGAGAAAACAAGAATTTTTAAAGCTATAGAAATGGGCCTTGATGTTTTTGAAAACCGCAAGCGCAGGATTGCTACCTCGGTACTTAACGAGATATTGTTAAAAGCCATCGAAGCCTATAATCCTCCTGTTGTGCGGGGCAATGCTATAAAGATCAAGTACGTAACACAGATACCTACGGTAGTGCCTTCTTTCGCTTTCTTCTGTAATTATCCGGATGAAGTAAAAACACCTTATAAAAACTACCTGGAAAACAAGCTTCGCGAAAATTTTGATTTTAAAGGTGTACCGGTGCGCATTTTCTTTAGAAAGAAATAAGGTAGTAGCGGCCAGACATAAAATGCAGCATCAACGAATCTAAATAAAGTATACAGCAAAGCTCCTTTCAAAAAGGAGCTTTGCTGTATAAACCCAGGTGGCTGCTCACTGTTTCAAGCCGTTCTTTAAAAGCAGCCAGCTCTTGCTGCTGCTGCTGGATAAAAGCGTTGTCGTCAAGCTTTCCCATAACACTTTCCAATTCCGCCTGGTTATCGTAAACCATCTGCCTGAATTCATTTTCGAAATCTTTTGCACGGGAAGCATAAATGTTTTCCACCATCCAGGTTTTTGTGGCTCCAGCCTGCTGCAATAACGACGAAAATAGTTCAGGCGTGAACTGGTGCTGTTCTATTTTCAATAACTCCAACAGCGAAGCATAAGCATGTTGAAGCTTTTGGTCGGCATAGGCCTTGCTATTAAGCTGGTAAAACTGGTGCACCTCGCTCCAACTTTTTGCCACCCCGGTTTTAATGTTGTCCAGTAACTTATCCAACAAAATTTTTGGTAAAAGTTGTCCGCCGGTATTAATCCATTCTAATCGCTCAGGCTTTTGGGGCAATGCTTCTGCCAATTCATTGAACGATGAAAGCGAATGGCGGTCACACAGCAGCAACAGCTGCTCAACAGCATAAAGAACAATGAGTTCTTTATAGATGGTGTAGGCTTCTTTTACTTTAATTATTTGTACCGGCCTGGCCCCGCCTTCAAAACCTTCGGCATATACTGGTGACTTTTTAAAGTCAAGTGAGGAATCGTTTAACAACCGATCACCCTCAATGACTAATTCAGCCTCATCTCTCCAATCTTTGTTTATTGACGTGGCGGTAAACTTTCGTAAGAGACGAAGTGCTGTAAATATTTCATTCACACTATCGGGTGCCAGGTAATCGTATTCTATGTGCTGTATTTTTTTCGTTCGCTTATCCCTGTCAACATACTTTGCCGAGTTTCTTGCAAGCGCATACATATTATACATGAACCAGTACGCAGGCATAACAACTAACCGGTTGGCCGCCACATCATTATTTATTAAACTAAAGGGCAGGGGGATATTTAACTCCGCCGGGTAATCGCCTTTAGCAATTAAAGTAAAAGTGGCAAATTTTGAGTTGTGTTTCAGGCTTACACACAGCCCTGGCCAAAAGCCACGTCCGGTAACCAACTCGCCATCAGCAGCACGGCTGTTATGGTTGGAGCCGATGGTAGCGCCGGCTGCTATATTACTTTGTCCCATTACCACCGCCGCACATAAAAAAGAATTGTTGTGATGCTGCTCATGCGATGGGAAAATAAGCGAATTCAATACTTCGCAACAAGATATGGTGGAGTTGCTTCCGAGGTAAGAGTTAATCAAACGGGCGCCATATTTTAATTGGGAATGGGCCGCCATAAAAAACCGAACCGCCTTTACCCCATAGAAAATACGGCAGCCAAAACCAATAATACCATTCACCAATTCGCAGCCCTCCCCAATTTGCGACGGCGCTTCTGTAGAAGAATTGATAGTAAGGTTCTTTAGTTTGTTGGCACCTTTTATATAGGCATCGCTGCCTATCCAGACATCTTTTATAATGCTTGTGTTTTTAATAACGCAGCGGTCGCCGATCTTACCGTAATAGCCACGCTGCTTATCAAATTTTTTCTCGGTGAATTCTTTGAACTTAGTCATCAATGCTTCATCGTCCCTATGCTTGCTCCATAAGTAAGCATCGCCGGGTAACATACCGTTAAAGGGAAGAATTTTACGTCCGCCGTTTTCGTTACACACTTCCATCCACACCCTTACTTCTTCCAGTTCGCCTTCTTTAATAACGCCATTCCCAAATTTGGAATGATCAGTAGTGTGCAATTCGTGTACATTGGCAATCATCACTTCGTTACCAACAATGTAGTGGGAGATATAATTGACGTTATTGATGATTACGTTATCGCCAAAATCGCAACTGATGATGGTGCTGTTGTACAAACCAACCGGCATACATACGTTATGGTACTCTAAAGCTATACTCTCAAGTTTACCAATGCGCACCAACCCAAAGAACTTGCAGGCTTTTACCAATTCCGGGTTAAACGCATCAGATACCTGTATTTTGTTCCAATCATCCGAGGTATTTCTATTGCGCACTAAAACTTCTATTTCATAAGCGGAAAGGTTACGGTACGTGATACCATTTCGATTCTGAAAATTGCGCAAGTGATATTCATCTTTCCCATCCGGTAAATAAGCTGAAGGGATAAAATCGTAGCCAATGGATTGTAAGGGCCTTTTGTTCATGCAGGCAAAGATAACTTCACTGGGGTAAGTACGAAATAGAACTAGGCAGGGCGGCTAACGCTGCGTCGGTGCGAAGCCTGGATATCAACTGCTTCTACGCCCGCGTAGAAATAGAAATTAAATATAAGCGTAGAACTTTGGAGAATGGCTGGGCATGGAACGTAAAGGTGGACCACTACTTAAGCAACCTACACAGCTGATGTTTTTGTTCAACGCTGCTTTTACAAAAGCTTTGTTGGTAAGTTATGACCCGCCTTGTAAAACCCTGAAATGTCATTTACTTTTCTAAACCACCTGTTTTGTTGGATCGCCAGTGCTGTTCCTACTCCACCGTCACACTCTTTGCCAAATTCCTTGGCTTATCTACATCAACCCCTTTAGCCACCCCAACATAGTAGGACAGCAACTGCAAAGGAATAATGCTCAGCATAGGCGATAAAATTTCATCGGCTTCCGGTACTACAATTACATCGTTAGCCAGGGCAATGCTTTGTTCATCACCATCATTTATAACCGCAATCACTTGTCCTTTCCGGGCCTTGATTTCCTGCATATTGCTAATTACTTTTTCGTGGTAAGAATCTTTTGTTGCCACAAACACAACTGGTAAATTTTCATCCACTAATGCAATGGGGCCGTGCTTCATTTCTGCAGCAGGATAGCCTTCTGCGTGGATGTAGGAAATCTCTTTCAGCTTTAAAGCGCCTTCTAACGCAACAGGGAAATTATAGCCCCGCCCAAGGAACAAGGCATCAGCGGCACCTTTATATTTTTCGGCCAAAGCTTTAATGTGGTCAGCCTGCTTTAGTACAATAGAAACCTTGTCAGGAATTTCATCCAGTTCCCGCACCAGTTTCAGATAGCGGTCCCGATTCAATACACCTTTTTGATAGCCGATTTTTAAAGCAATCATGGTAAGCACTACCAGTTGTGCTGTAAAGGCTTTTGTAGAAGCCACACCAATTTCAGGACCTGCATGGGTGTAAGCACCTGCATCTGAAATGCGGGCAATTGAGGAACCAACAACATTGACCACACCTAAAATGATGGCACCTTGCTTTTTTGCATTGTCAATGGCCACTAAAGTATCAGCCGTTTCACCGCTTTGCGATATGGCAATGATCACATCACCCTTCGTAATCACCGGGTTCCTGTACCGGAACTCAGAAGCATATTCCACTTCTACATTGATGCGGCAGAGTTCTTCAAAAATATATTCGGCTACCAAACCGGCATGCCAGCTTGTACCGCAGGCTACCATCACAATGCGGTTGGCATTCATAATCTGCTCTGCATACTTTTCAATACCGCTCATGGTTATTGTTCCTGCAACAGAATCTAAGCGGCCACGCAGGCAGTCATAAATGGTTTGCGGTTGTTCAAAAATTTCTTTGAGCATGAAATGTTCGTAACCGCCCTTTTCAATGGCTGCCAGTTCCATATCAAGCATAGTGATGTAGGGTGTTTGCCTTTCATTACCCAGGTTCTTAAGAATTAATTCATCGGCTTTAATAATGGCTACCTCATAATCGTTTACATACACCACTTCTTTGGTGTATTCGATGATGGGGGAAGCATCGGAGGCAAGAAAATGTTCATTCTTGCCAATGCCGATCACCAACGGGCTTCCTTTACGGGCGGCAATTAGCGTATCAGGGTTCTCCTGGTCAATTAAGACAATTACATAAGCCCCAACCACGCGTTTCAAAGCAATGCGGATGGCTTCCTCCAGCGGGCAGTTATTGTTGGTTTGAATGTATTCGATAAAGTTCAACAACACCTCTGTATCTGTGTCACTGTGAAATGTATAGCCCTTACTCGACAGCTCTTGTTTTAACTGCGCATAATTTTCGATAATGCCGTTGTGGATCATTGCCAGCTTTCCATTATTGGAGAGATGGGGATGGGCGTTGCTGTCATTCGGTTCGCCATGGGTAGCCCAGCGGGTATGGCCAATGCCGATGTGTGCATGTAAATCTTTGCCCAGGATATTCTCTTCCAGGTCGGCAACACGGCCTTTCTTTTTATACACTTTTACACCGCCGTTCAGTAGCGCAACGCCGGCACTATCGTAGCCCCGGTATTCCAGCCGTTTTAATCCTTTTAAGATAACAGGGTAGGCTTCACGGGGACCGATATAGGCAACAATTCCGCACATGTTTAGTCAATTAGTTGATTTGTTAATTACTTGAATGTTTGATTAGTTGCAAAGCGGCCTTATGAAAAGCTCCTTGCAATTTGTATACACCGGTTAACCTGTCAACCAATGCACTAATCAACATATTAAAAGCGGTGCGAAAATGGGTAAAAAGACCGACAAAATGAAATGCACCGCCATAGGAGGTTTATAGCAGCTTCCCTTTTAAAATCAGAAGTGCCACTGAGAAGTAGATAATCAACCCGGTGACGTCAACTAATGTAGCCACAAAAGGAGTAGACGAAGCCGCAGGGTCTGCGCCCAATCGTTTTAAAATAAGCGGAAGCATAGAACCAACCAATGTACCCCAAAGCACCACCCCCATAAGCGAAATGCCAATTGTAAAAGCCACGCTTAGGTAGTACTCACCAAACCTATGCGACATAGTGTGCCAGACAGAAATAACGGCAATGCCGAGTAAGCAGAGGGTTAAACCTAACAGTAAACCCGAAATGATTTCGCGGCGCATGATCGTCCACCAATCAACAATGCTTACTTCACGCAGGGCCATTGCCTGGATAACCAGGGTAGCAGCTTGTGAACCACTGTTTCCGCCGCTGGAAATAATCAGCGGAATAAAAGTGGCCAGCAATACCACCTTGGCTATCTCGTCTTCAAACTGGTGCATAGCGCTGATAGTAATCAGTTCGCCAATAAACAATACAATCAGCCATACCACCCGTTTTTTAAAAAGTTGAAGCAGTGAAATTTCAAGATAGGGTTGTTCCAGCGCTTCTGTACCCCCAATCTTCTGAATGTCTTCGCTAAACTCCTCGGTTGCTACCCACAAAATATCATCAATGGTTACAATACCTAGTAACTTGTTGCTGTTGCTAACTACCGGCAGTGCTACGCGGTTGTTCATTTTAAATGCTTCGTTGGCCTCTTCCTGATCTGCGTAAGCATTTAACGAAATCACACGGTCATCCATCAACTCGTTCACTTTCTTATCAGGCGGAGCGAGGATGAATTCCCGTATCCGTATATCGTCCAACAATTCGCCCTTGTCATTAATTACATAAATTACATCAATGGTTTCGCTGTTTTTACCTACCCGGCGAATTACATTAAGGACTTGTTGGACAGTGTTATTTTCATATACATATACATAATCCGGCGTCATAAGTCGCCCTACGCTGTTTTCAGGATACCCCAAAAGGGATAAGGTGATTTTGCGTTCCTCCGGGTTTAAAAGCTTGATCAGCTCCCGTACAACGCCGCTAGGTAAATCTTCCAAGAGGGCAGTACGGTCATCAGGCGGAAGTTCATTTAACAGTTCGGCCGTTTTGCTGGGTGGCAGCTTTTGAATAATATCCTGCTGGGTAGGCGTTTCCAAAATTTTAAAAACACCGGAAGCCCGGTGTATAGACATATACATTACAATGGAAGCACCATGTTCCTGCACCGAGTAGATCAACTCGGCCACATCACTTATATTTTGCTGGTCTAAAAACTGGCCTATTTCCTCGGGGTCGCCCTTTTCCAGCATGTGTTCCAGTTCCAGTTGCAATGTTTCGAAGCTCATGCTCCAAATTTAGTGTTCTATTTTTAGCCTTCCTATCTTAACATCAATTTGATTCTATGCCTGAAAAGCAACTAAGTTTTTTATTGAAAGGCGTTTATGCTGCCGGTACCAAAAAAATGGGTCGCGGCGTATTCACTAAAAATGCCATTGCTGCCGGAACACTGATCGAACTGGCACCGGTGATAGTGATGGATGCTGAAGAAAGAAAACTCCTGGATCAAACCCTTTTACATGATTACATTTTTGAATGGAGCGAAAAGAAAGACCAGTGTGCCATGGCCCTTGGCCTAGTGCCCGTTTACAATCATGCATACGGCTCAAATTGCGAATATGAAATGTACTTTCGCAAAGAAGTAATTGCCGTTAAAGCGGTGCGTAATATTAAGAAAGGAGAGGAGTTGTTCATTAATTACAATGGAGATTGGGATAACAGCGAAAAGGTTTGGTTTCTGCCGTTGTCACCCTAGACGGCGGCATGGGGCAAGCCTGTTTTTCTACTGCAATAAGGTTTTCAACATAGGTTTTTTATATGCCAAGCCGAACCGCAACTAGTAAACATCTGTTGCGTCTCACTCTTTTATGTTCAGTAATTTTATTCGGCAAATAGCTGTTCTTTAAATCCTCGATCTAATTCCAACCACAAATACTGTTGGTTGTTATCCCGACGAAGGAAGGATTTTGAAATGCATAGAAACAACCAATGCAATGAGCAAGACTGACGGCATTTGTAATTGATAATACAGGATTACGTTTTTCTTCACCTGACCGAAAAGGTGATAGCACTACCGTAAATTATAGCTTTAAAATGCTATTGTAAATGGATAGTTGTTATTTGAGCAGGTTCTTTATTTCGTTCAACTTCATCAAAGCCTCCACCGGCGTCAGCCGGTTAATGTCTATACTTTCCAACATCTTCCTGATGTCCTCAAAAGTTTGGCTGTGCGCATCAAAAATGCTTAGTTGAAGTTTAGGTGCCGACAGCGACTTTATGTTTTGGGTTAAGCCACCATCCACATGTTTAGCCTCAAGACCTTTTAAAACTTCATTGGCCCTGCTCACCAAACTATGAGGCATACCAGCCATTTTTGCTACGTGGATACCAAAACTGTGCGTACTGCCGCCCGGTGCAAGTTTGCGCAGAAAGATTATTTTATTGCCAATTTCTTTATTGGTCACATGAAAGTTTTTTACTCTCGGCAATTTATTTTCAAGCTCATTGAGCTCATGGTAATGCGTGGCAAAAAACACCTTGGGTTGCTCCGGTGCATTGTGTAAATGTTCTACCATGCTCCAGGCAATAGAGATACCATCGTAGGTAGAAGTTCCCCTCCCAATTTCATCAAGCAATACTAAACTACGGGGTGACACATTATTAATAATAGAGGCCGATTCATTCATTTCCACCATAAAAGTGCTTTCACCTGCACTTAAATTATCGGAGGCACCAACACGGGTAAAAATTTTATCGGTCAAAGAAATAGAGGCTTCCCCTGCCGGAACAAAACTCCCCATATGCGCCATCAATGTTATCAATGCAGTTTGTCTTAGTAAGGCTGATTTACCACTCATGTTTGGGCCGGTCAAAATAATGATCTGCTGCTCTTCTTTATTTAACAATACATCATTGCTAACGTATTGCTCCGACGGTGGCAGCGAACGTTCAATAACGGGGTGACGGCCTTCTCTTATTTCCAGTTCATTTCCCTCATGCAGCGTTGGTTTCTTATAGTTGTATTGAAGTGCATTGTGCGCAAAACAACAAAGACAGTCCAGGGTTGCTGCTATATGGGCATTAGCCTGTATGGGTGAAATAAAATCGTGCAATTCATTCAACAGGGAGTCAAAAAGCTGTAATTCAATTTCTACTATTTTTTCTTCAGCACCGGTAATTTTTTCTTCGTATTCTTTTAATTCAGGTGTGATATAGCGCTCAGCATTGGCAAGGGTTTGTTTGCGCATCCATTGTGGAGGCACCTTGCTTTTGTGGGAGTTGGTTACTTCCAGGTAATACCCGAATACATTATTGAAACCAATTTTTAAAGATGAAATGCCTGTTGTTTCACTTTCTTTTTGCTGAAGCTGTAAAAGGTATTGTTTCCCGTTATGAGAGATGCTCCGAAGGCTATCTAATTCTTCATTCACTCCCTGGTTGATGAAACTGCCTTTTATTGCCAGTGCCGGCGGGTTTTCAATGATGTTGCGAAATATTTTATCTGAAATGTAATGACAGGGGTTCAACGTATCAGCCAATCGTTTCAGGTAATCATTATCGCTGGTTGTGCAGGCTTGCTTAATGCTGTCAATCTGCTTTAATGCCCTTCCTAATTGCAACAGTTCGCGGGGATTAATTTTTTTTAATGGAATCTTAGACACCAACCGCTCCATATCACCACACTGTCGTAAAGAGAGCAGTAGCTTGTTACGCAGGTCTGTATGAAGAATAAAATGCTCTACGGCATCTGACCGTTCATTGATTTTTTGAATGTCTTTTAACGGGAAAACAATCCATCGTTTCAACATTCTTGCACCCATCGGTGTAACGGTGGCATCCAAAACATCCAGTAGGGTTTGACTTCCTTCGTTGCTTTTGTGAATGAGTTCAAGGTTCCGAATCGTGAAGCGGTCCATCCACAAAAAATCTGCCTGCTCTAACCTGTGAATAGAGGTGATATGCTGCAGGTTGGGATGCTCCGTCTCCTTCAAATAGTGAAGCACAGCCCCCGCCGCAACAATGCCTGCATCTGCGCCTTCTATGCCGTACCCTTTCAACGAATGGGTGTCAAAATGTTTTAGCAAACTTTCTTCGGCATAGTGCAGACTGAATATCCATTCATCTAAAGTGTAGGTGTAAAATTTAGAGCCAAATTCTTCTTTAAATTTTCGTTGGTGGTGGCGTTGAAAAATAACTTCTGCAGGCTTAAAGCCCGAGAGTAATTTATCAGCATATTCCTTGTCGCCTTCGGCGATAAAAAACTCGCCGGTTGAAATATCTAAAAAAGCGAGCCCGTATTTAGTGTCGGTAAGATGCACCGCTGCTAAAAAATTATTGGTATTAAAGTCAAGCAGCTTGTCATTAGTGGCTGTGCCGGGCGTAACCATTTCCGTTACTCCTCGTTTCACGATTCCCTTGGCTTCCTTTGGGTCTTCCAGTTGATCGCAGATAGCTACACGGTAACCAGCCTTTACCAGCTTATGCAGGTAGGTATCGAGCGCATGATATGGAAAGCCGGCCAACTCATTATCGGTTGCGCCGCCGTTATTTCTTTTTGTGAGTGTAATGCCTAAAACCTGCGAAGCAATAATGGCATCAGGACCAAAAGTTTCATAAAAATCGCCCACCCGAAAAAGCAAAACGGCATCAGGGTATTTATCCTTGATGGCTTTATGCTGTTGCATCAGCGGCGTGTCAATAGGCTTTACTTTGCTCATGGTGATTAGAGCAAAAATAGGAGCGGCAAAGAGTTTTGAGATAGTTTTTTATCCACGCTACAGGCCCGCTTACATTTGCGCCACAAAAGGATTATTGATGCGAAAACTAAGCATGGACGAACTAGGCCGCAAGACAGTGGCAGAGTTCCGGCAATCGGACAAGGTGCCGCTGATTGTGGTACTGGAAAATATTCGAAGTGCGTATAATGTCGGTTCCATCTTTCGCACGGCGGATGCCTTTCTGCTCAACAGTATCTATATCTGTGGGTACACAGCCTTCCCCCCTCATAAAGAAATTAAGAAAACAGCATTGGGGGCAGATGAAACAGTAACGTGGAAGCATTGTAAAAATATTGTTGATGCCCTTGAAGAAATAAGGTCAGAAGGTTACAGTATCTATGCTGTGGAGCAGGCGGTTGATAGCTGGAAACTTGGTTCTTTTACTGTGGATGATGAAAAAATAGCGGTGATATTTGGTAACGAGGTAACAGGCGTAGAGCAAAGTACAATAGCCCTGTGTGATGGTGTGATAGAGATTCCGCAATTGGGAATGAAACATTCATTAAACGTGGCTACGGCAGCGGGGGTGGTTTTGTGGGAGCTGGTAAGGAACAGGTTTAAAGTTGAGTAAGAGATTACAATTAATAGATATTCCAGCTGTTTCTTTGCACAGTTTTAATTTATGCTTGTAGTCAGGAATTACTTATCCCTTATAAAATTTTCGCATACCATCTTCGCCATGCCTTTTGCGTTGATCGGGTTTTCTATCGGCTTATTCTATACTGAAATGGCTATATCTGTTATTCCAGGATGGCATACGGAGGTAGCAGCCGAAACTATTGCGCAATTGAATTTCTCATTTACAAAAGAAGAAGCTTTAGTACGATTCTCTCTTGTTCTCCTTTGCATGGTCACGGCCCGATCTGCCGCCATGGCGTTTAACCGCTACCTCGATAGAAAATGGGATGCACTCAATCCACGCACGGCCATCCGTGAAATTCCTCAAGGCATCATTACGCCAAAAAATGCATTGGCTTTTACAATCATCAGTTGTATCTTATTTATCACGGCTACGTTTTTCATCAACCGTATTTGTTTCTTTCTCTCACCGGTTGCCCTGGCCGTTGTTTTGGGCTATAGTTATACAAAACGTTTTACGCCGCTTTGCCACCTGGTTTTAGGCTTAGGTTTATCGCTTGCTCCCATTGGTGCTTACCTGGCCGTTACAGGTGTTTTTCACTGGCTGCCCATTTTGTTTTCATTGGCCGTGCTTTTCTGGGTTAGCGGCTTCGATATTATTTACGCTTTGCAGGATGAAGAATTTGATAGGTCGAACCGGCTTTATTCAATTCCTGCCTGGTTGGGAAAAGCAAAGGCCCTGCGGGTTTCGGAACTGTTGCATTTGCTGAGCGCAGGCGTTATCGTAGCTGCGGGAAAGCTTGGAGGCTTTGGCTGGCTCTATTGGATAGGTGTTTTGGTGTTCATCGGTATGTTGGTATACCAGCATTCGGTGGTAAAACCCACGGATTTGCGGCGAGTGAATCTTGCCTTTATGACAGCCAATGGTATTGCGTCTGTTGTTTTTGCCATCTTTGTTATTACCGACCTTTTTGTAAATTAATATCCAGGCATTGGGAAGAATCCTTTCGATAGACTACGGAAAAAAGCGAACAGGCATTGCTGTGACCGATCCACTAAAGATTATTGCTACTGGTTTGTGTACCGTGGAAACACCAAAACTGATGGGCTTTTTAAAAGAGTATTTTCTAAAGGAACAAGTTGAAGAAGTCATCATTGGTATGCCTACAAACCTCGATGATTCGGCTACCGACGCCACACCGCTCGTCCGGCATTTTATAAAAGCCTTTCAAAAACACGTTCTGGGTATTCCCATAAAAGAAGTGGATGAACGCTATTCATCAAAAACGGCTTCACGTGCCATGATCGATATGGGCCTGAAAAAAAAGCAACGTCAAAATAAGGCTTTGGTAGATGAAATAGCAGCCACCATCATGTTACAGGAGTACATGGAACATCGCTAATATTTTAAGGTTTACTATTGGCTGTTGCCAACCGGCAGCCTTTACCTTTGCCGCTTTCCGAATTTGAAAAATTCTTGTAATTCGTGTTTATATGATTCTTCCAATAGTTGCTTACGGCCACCCGGTTTTACGGGAACTTGCCAGAGACGTCACCCCGGAATATCCTGGTTTGGATAAGCTAATTGAAGATATGTGGGAAACAATGTATGGCAGTAATGGGGTGGGTTTGGCGGCGCCCCAGATAAATAAGCCCATCCGGTTGTTTGTAATGGATAGCGAGCAGATTTTTACAAATATGGATGAAGAGGAAAGAGCAGAAAGTACCTATCCCGATGCCCCCGGCATCAAACAGGTTTTCATTAATGCACATATTGTAGAGGAAGCCGGTGACGACTGGGCTTATAATGAAGGTTGTTTGAGCATTCCTAAAATTCGTGAAGATGTTTACAGGGCAGAGGAAGTAACGCTTGAATACATGGATGAAAAGTTTGAAAGGCACACCAGAACATTTAATGGCATTTCTGCCCGTATTATCCTGCACGAGTATGACCATATAGAAGGCAAATTATTTATTGACCATTTATCGCTGCTGAAGAGAAAACTCTACAAGCGCAAACTGGATGATATTTCAAAGGGAGCCATTAAAGTGGATTATCGCATGTTGTTTCCGAAAAAATAAAGCTAACCCCTTGTCTTTGAATACTCTCTCCATTTCAGGATCACCTGCGCTATATCCTGCGGCAGCTCTGTTTCAAAAAACATGTTTTCACCGGTTGTTGGATGCTTGAATCCTAATGTCTTTGCATGTAGAGCCTGCCGGGGGCAAAGGGCAAAACAATTATCAACAAACTGTTTGTATTTGCTGAAAATAGTTCCTTTAACGATCTTGTCGCCGCCATAAAAATCATCATTAAAAAGTGGGTGGCCAATGTACTTCATGTGAACACGAATCTGGTGGGTACGTCCGGTCTCCAATACACAACGAACCAGCGTTACATAATTAAACCGTTCTAACACGGTGTAATGTGTAGTGGCATCTTTACCGTGATCTCCTTCCGGATAGGCTTCAAATAATTTGCGGTAGCGCAGGTTTCGGCCTACGTGTGCAATGATGGTTCCCGTATCGTTTTCCATATCGCCCCAGGCCAGTGCGTTGTACTCCCGTTTTACCGTATGGTCGTAGAACTGTTTAGCCAGGTGGCGCATTGCCTTATCATTTTTCGCCAATACCAGTAAGCCACTGGTATTTTTATCAATACGGTGCACCAGTCCAAAACGGGGTAAGGTTTCTTCGGAAACAGAAGGGTTTTTTTGTTGCAGGTAGTAGGCAATGCCGTTGAGTAACGTGCCATTGTAATTGCCACTGCCGGGATGCACTACCATGCCAGCTGGTTTGTTGATGATTAAAATATCGTCATCTTCAAATACAATATTTAGTGGAATGTTTTCCGGTACAACATCGGTTGATTCCGGTGAGAGATCGGAGTAGATAATGATCTGGTCGAGCGGTTTGATTTTATAATTCTGTTTTACCTCTTTGCCATTTACTAAAACTAATCCCGCATTAATAGCCCGCTGTAACTTGTTACGGGTGGCGTTTTCAATTCGGCCCATCAGGAACTTATCAATGCGGTAGGGGTCCTGGCCCCTGTCAATAGAAAAATGAAACCGCTCATAAAGTTCATCGCTGCTTTCTGTTTCATCTGCATTTACCGGTATATCCTCGTTAGCCATAACTGCAAAAATAAAGGAGCTTAATTTTGCGACGTCATGGAAAAACAAATAGTGCTGTTTCAGGATATGGGTAGAGTGGATTACAAAACCGCGTGGGATTACCAGGATGTGTTGATGAGGGAGAACGTGGCTGTTAAGATGGGAGTGGGTAGCCGGCCGCTGGCAAATAACGTAACCACTGACAACCGCCAAGCATCAACAACCAACTACTTGCTGTTCGTGGAGCATCCGCCGGTTTACACCATCGGTAAAAGTGGTAAGATGGAAAACATTTTAATCACCGAAGAGCAGCGAAAAGAAAAGGGCATTGACTTTTATCAAACCAACCGTGGCGGTGATATCACTTTTCATGGCCCCGGGCAGATTGTAGGTTATCCTATTTTAGACCTTGAAAAATTTTACACGGATATCGGGAGATATTTAAGAGAGTTGGAAGAGGTAATTATTCTTACACTATCCCAATTTGGTATTAAAGGGGGTCGTTCTGCAGGCGAAACCGGTGTTTGGATTGACGCTGACATAAAAGGTAAGGAGCGCAAAATTTGCGCTATGGGAGTGAGATGCAGCCGTTGGGTTACCATGCATGGTTTTGCACTGAATGTAAACACTGACCTTTCTTACTTTGACGGTATCATCCCTTGTGGGATTCAGAATAAGAAAGTCACATCTATAAGTGAGGAACTGGCCATGGACATAAATACGGAAGAAGTAAAAGAGAAATTGAAGCAGGCTTTCGGGAAAGTATTCCATGTGGAGCTAACAGAGCGCCAGGAGAACTAAAATGGAGAAAAGCAGCAGGAAATTTATATCGACACTCAACTCCATTGTCAAGGAGAAATAACAGCGTAGTAGAACGTTGCTATTTTCGTTATTTCTTTTAGTCTAAAACTCCCTCGCCAGATAAAACTTACTCTTCTCCACTAATTTATCATCGTTATAAAGCTCGAACAAAAACCAGCCGGCGTGCATCAGGTTGGCTTTATCCAGGGTTAACCCGGTTTGTTTGATTGACTTTATTTCGAACAAAAACTCGCCGTCCTCTTCAAAAAAC
>DASQMG010000532.1:0-5393 GCA_035645595.1 Flavisolibacter sp. | reverse complement strand
AGCAACTGCGTAAACAAATCCAGTAACTGGTCAAATTTGGACTTGCCGCTTTGCCGGGGATCATAATGTGAAAAATGAAAACCAATCATGTTTTAAAATTTCGTGAGGGGTGAGAAGAGAAACGTGAGAAAGGAGCGAACTAGTATATAAAGTCTATCCGGTTTCACAGCTGACGTTAAACGTCTCACGTTCTACATTAACTACAATAATTATGCGGTTTTGTTCAATGGCCGGAGTAAAACAAAAAACCTCCCAAATCCGGGAGGTTTTTCGTTTTTCGTCAGCGTCGTTGTGACGTATCGGCTGAATCTATTCTAACCGGAAGTTCCTGAACCGGGGCCTGGGCCGGCTTCTTACCTTCGTATTGTTCTTCAAATTGCTTAATGTAATTCAAGTAATCCTGTGCTTCTTTTTCTTCCTGCGCCAGCGGGTAGTAGTAGTCATCCTTAAACTCACGCAGATAGCTGTAATACTTTAACTGGTCATTAAAATCTTTAACAAGAGCACCTTTTACTTTTGCCGCCAAATCAGTAAAACCTGCCTTGTAGGCTGCTTCTAAATACAGCATGCCAATTTGGTTATGCCCGTTACGGCTGGTCATTGCATATGGCATGTTTTTAATGCTGATTTGCTTTTCGGCCCTGTCAAGGATATTAACTGCTTCCTGCTTCCGGCCCTCGTCTGCCAAACTTGACGCAGCTAAAGCGTATGCTGACCGTATCGACAATAAATGCCTGCGATTTTCTTCATCGAAATAAACCCCAGGCAGGTTGGCATTGCCCGAACGGAAAACATTCATCAGCAAATTAACGGTGGTATCGGTCTCCATGCTGCGGCCACGGGTCAAGTTAGCTGTTGGTGTTAATTGGAAAATCATCCCCTGCTGCCGAAGGTAGCTCCCAAAACCAAGGCTTGCGTCGGGAGACGTAAAACAGATAGGACGCTTCCAGGCGTTAGCAGCAACCACGTTTAACATCGTGAGCTGGTCGAGGGTATAATAACTTTTTCCTGATGGAAGATCAAAAACAACCTGTTGTAGTATGCTGTCTTTTGCTGTAACAATACCGTTTGCTTTTGCAGCAGCAACATCAACAGGTAGGCTAACTGTTTTTACTGCCGGGAAGAAAGAGATCTTTGGCTGATTTTTGCCGATAGAATTTTTCATAATATCCAACAGATCAAACACGCCTTCCCGCGGCTGGCGATCTTCTACCTGTATGTAGGCGAGGCCGCGTACCTGGTCTTCCGTCCAAAGAATATCAATAGGTGCACTTTCATTTATTTTATAGCGAAGCTGGTTCACGTACCAGTCAATCCCCAAAAGACTGGTATTGATGATGCGAATATCAGGACGCACATTTTCAACTTCCTGCGCATACCACAAGGGGTAGGTATCGTTATCGCCATACGTAAACAGGATAGCGTTTTTCGGACAACTGTTCAGATAATCTTTTGCCAGGTCAGGTGCCAGTAATTTTTGGCTGCGGTCATGGTCGTCCCACTCCTGCGAAGCCATGATCACCGGAACCAAAGCACAAACCGCGGTAGCGGTAAGGGCAGCCGTTTTTAAACTGGTTCTGCCTAACGCACGAACAAGAAACGTAATAGCCAAAGTAACTATGCCAAACAAGATCGCACCCAGTAAAGCAGCTGTAAATGTTCCGCCGTTTGAGTGATTGATGTCACTTAAAAACAAAATGACGAAAGTTGCAATACTTCCATAAATCAAGGTATTCATGAGGCTTGCTTTATCAGCTACCTCGCGGGCCATGCGTACAAAAGCAACTACCGATAAGCCAATCCAAAACGCAAAAGCGTAGTAAGACCCGGCAAATGCATAATCCCGCTCCCTGGGTTGGCCACCGGCCTGGTTTAAATAAACTACAATAGCGATGCCGGTAAAGAAGAAAAGAAGAAACGTAATGATCCAGTCTTTCCTGGCTTTGAAAAACTGATACACACAACCTGCAATCCCAAGAATAAATGGCAGTAAAAATAAATCGTTGTTCGCTTTGCTTGATTTCAAACTATCCGGCATTTTATTTTGGTCGCCCAACCGCAGGTTGTCTAAAAGTGAAATACCGGTCATCCAATTCCCGTCACGCACATTACCAAAGCCCTGCACATCATTTTGCTTACCGGCAAAATTCCACATGAAATAACGCCAGTACATAAAGCCCATCTGGTACGTGAAAAACCATTCAATATTGTTTTGAACTTTTGGCACCTGCACTGCAATGGGTTGCCCGGGCTGAACCACCTGCCCGCGCTGTACCCGGGGAGCATATTCATTGGACAATGGATAGGTGTATTGTGTTTGCCCCTCTTCCATTACCTGCACGCCTTCTTCTGAAATTCCCATTACCATTGCCGGCTTCCTTGCGGCGATGGTATTCATGTTCAGCCATTGTATATAAAAATTTGCGTGGTTAGGATCGTTGCCATCCCAAATACGGGGGAAGAGTTGAATGTCTTTGCTGGCATATTCATAATCAGGGCTTGGGCCTTCGTAGCTTATGTATTCACCTTTGCCGGTTTCCGGGTTCTTACCCTTTGAGTAAACAGTTTTTTTGGTAATACCCGTAGGCTGTGCGGCAAAATGCGGCCCCATAAAAATCGGCTGCGAACCGTATTGATCACGGCCTAAATAATATACCAGGTTCATGGGATTATCGACATTGTTCATGTCAATAGCCGTGTTGGCGTTTGATCGCTCTAAAGGCGTTACGTAAGATGAGTAGCCCAACATCATGAAAATCAAACACCAAACACCTAAACGCATTAGCGGCAAATTCTTTTTGTTGGCGTAATACAAACCACCCCAGAGAAGCGCAGCCAATAGCAAAAAGAAAAAGATGAAGCCTGAGAAGAAAGGCAGACCGAAAGAATTGACAAATAAAATATCAAAACGTCCGGCAATTTTTACTGACCACTGTATGACCATTACCTGAACTAAACCGGTAATTGCACATCCAATTAAAAAAGCCCAGATAGCACCCCAACGTGTATAATTGTACCTGCGGAAATAATAAATCATCACGATAGCTGGAATGGTAAGCAAACCTAAAAGGTGCACACCGATGGAGAGACCCATAGAGAAAAAGATAAAGACAATCCAACGGTCGGCACGTGCCTGAAGCGTTGCATCTTTACCGGCCGCTTCATCTGCTCTTTCCCACTTAAGCATCGCCCAAAAAGCAAGGGCAGTGAAGAAAGACGAGAAGGCATATACTTCACCTTCAACAGCGCTGTACCAAAACGAATCTGAGAATGTATAGGCAAGAGCACCAATGATACCGGCCCCCATGATAGTAAAAACCTGCCCGTTGTCGGGTTCCTGAACAAAGCCTGTTGTAAGCTTACGGGCAAAATGCGTAATACTCCAAAAAAGAAACAAAACGGTAAAGCCGCTGGCTAAAGCGTTCATGATATTAACTGCTTTCGCCGCCATGTCGCCACCGCCACCAAATAAAATGATAAAGAAACGCCCTATTAAAACAAACAATGGAGCTCCTGGCGGGTGAGGCATTTGCACTTTATAAGCGGCGGCCACAAACTCGCCGGTATCCCAGAAAGAGCCGCTTTTTTCAGCCGTTAAAATATAAACAAGCGAGGCGATAGCACACACTACCCAACCGGTAATGTTGTTTACTTTTCTGAAGTTCATAAAGGAGGTAGGTCTTTTAATAAAACTGCTTTTCGTGGCAGACGTGCAAAAATAGGGAAGCAGCTAAATTATAGGGAAAAGAATAAGCTAAATGTTAAAGCAGTTAGGGAGCGTTTGATAGCTTTGATCGGGATGATGGCAGCACCCTTTCACCTCTTTCTATGGCGCCTGTGTACCGCACGAACACTGTGGTGCCAGGATGTTTTGGTGGCCCCGTATTCTTCCGGGTTCTGATTAAGACTCGGGCCATTTTACACTGACAATTGCATTTGGACAAATCTTCATTTTAGTTTCGTAATCTATCTTCGGCGGCCGATGCAGGATTGAGTTCCCCTTTCAAATTTGCGACAATGATGTTTAAAAACTTTCTGTTAAGTCGTTATCCGGCAGGGCCAACTGTATTGTTCCTGTTTCTTACAACGTTGTTTATTCGCCTGCCATTTTTTTTTAGAGATTATACCGACCGGGATGAGAGCACATTTATATTGATGGGCCAAAGTATCGCGGATGGCCATTTACCGTATGTTCACTTATGGGACCTGAAGCCACCTTTACTCTTTTATATTTTTGGAGCCATTGAAACTTTGTTTCCTCACTCATTTATTGCCATACGTTTTTTCGGTGTGTTGGTTGTTTTTATATCGGCAATTTTCCTGGTTAAAATCGCGAAAAAAGGTGGCCTGCATAACGGGCTTTTTATCGCATTGCTTTATATAATTTTTAGTAGCGAAATAGGAAACTTACAGGGCTTGATGTCTGAACACCTTGCTGTACTATTTTTTTTACCCGGCCTCTTTCTTCTTCAGGAACGCAGAAATGGTTTTTATTTTTTGATTGCCGGGTTATTTTTTGGATGTGCTCTTTTATGTAAACTAAGTTATGCCTACGCCGTTGTAGCCCTGATAATTAGTTATCTATTGTTAAACTGGAAAAGCAGTTCCCGGAAAGAATTATTTACATCAAATCTTCTCCTTGGCTTTGGTTTACTACTGCCCTTTTATTTAATAAGCATTCCATTTTTAGCGCAACAGCAAGCAGATATTTTTATTAATTCTGTTTTCCTTGCTCCGCTAGAATATGGCCATGCACAGCAATATACCCTCCTTCAAAAAATTGCAAAAACCTGGTGGATCATTTCTCCGGCGTTGCTATTGTCTTTCCTGGCAATGAAAAAAAGTAGCCCGGGTAACAATGAACTTATTAGTATAGCCAGTGCCGTTTTGCTGGGAACAGTTTACACGTTTTTTTCAAGCGGCATTGTCAACGGGCACTACCTTATTCTGATTTTTCCTTTTGTTTTTATTCTGCTGGCTGCAATTATTTCCAAGAGGGAAGTAGCAGTACATTTAAGGTACCTGGCGCTTGTTGTTATCTTAATTAGTGTTGAAAGCCTTATTGAATATTACCGCGTAGTAAAGAGTTATGCTGAAACGGGAACCGTCCACTACCGGCCCAGCTTTCAAATTGTGAATGAATTAAAAAGACTGGGCCTGGATAAGAAGAAGATTTTTTTTGCAGACTATCATATTGGGTACTGGCTTTTACAACAATATCCTTTAAGCAAGAGCACAACACATCCTACAAATCTTGGTCGTCCGTATCTTTTTAAATATTTTAATGTAAACAAAACTTCGATGGAGGAATTAAAATATTTAATGGAAGAAGTGAGGCCTGATATTGTCGTCAGCAAAATCGATCGCCTTGGCTTTTTTTCTTACAATGGTGA
>DASQMG010000531.1:0-2380 GCA_035645595.1 Flavisolibacter sp. | reverse complement strand
TTTTGCTACGATGTGCAATACAGAAATGGTTGATCTTGACCCGGTGACTTACGATGATGCGGATGAATTGAAAAAAATGATCACGGACCATTTAACGAATACAGGAAGCACAGTAGCTAAGTTTATTTTAGCTGATTTCGAGGCCCAGGTAAAGGCTTTTGTAAAAGTGTTTCCAAGAGATTATAAAAGGGTGCTGCAGGAGCAAAAGATGAAGGCAGTGGAAAGGAATTTTCATTGAGGGCGGCCCTCCCCAATACAACCAGTTCTTTACCACAAGACGCTGCTAAAACCCCTTGCCGTTAGGATGGGAGGAATATTACAAAAGCGGAACGATGTCCTACTGCTTTTAAAAGGGTTGAAAGACAAAGGAGTTGTCGCAAAGCATGGGTCTATGACAGGATCGCCGTCCTACTGGGACGGCCGGGATGGGCGGGCTGTTTGCGTGAGGGATAGAAGCGGAAATCCTTTTTGGCCTCCCAAAAAGATGGCAGCGGATAGCCCGACGGTGCTTCGCCGGTACGCCAAAAAATAAAAATCATCAATCAAAAACCATAACAGTAATGGGTAAGGTAACCGGGTTTTTAGAATACACGAGAGAACTGCCGCATAAGCGGCCGGTGGCGGAACGCATACATGATTACAACGAGTTTGTGCTGCGGTATGCAGATGAAAAATTAAACCAGCAGTCGGCACGTTGTATGGATTGCGGTGTTCCGTTTTGCCATAATGGTTGTCCGCTGGGAAACCTGATTCCGGAGTTCAATGATGCCGTATACCGGGAAGATTGGAAGGAGGCTTACGAGGTGCTTTCCTCCACAAATAATTTTCCTGAATTTACAGGACGGATTTGCCCGGCGCCGTGTGAGAGTGCCTGCGTGTTGGGCATCAACCAGCCGGCCATAACCATTGAAGAAATAGAAAAACACATTATAGAGATCGCCTTCGACAAAGGATTGGTGAAAGCCCGTAAACCATCGTTGCGAACAGGTAAAAAAATAGCGGTGATAGGTTCCGGCCCGGCAGGTATGGCGGCTGCAGCTCAATTAAATTACGCAGGCCATACTGTTACCGTGTTTGAACGGGATGATGCACCGGGTGGGTTATTGCGTTACGGTATTCCTGATTTTAAACTGGAAAAATGGGTAATTGACCGCCGGATAAATTTAATGAAAGAAGAAGGCGTTGTTTTTAAGTGCAATGCTAATGTTGGAGTTACCGTTAGCATTAATGATCTGCTGCGGGAGTTTAATGCCATTGTATTGGCGGGTGGTGCTACCATTCCAAGGAATTTAGACGTGCCGGGAAGAGAGTTGAAAGGAATCTATTTTGCTATGGATTTTTTGAAGCAGCAAAATCAAAGAGTCAGCCGCAAGGATATAAAAGGAGAAGACCTGTTTGCCACCGATAAATCTGTAGTGGTGATCGGCGGTGGTGATACGGGAAGCGACTGCGTAGGAACATCTAACAGGCACGGCGCCAAAACAATTACACAGTTTGAATTACTTCCGAAACCTTCTGCTGAAAGAACGCAGCACATGCCATGGCCAACTTACCCAATGACATTGAAAATCACTTCCTCGCATGAAGAGGGCACAGAGCGGCACTGGGCCATTGCTACCAAAGAGTTTATTGGTGATGATGCCGGAAATTTAAAAGCATTAAAAGTGGTTGACCTTGAATGGAAAATTGTTGACGGAAGGGCGGCGCAGTTTGTGGAAATAGCACATTCGGAAAGAGAGATACCGTGTGAATTAGCTTTGCTTGCAATGGGCTTTGTGCATCCGCAACACGACGGGTTGCTGAATGAGTTAGGCGTAGAAAAAGATGAAAGGGGCAATGTAAGGGCAACGGAGAAAAATTATCAAACAAACATTTCCAAAATTTTTACGGCGGGTGATATGCGTCGCGGACAATCGTTGGTGGTTTGGGCTATCAGTGAGGGTCGGGAATGTGCAAGAAAGGTGGATGAGTTTTTAATGGGCAGTTCGTCGCTTGAAAGTAAGGATGAAAGTTTTCTGTGCGGGCAGGTGGAGAAGGTGTAAGTTGAAGCTAAGACTGTATTTGCGAAGGTTTTAAAACTTTTGTTTAATCAGGTATGTGTTACATAATCAACGGGTAAAAAGATTTTTTTGGAAATCGGGTAGAATATTTTAGCGTAAATACAAATGCTGTATGCTACCTTAACAAAGCCCTCTTTCTATGAGAAAGCGATTAAAATGGTGGACATTCCGCCTGCTATTTACCGGACTATTTCTTTTGGGTCTTTTAGTAATATTTATGCTAAACCCGGTACTTCTGTATGCAAACAAAACCGTACAGGGAAACTATTCAATATACCATAGCAAACCATTAGATAAAAAGCTTCTGCCCCACCTGGAAC
>DASQMG010000530.1:0-2013 GCA_035645595.1 Flavisolibacter sp. | reverse complement strand
CAAACTGTTACTATAGTTGGAGGTTTGCACATGAGAAGAAACGTCTCCCGCCATAAGTGGGAGGCGTTTTTATTTGGTGATAAGAAAGCATTGCCGGGCCAGCTTGCCAGCAAAGTCAAACGGTATGGTTGCTTTGGTAATGTCCCTGATGTTTGTTGATTTAATATTTTTTGAATGCAGCCCGAATTTCGTATAGTTGGTGCTGAAATATAGCTTACCGTTTTTCGCTAATGCCTTCAGGCAATCGTTTATCAGGTAAACATGGTCCCGCTGAATATCAAGAAGAGCATCCATTCTTTTGCTGTTGCTAAAAGTGGGGGGGTCCATTATAATCAGGTCGAAGCTTTCAGGGGACAGTTTTTTCAGGTATTGCAAAACATCGGCATGAATAGTTTGATGCTTTGTAAACCCTGGAAAATTAAGCTCCTTATTTCTGTTAACCCAGGTGAGATAGGTTTTTGAAAGGTCAACGGAAACCACTTCGCCTGCACCACCGGCAATCGCGTACATGGAAAAAGAACCTGTATAGCAAAACAGGTTCAGCACCCGCTTTTCCTTGCTTTCCTCCTTCACCATCTGACGGGTTGTACGGTGGTCGAGAAATAAACCGGTGTCCAGATAATCGCTAAGGTTAACTATAAATTTTAACCCTCCCTCCTCCACTACAAACTCCGTTTTTTCTTCGGCCACTTTTTGATATTGCCCCAGCCGCCCTTCTTTTCGCTGGCGCAGCTTTAAAAAAATGTTTTGCTCAGCAATACCAGTTATGTTGCCTATAATTTTCAGGCATTCTTCCATCCACTGCTCATAATCGCCTTCCGATAGATTATGCCTGCGTTTATATTCGGCTACGTAAATTTTATCTGCATATACTTCAATAATAAAAGGCGCTTCCGGCAGATCATGATCATAAATACGGTAGCAGCTGATGCCTTGTCGCCGGGCTTGTTTGCTGATATGCCGGTATACTTTCTCAAGCCGGTTTTGAAATGATAAAAATTTGCCAATCGGTTGGTTCATTGCTAAAAAAATTAGACCTTCGACGTCCTTTTCAATTTACAGTTTTCAGTTTGCAATTTGCAGTCCGGGTATAAGAATTCAAAGATGCGCTTTCAATCGCAAACGACCCGAAACTACTACCTGTCAACTGCCAACTGCCAACTTTTCTTTCATGTATGCAATTGTAGATATTGAAACGACAGGAGGTTACGCAGCGGCCAATGGCATTACCGAAATTTCCATTAAAATTTTTGATGGGGAAAAAGTGATCGAGCAGTTTGACTCTTTAGTAAATCCCGGCAAAGTAATTCCAAAATATATCCAGGCGTTTACCGGTATCACAAATGAAATGGTGGACGAAGCACCGGCTTTTGAAGAAATAGCAGAAAAAGTATTTACCATCCTGCACGGAAATATTTTTGTTGCGCATAATGTCAATTTCGATTACTCTTTCATTAAAAGTCATCTTGACTTTTACGGCTACTCCTTTACAGCCAAAAAACTCTGCACGGTGCGGCTTGCGCGGCAAATTTTCCCTGGCTTTCCATCTTACAGCTTAGGCAATCTTTGTCATTCTTTAGGCATTGAACTGGCCGACCGTCACCGTGCGGGTGGTGATGCTGCGGCCACCGTAACACTTTTTAAAAAACTATTAGATGGGGATGAGAAAGGTGCCATTGAAACAGCCTTAAACCGCAATTCTAAAGAAGCCGTTTTGCCACCGAATGTTCCCAAAGCCCATTTTGATGCCCTGCCTAAAACACCGGGCATCTATTATTTTCACGACCAAAAAGGAAAGGTGATTTATGTGGGTAAGGCTAAAAATATCCGCTCCCGTGTAAACAGCCATTTTACTAACAATAGCGATGGCCGTCAGAAGCAAAACTTCGTACGAAATGCATATGCCATTTCCTTTCAGCAGACAGCCACAGAGTTAATGGCCTCTATTTTAGAGTCAACCGAAATAAAACGGCTATGGCCACCATTTAATGTATCGCAAAAAAAACCGGAGGA
>DASQMG010000529.1:0-8349 GCA_035645595.1 Flavisolibacter sp. | reverse complement strand
TATAAAATCATCAATCGGTACCAAACTGTTTTTATAATCACTTCCCATGCTTCTAAAATCGCTTTAGCATCTGCCTTATAAATACAGCCTACGCTTACATTTTTGTACACAGTGGAGGCAAATTCAGTTTTAGCACGTTTTGAAAGGAAGACTGCATTTATTGAATTGTTTGAAAAATTGAGACGCTGGGTTCCAATTTTTAAATTAAGCTTCAAACAAAATTAAAATTCTTCCTTTTTTGCATTTCGTAACCGTAAATAGGCGCCACGGCTTAAATTTAGTTTTCTCACTGCAAGTAAACTCCCTTTCTCAATACCTAATAACTCCATAGAGAGCCGGTAGCGGTAATTAGAAATAAATTTGGCTGGGCTGATTTGCTTCCATTGGTAAGTTGTTCTATCCAGGGCATCTTCCATAAACTTAATTATGCAAGTGTCACAGCCTGAGCGAAGTTCAGCTATACATTGATCGTCTTTGTCAAACAAATAAACAAAGTCTACAGGCTTGTAGTTCGGGTCATCAAGTAGTAGTACAAGGCTTGAATCAGTTTCATATATCTTAGATGATACGTTTGTGCTTTGGATGTATTTTTCCAAATTTTTCCTCACCTTCTTACGCGTATCACCAATGTAATCCTGAGCAACACATGTACCGGTAATCAGTAAAAGCAAAGCCAAAAGGAGTTTTACATTCATACATTACAAAAAGGTTTTAATAATCCACAACCTGCTCCTCAATCATTTCCGGTATCTTTCTCCACTCATATTGCTGGTTACGCAACTGTGGTTCAAAGCCCCCCTCTTTAATAGCCTCCTGAATTGATCTATAGGTAAAACGATGCGGTGCACCCGCAGCACTTACTACATTTTCTTCCAGCATGATAGAACCAAAATCGTTAGCGCCGGCATGTAAACAAAGTTGGGCAGTTTGCTTACCAACTGTAAGCCACGAGGCCTGTATATTATTTATATTCGGCAACATAATACGGCTGATGGCGATCATGCGAATGTATTCTTCAGGCGTGGTTAAGTTTTGTACACCACGAATCTTTGCCAGCAGGGTATCCACATCCTGAAACGTCCACGGAATAAAGGCCAGAAAGCCTTTTGCGGTTTCTGGTTTTTTTGCCTGCACTTCCCTGATCTTAACCAAATGTTCAAAGCGTTCCTGCACTGTTTCTACGTGGCCAAACATCATAGTAGCAGAAGTGGTAATGTTCAGTTTATGCGCCTCGTGCATAATAGCCAGCCATTCATCGGCGCCGCATTTTCCTTTGGAAATTAATCTTCGTACACGATCAACTAAAATCTCAGCGCCGGCCCCGGGCAATGAGTCCATTCCGGCTTCTTTTAGGGCCTTCAATACTTCGTGGTGGCTCTTTTTTTCCAGCTTGCAAATGTGTGCTACTTCAGGCGGCCCCAGCGTATGAAGTTTTATAGCTGGATATTCCTGTTTAATGGCACGAAAAGTTTCTGTGTAAAAATCCAATCCCAGGCCGGGGTGGTGGCCGCCCTGTAACAACAACTGGTCACCACCATACTTTATGGTTTCTTCAATCTTCTTCCGGTAAGTCGACATATCGGTTATATAAGCCTCGGGATGGCCGGGTATGCGGTAAAAATTGCAAAACTTACAGTTGGCAATACATACATTCGTGGTATTCACATTACGGTCAATCTGCCAGGTTACTTTTCCATGCGGCACTTTTTTCTTTCTTAATTCATCGGCTACATACATTAAGTCCGTAAGTGGTGCATGCTGAAACAAAAACATGCCTTCTTCAATTTGGAGAAATTCGGAGCGAAGGGCTTTGCTGTATAAGGTAGAAAAATTCATAGCGGCGCAAAGGTACACCGGGGTAAACGCAATAAAATACAAATGGTTTTTCTATACGCTAACCTTGTCCTATTTTTAAAAACGCTATACAATGTGTTTAATTAAAGGAACCCTTTTTTAGCTTAGCTGTTGCTGTTGTGAAGAAATTTTTTTCCATTATATCATTATTTATTATCCTAAAGACTTCTTCTGCCCAGGAAGAATTTATCGAACCCTCGCGGTTCATTACAAAATTTGGATTTATACAACTTACCGGGGGCGTTATCCTTTTGCAAGGACAGTTCGATACGTTTAAGGACACCCTTAGTTTTATATTAGACACTGGTAGTGGTGGCATTTCCCTGGACTCAACTACCGCAAACTTTTTTGGTATAAAGGGTAGTCCATCTACCCGTACCATTCGCGGTATAGGCGGCATAAGAAATGTGAGTTTTTTAAATAACCGCAAACTGCATTTGCCGGGGCTTACCATCGACAGCCTTAATTTTCATATTAGCGACTATGCTCTTTTAACATCGGTTTATGGCGAACGCATAGATGGTATAATTGGCTACTCCGTTTTTAAGCGCTACATTTTAAAAATTGATTACGACAGCACCAAAATTGAGTTCTGGACTAAGGGCACATTGAAATATCCCCGCGGTGGCTTTCTTTTAAAGCCTGCCATAACCACTCTGCCAGTACAGGCAGCCAGGGTAAAAGACGAGGTAACTATTGACGGCCGCTTTTTAATTGATATGGGGGCCGGCCTGAACCTGTTATTGAGTACTGAGTTTATAAAAGACAGCGCCTTTTTGCGAAAGAACCGCAAGCTGTACGTAAAAGAAGCTGAGGGGCTCGGGGGGAAAATAGATATGTTTCTTACTACCATTAAAGAAATAAAGCTGGGGCCTTACAAGTTCCGGAATGTACCGGTAAATATTTTTGAAGACGTAAATAATGTTACCGCCTACCCGCATCTTGGCGGCTTGATCGGTAACGACCTGCTGCGCCGTTTTAATGTAATTATTAATTATGAGGCAAAGGATTTCCACCTGAAGCCCAACTCGCATTATCATGACGGGTTTGACTATTCCTATTCAGGTATTGAGCTTTATTATGTAAATGGCCTCATACTTATTGGCGATGTCGCCAAGGATTCCCCGGCCGAAAAAGCCGGTCTGCTGGAAGAAGATGTGGTAGTAGCTGTAAATAGAAATTTTTCGCAAAACATGACGCAGTATAAGACCGCTATGCAAGAACCCGGCGGGAACATTAAATTAATTATACAGCGTGGCGGGCGGCTAATGGATTTTACTTTTAAAGTGAAGAACATCCTAAAAAATAAATAGGGAGCCGGGTAGACAGAACACGGGAGGCAGAAGTAGTCAATTCAGTAAAGGGTCAGAAGAATTGCAGCCTGTATATGCACTAAGCTGAATGTGGTGAAATGAATGATTTGGACGTGCTCTTTGCCGATTTTTGTGTTTGTACGGTTATGCCCCTTTTGCCACCTTACACTTAGTTTGCTGCAAGGACGGGCTATGCACTGCAATCTTTTTTGCCTTTTGTCATGCCGACCCCTGTCGAAGCACGGCCTAAAAGGATTCCCTTTTTCCCTGGCGGGAGGCAGGTATCTCTTACGCAAAGTCACTTTTACATAACATAATACTAATAATTAATCAGGATCGTTAACCACAATTCCCTTTAGTTGTTTGTAAATCCAGCTAACCTGGCAGCAGCATCCGGTTCCATTGGGCTTATCATTCTGGTCTTCTCCTGACTTCTGTCTCCTGTCTTCATCTTACATTTACAGCCCTTGTATAAACAAGGTTTGTGTAAAATCATATAAAATCAAATAAGCAGTGGTCAACTTCGAACGGTTTACGTTAGCAAATGGATTAAAAGTAATTGTGCACCAGGATACATCAACCCCAATGGCAGTAGTAAATGTATTATATGATGTGGGCGCCAGGGATGAAGATCCGAACCGTACGGGGTTTGCACACCTTTTTGAACACCTGATGTTTGGCGGCTCCATCAATGTTCCTGTGTATGATGAGCCGTTACAAATGGCAGGTGGCGAAAATAATGCCTACACTACAAATGATTTAACCAACTACTATATACAACTTCCTTCGGATAATCTGGAAACGGCTTTTTGGCTGGAGAGCGACAGGATGCTGTCGCTTGGCTTTAGCGAGGCTAGTTTGGAAGTGCAGCGCAAAGTAGTGATGGAGGAATTTAAAGAGCATTATCTCAACAAACCGTACGGCGATGTTTGGTTAAAGCTCCGTGCCCTTGCCTTTGATGTACATCCGTACAAATGGATGACCATCGGCAAGGAGCTTTCGCATATTGAGAACGCCAGTTTGCAAGATGTAAAAGATTTCTTTTTTAAACACTACCGGCCGGTGAATGCCATACTGGTAGTAGCAGGAAATGTAACGACAGAACAAGTGAAAGCGCTTTCAGAAAAATGGTTTGGCCCAATTGAAAGCGGTGAAAAATACAACCGGCAGTTGCCCGCCGAGCCAACCCAGAATGTGGCTAAAAAATTAGAGGTGTATGCAGCAGTGCCCTTAGACGCCTTTTATAAAACCTGGCATATTTATAACCGCATGGACCACCGGTATTATGTATCCGATTTAATAACAGAAGTATTAAGTGGTGGGGGCTCTTCGCGTTTATACCAGGCACTGGTAAAAGAAAAAAAGCTGTTCAGCAATATTGAATGTTATCATTTTGGAACTATTGATGCAGGGCTGCTAACTATTGAAGGCAAACTGGTAAAAGGCACAAAAATGGAAGACGCTGAAAAAGCGGTAGAGGAGGAACTTACGAAAATGAAAGCTGAAGCAATTTCGGAAGCCGAACTGGAAAAAGTAAAAAACAAGACCGAAAGCACTATTGCCTTTGAGGACATGAGCGTAATGAACCGGGCCAACAGTTTAGCCCTTTACGAGTTGCTGGGTGACGCAGCCTTGATGAATACAGAATTAGACCGTTACAATAAAGTAACAGTGGAAGATATACAGGCGCTGAGCAAGGAAATTTTCAGAGAGGAGAACAGCAGTACCATGTATTACTACGCCAAAACCAGTAATTAGCATGTTTTTCAACGAAGAAGATGAAGATCTAAGTAACCACCTGTCGGGGGTATACGACACAGACGACGATGTAAAAGTGGCAGCTTATTTCTTTCATGAGAACGGTACGGTGCCTAATAAAAAAGCCTTTTTCAGGATAGAGTTTGCCCTGTTGGAAAAAGAGTTGAATATACTGTTTCCGCAACGTTGGAAAGATGATTATACGGAACAGGAGTTCATTAAGAAAGAGGCTAAATACAAGCAAAAAACAAGGGTTTGGTTTTTAGAAAAAGATATCTGGATTCGCTATCGCAACGATTATGAAAGCATGGCTGCAATGCTATATTATCTTTCTTCTGCCAATGCGGAAGCCTTGCAAAAAACTGAAGATCTTTTACAAACCCTGGTAAAAGAAAAAGAAGAAGACCACAAAGGGGCTTTCAGTTTCATCACAACCGTTCACGGGCATTTTCACTTAAAGGAGTTTAAGCATATTGGCGATAAAGTTGATATTGAAGACCATTACAACGAAGACTTTTATCCGATCAGCAGCCGCATAGTTGAAAAGCTGCAAAAGCCCAAAAGTCACGGGCTGGTTTTACTGCATGGCAAGCCCGGTACCGGCAAAACCACTTATATCCGGTACTTAGCCAACCAAATTACCAAACGGATGATTTATTTTCCGCCGTACATGGCCTCTCATATTTCATCACCGGAGTTTATTAGTTTTTTAATGGACCAGGAAGAAAGCATTTTGGTTTTAGAAGATGCGGACAATGTTATCAGCAAGCGAACCGGCAGCGACAGCAGCGCTATCTCCAACCTGCTCAATCTTTCGGATGGCTTGCTGGGACAGTGCTTGCATATCCCGGTTATCTGCACCTTCAACATTATGCAAACAGAACTGGATGCCGCCCTTTTGCGAAAGGGAAGATTGCTGGGGATGTACGAGTTCAAACCATTGCAGCCAGCAATAGCCAACAGGCTGGCACAAAAAATTAAGCTGGAAAGCACTTTTAATCAGCCGGTAACGCTTGCTGAGATTTATAATATCGGGGAAGAAGCCTACCAACCTCAAAAACACGAAATAGGATTTAAAAAATGACACAAACAATTGATCGCACATCACCGCCACGTATAAAAGACGCTATCGAATTTGACCTTAAATTAAAACCTTACGAAAAAACCACATTGGCCAATGGTGCAGACGTTTACGCGGTTAATGCCGGCGCTGAAGACGTGTTGGTAATCGAATGGGTTTTTTATGCCGGCAATTGGTTCGAGAAGAAGGCCCTGGTGGCTGCCACTGCCAACTTTATGCTGAAGAATGGCACGTCCACCAAAAATGCATTCCAGCTTAATGAGCATTTTGAATATTATGGTTCTCATTTAAACAGGTCTTGCCAGAATGAAACAGCTACCATCACACTGCACTGTTTAAGCAGGCATTTAGAGGTATTACTACCCGTGGTAAGAGAGTTGATTACTGATTCCATTTTCCCGGAGGAAGAACTGGCTACCTACAAACAAAACATGCAGCAACGCCTGCGGGTGAATTTAAAGAAATGCGATTTTGTTGCCGGCCGCCTGATTGATACTTACCTGTATGGCGAAGAGCATCCCTACGGCCGCTATACCCGCTTCGAGGATTTTGAAGCATTAACAAGAGAAGAAATTGCTGCATTTTATAAAGAATATTACCAGGCCGGAAAGTTCACAGTGTTCGCCGCAGGCAAATTGCCCTCAACCATTTTTGCCTTATTAGACAAGTATTTTGGCGACTTACCCATGCAGGCGTCCACTGCCGTTGCTATTCAATCGCAGGCGGCGGCTGAAAAAAAATACAGGGTTATCAATGATCCGGATGGGGTGCAAGGTGCTATCCGCATAGGTACACCGTTTCCTAACCGGCACCATCCCGATTTTTTAAAGGTCCAGGTTTTAAACAGTGTATTTGGCGGCTTCTTTGGTTCAAGGCTAATGAGTAATATCCGGGAAGAGAAAGGGTACACGTATGGCATTCATAGCTACCTCGAAAATCATGTTCAGCAAAGTGCCTGGGTGATTAGTACCGAAGCCGGCAGGGATGTATGTGAAGCAGCGATAGTGGAAGTGTATAAAGAAATGGAGATCCTTCGCAATGAGCCTGTTGATGCGGAAGAATTGTTGCTGGTGCGCAACTACATGATCGGTTCTATTTTGGGCGACCTTGACGGGCCTTTCCACATCATTAACCGCTGGAAAAATATTATTTTAAACGACCTGGATGAAAGCTTTTTTTATAAGCAGATAGAAACGATAAAAACAGTTAGTGCAGAAGAATTGCAGGGGTTGGCAAATAAGTATCTGCAGCCGGAGAAATTTTATGAGTTGGTGGTGGTATAGCGGCCCATCCCGACCTTCGCGGTGGGAAGGCCACCAGCGACACAGCCCAAACTTTTGTACGATATTTTATAAACTCAATCCATATTATTGGTTGAGTTTTTTATTTGCTGTTTTTGTGAAATTAAAATTTGGAATGTATCTAGCGTCTATTGGCCTTTGCAAAGGTTGGGCATTTGTTGTCCGTCGGCGCCTGATACTTGCACAACAGTAGCCGGTATATGGGCAAGCCCATGTTGGTAGCAGTTTCTGACAGCTTGATTTATCTTATAACACAAAGGCTACGTTTGAAATAATGTCAACCATAGCCTTTGTTTCCAATGGCAAACAAGTTTACAAATGATAACCACCGTCAATTGGAATAACCGCTCCACTTATAAATGACGCTTCCTCTGAACAAAGGAAAGCTATTGTTTTACCGATGTCATAAGGCATACCGATCCTTCCCACGGCAGTATTTGATTTTATGTACTCTCGTGCTGCAGGAAAAATGTTGTTGAATAACGTTGCATTGAAATCATCATCAAGTCCACCCGGCGCTACTGCATTGACCGTGATCTTCCTGCTCCCTAAAAAGCTTGCTAAGTAAACCGTCAAACTTTGCAGTGCTGCTTTGATTGGTCCGTAGGCAACCAGTGGTGCAAAAGCAATTTTTGCTGTTCCTGAACCCAGGTTTACAATCCTGCCATTCTCATTTAGAATAGGTATTAGCTGCTGTGTCAGGAAGAAAATGCTTTTGTAATTTGTTTGGTAGATGGCATCAAGGTCGTCCTCCGTTATCCGGTCAAACGTTCCCATCCGTAATGTTCCTGCATTGTTTATTAAAATATCTACTCCTTTTTTATTCCACTGTAAAAGTGTGGCGTTTACACGTTCTAGAAAGGGTTGGATATTTGCCGTTATGGACAAATTGAGTTGGATCGCTTCAGCTTTAACACCCCTGGCCTGCAGTTCCTGTATGGCTTCTTCTGCCTGCTCAATCCTTTCGTTGTAAGTAATGATTACATCAACGGATTTATCTGCCAAAGCCAAAGCCGTTTCTTTACCAATGTTCCGGTTTCCT
>DASQMG010000528.1:0-1572 GCA_035645595.1 Flavisolibacter sp. | reverse complement strand
AACTCGTGCAGGTAATTCACTGCATCATAATCGAAGCCAAACTTCTTGGCAGCTGCCTGTCTTGAGACATGGCCCCATCCATTGCTAAGAAGTACTCCGCCGATATCGAGAAACAAAACTTTAAAGGAATCATTATTCATGCAGGTATTTTACGGCGGCTAAGTTATAGGGAATCTTTAAAGCAGCCGCACACTTCCGTCATCACTACCGGATATTACTTTACTAACCATAGCAGCAGGGAACAAGCCTGTTTCAACCACGCCGGGTATTAAATGTAGTTGCCTGTTTAAGTCTTCTACGTGGGCAATGGTGTTAAAGGCACAATCAACAATCCAGTTTTCGTTATCCGTTGTAAAAGGTCTGTTGTCTTTCATTCTTAATGCAGTAATGCAGTTAAGTTTTGCAATGTTTTTTATAGTAAGCTGTGAGGCAAACGGGACAATTTCAACCGGCAGGTGAAATGAACCCAGTCGGTGAACCAGTTTTGTTTCATCAATAATCACAATAAACTCTTTGCTGTTACAGGCTAAAATCTTTTCGCGAAGCAGGGCGCCACCACCACCTTTTATTAAATTCTTTTGTTCATCAACTTCATCAGCACCATCAATATAAATGTCAATCGAACTAAGGTTTTCAAATGAAATAATTTCTATCCCAGCCTTTGTTGCTTCTGTTTCTGATGCAATAGAACTGGCTACTGCCTTTATTTTTAAACCTTCTCTTACTCTTTTGCCAATTGCTTGTATAGCCCACCCTGCAGTAGATCCTGTCCCTAATCCTACCGTCATTCCGGGTTCTATAAGCGTTATTGCTTTTTTGGCCGCTGCCTGTTTAGCAACGCTCATGGCAAATTTATTTTTAAGTCTTCCATTGGAGAAGCAGAGCTGTTATAAAAGCATAAACCCGATGATATAGCTCCATCGGGAAATACTTTGGCAAAACAGGTAGCAGAACTCTTGTCCTGCCTTACCATTTCAATTTTTTACCTAACCGCTTCAGGCCTTTTTTTGTTTTTTTGCCCCTGATTTTTTTTACTGCCAGCCCGGCCATCAATCCACCGGCTGTGTATAAGGCTACGGTCATAATTTTCTTCTTGATTTCTGCGTTTGCCGGTTGCGCCTCTATAATGCCTTGTTCGGTAGATGCGAAATCTCCCTCACTGTTTTTTTCTTTTTTGTCCTCTCCCAAAAAAGCAGAGCCTAAACCAGCAGCAGCTCCCAGTAAGGTTCCCCGTAACACCGCATTGCGTTTTTTACCTAAGCCGCTAAGTCCAAACAGGGCTGCATTGCTCACCAGCTCTGATGCCAGCCGAATATATAGCTTGGTTGATTTCATACCCCCTTTCCCTGAATTCTTTTTTAGTTTTTTAAGTAGTCCTGCTTGTTGTAACAAAGGTCGTGGTGAAGAATGATCAACCTTATGTAAAGCCTCTTGCAACAGGCTAAGCGTGCCTGCTCCTGTTAACCCACCCTCTATAGCGTTTACTAATTTCATAATAGTGTTTTTAATGTAATGACAAAGGCAAAGGCGATGCCACTGCTATTATTTTACTATTAAATTTTCCTTCCCGGT
>DASQMG010000527.1:0-7332 GCA_035645595.1 Flavisolibacter sp. | reverse complement strand
TATTTCCAACAATAACAAGTGCCCAGGACTGGATTCGAACCTAAAGTATGAAAGAATGCGCTGCATTAATCAATCAACTTGTGGCAAGAGCACACAGGATTAATCTTAGCTAGTTTCTAAAACTATTACTCAGATAGACCTAACCTGATTAAAACGAAATAGTCGAACCACAATTCGCAATAATCAATTATGTAATAAGGGCTGATATTAATGCTGAAAGCTGTGTAAGTATTATTAAATCCAGTAATAACTGGTTCGGCTCTCCTCCGCTATTCTCCACGTAGTTGGTAGAAATACTAAAGGTTGGTTCGCAAGATTATCTGCAATTCTATGATTTTCATACTATCACCCCTACATAGACCTTCGGTATATCGAAGGTAGTATCACTCCATTATGCCAATGGTGTTTTCGAAGATGAAATTTCGGTACTAAACAACCTGCCGCGATAATTATTCCTGCTTTTCTTATGCTTTTAGGTATGTCGTCCATGACTGCATCAGAGCCAAAAGATCATCGCCACGCTCTGAACGTAGGTTACAATTATCCGTCAAAGTTTGCCTTACAAAGTCTACATATACGCTATTTAACGACTCAACTGAAAAAGGCATTATAATAAAACACACATCCTTTTCTATAATTTCCTCCTCGCATTTACAGGATTCTATTCTATCAGTTTCAGGTTTTATTAAAACGCATCTACCGCGTCCTTTAATGCTTTTTTAAATCTGATTGTATTTCGATCCAGTTTCTGTACTCGTCCGCCAGGCTTTGGTGTTTCTGATTCGATTGTAGGAACATTGACCTGTATGTCAAACCATATAGGTCACTTAAACGCCAGTGAGAATAATTCTGTATTGTGTTTGATCCTGAAAGTCGATCCATTGCTATGTCCGTAACAGTTCTGGTATTTCACAATCTCTATACAGGACAGGTATCAGCCCCACGCCTTTATGTTGTATTTCCTCTGCTAAAGCGTATCTCAACACCTGGCTCGTCTATATAGATTGAAGATAATAGGGAGACATCACAATCAAAAGAAACCAGGATTCTTTGATTGCCTGGTAGATTGCTGGTGCCAGTGAAACGCCAACTTTTATATTCCATTGGTCAAACCAAACTTTTAGACCTGCATCAACAAGGTCATTAACCGGCAATGTCACAAATTCACGAACTTTTGCAGGATGGCTGATAAAAACATCATAAGTGTAGTCAGCATTTTCTTTCATGTTTGTTATAATACCGCTTAACGGGCCTGATAATTATTGTTTGCACTAAAATCTAGTCTGAAATCAGTGTCAATACAAGTTTTCCGTTAATTGTGATTTCAACTTTGCGAAACCTTGGATCATACTCCGGTGCCTTTGTCCCTTGGGTCTTCATTGCTGCCGCATACTTAACCGCTTCTTTTTCACCCTCATAAAAAACTTTGCTTGCATTGATTGGCTTGTATTTATCACCACAAATGTCCAGGAGCTTTTGTTTTACGTTTTCTGCGCGATTCTGCGATAAGGTTTTGTTGTATTCATCCTTGCCGGAACGATCGGTGTGACCGGTAATGATGATAGTAGTACTAGGTGACGTGATTATCGCCATTTCATTTGCACAGAGCTTTCTGAGCAAATTGATTGCGCCTATTGTCAATACAGCGCTGTCGTGTTTGAAATGTGCTTTTTCATCGCTGATATATGTCTTTTCCAAGACAGCTTTTTCATTGCCATATTTGAGAACGTCCTTCGGGGCCGGTAATGGGCCATTTTGCCAAATGCTACCTACGACAACCGAACCAGCCACCTCAGGGCCCAAGAGGTCTTTGATCCCTGACTCCCTGTCAATTTCGGGTTCTATGCCTCCAACCGTGGGACCTAAACTATAGATACCAAACATGAGCGGAGGCAGATTGGCATTGCCTACAATTTCCATAAGGCCGATGGTGCCGGAATAAGCACCGCTAATGCCTAGCTTTTTTCGGATGGAGACGAGATCTATGCCTACTTCGCCATCAAACTTAAGCACCGAAATAAGCCCCTCAAAGTCTTTTGGCATCCATAAAATATCACTCTCAGCTACGCCTCCAAATGATTGTCCGAAGTTGATGCTTTTAACATATCCCCCGCCCAACTCTCCCATTTGGATTTTAAGCTCAGCTTCCCTTTTACCTTTTGGATCTTTTGCTCCAAGTTCTTCCCATTGTTTGCAACGGATCGTCACCTCGCCGCGATAGTACCCCCCTTTTATAAAATAGCCAACCCCAAAACCTACAACTTTTACCGCGATCCGGTATTGGTAAAGTTGATTGCTAACAGGCGTAATGGAGTCGCCACCAGTAGTTCCATAAATCCATTTCAAAGACTTTCTGTTTTGGTACTTTTTACTAATCCGGATTTGCCGGTACAACCAGCTAGTTAGCGTTAGCCGCCAACCGTCCCCTTTATCAAAATAGATTTGGTTGAGATAACGACGAATGTAAAAACCAGCAATGTCCTTGTCAGATTCATGGATGTTCTCGTCAAGAAATTGATCCAAACAATTGACTGCTATATCAAGGCTGGCCATATCGCCTTTTGCAGCACTGATGATCAATTGTTTGATGTTTAAGGTTCTGTTACGCGCAGCTGCTGGTGTTCCGTATTTTGGGTATTTAAGAATAGGTAAATAACCAATATATTGCTTAAAATAGGCTTTAATGTTCGCTAGCTGTACTGTCAAAAGTTGAAACCACTGTGTTTGTCTTGCTAAGGGATTGTCCCGGAAATAAACTAGATGACGCTCGGTTAAGATGGGTTTGTCCCAGACTCTTTTGAAGTCGACCGACCTGTCATTAAGCAGGATTTGAACCTCCTTATTATTTTGAACAACTAATTGTATACCTGCCTTGAAAGCATCCGTCGTACTGCGTATGGGAAACATAGGGTTTGGACTTGCCCAATCTTTTATTGCTGCATAAAATCGGTAAAAGAATTTAGGATTATCGGTAAACAACTGTGGATTTCCTACCACCGAAAGTATTCCTTCGATCCAATTGCCAGCCTGATTTAAACAAAGAACCAACCCTAAGGGTTGCTGGGTATCCACCTTGTTGACAAATTCAAACCGTCCTGTTACATTGTATTTGGGACGATCGGGGAGGGGTTTGCTCCGCACATTTTCGCCCTTTGCCCTTTGTGGCTCCGGGCCTGTTTGATAGGGTGATGGACTTCTTTTTTTCAGCCGATCTATTATCTCGTTTTTGACATTGCTCATGAGCAGCAGTTTTGTCCGATCGTATCGTTCTTTAGCGGCTGGTGGAAGTAAAGCGGGGTTGTGTGTCATAATATCTACCAATGTATCAACTAGTCGACCCTCGTCAAGAGTAAATAGCGCCCGGTATATTTTATCAGGGTCATTCAAATTTAAACCCTCAACCAACATTGGTATTACTTCGTCGTACAAGAGGTTCCTGGCATTCTTTCTAATTTCTGTCACCTGGGGATCATCATCAAAATCCGCTGGGACTATTGATTTTGCCTTGGTGCGCAGTAGCAAGTCGTACATGCTATCGAATCGCTGCCCAACTTTATCGAGCCGTTGTTTTAATAGTATAGGGTATTTAAATCGGGAACGCTCCTTTTTGATGCCTAACAGTGGCAACACAACCTGGTAATAAACATCAAGCCATTGATTCTTCAGATATTCCTTGTCGGTAGCTTTTAATTTTCCACTTTTTAATTCGGTATGCATATGCCCAAAGAAAATCTTATTGGTTAGGTCATTTGGGTCCTTGTTGGTTTTACTCTGTGCTCTTATAAGACCCTGGTATTTGTCAACGTCTATTGCACTTAATTCAAACTGGAGCATTGGTAGTTGATCTGAAACTTCATTCTCCGACGTCACCAAGACCTCCCGGAATAAGATATCTCTTTCCATGATAATAGGATATAAATAAACGGTTGACTAGTTATCAAACACTTAAGCACTGATCATTGCTCCTTTTCAGGCGCATGGCAGACCCGTCTTTTGCTTGCTCCCACACTTTAATTTTAAACCATAGCAGCCGCCGGCTCGTTCACCGATTTATACGCATTTTGATAGCCTTCCACGATGCCTTCAATATCGTTTAGCCACAGGTCAAAAACAGTTCCTGTGGCACCCGTTTTAAATGCGTTGATGTTTAACAGTTCAATGTCGGTAAGCAAACGATAGCCATAGGTAGCGCAGTTATCGTAGATGGTAAATCTGTTGGTATCTCGAGGCGTCACAGCGCGTTTTAGCACAAGGATATCGTAGGCGGCAGGAATAAATTCGTCGGGGCTGTTGTATTGTTTGGGTATGCCAATTTCTTCTTTAATTAACCGGATCAAACAAATGGTCGTATACACGGTGGCAATGCCGACAAAGGTATTCACCTGGTTACGACCATACTCAAAGGCTTCCAAATGCTGCCTCAGCACCTGCAGGGTATCCCGAATGGCAGTTTGTGTCGCCACAGAAGACCGTACACCAGAAGTGCCATTGTTTTGAACGCCGGTATTTTGGATGGCTTGCGCAAGTTGTTTGGCTTTGTAAAAAACCTGCATTAAGTCAAGGGCCGTGTTGAACGATTTAAGCAGGCCTTCATTTTTTTCGGAGTCGATGTTCTGATTATTAGGAATGCTTACCCCCAGCACGCGCTGATAGGTGCAAATGCGGTCGCGCAACGTAGAAGACAGGCCCTGGCGGTATAGAAGCGAAATATGCTCCATCAAGAGGGTATAAAGGTTGGCGTAAACACCCCCATCAACATTGGAGGAGATAGGATACTTGCCCTTATAATTGTAATCGTCGAGCAGGGCCCCTAAAATTTTAAAGATGCCCATTCGTTCATAAAAGTATAGCCAGATGACAGACCCCACTGTTAAAGACGTAATGTCGATCTGCAGATTTACCTGTGAGTTTGAAGGCGTACCGTTGTGGCCAGATGGGACTGGGATAGGGTGAACATCTGGTAACTGTCTTACATAATGAAAGCCAGGCAGCTTTAGATATTTGGTGGCTTCCCGGAAGTCGATAAGGCAAGGCGCGGGAGCAACATTAAACCGCCGGAGAAGCGTATCATCGTTGCCGCCATCTGGATTGTTGTTCTTCCCGCATTCGCTTAGTGCCAAACAAAAGTTGGTATTGTAGTAATTGGGAGCAGTAGTCTGATCGCTGATCAAGGCCTTATCAAGATCAATTACCGTTCGCAACAAATAGTTGTATTGTAGTTGTAGCGATAAGGGAATATGGTTCCACCGATAGTGATCTTTGTCCTGTTCATTTAAGACGCCAAATAGATCAATGGTTTGAATTGCCATAATTTCTGTTTTTAGTTTTTTTGAATGTCTTGTAGCCACTGTGTCATGTATTTATCAATGGTAGATTGTTTGGCAGCCCGCCCTTCACGCAATAAGCGAAAAACAGCAAGTTGTGAACCGATAGGTAATTTTTTAAAACTGGGTGATTGCACCCCCACAATGGATGCATGTTTTTGAAGGAGTTCCGGTTTGAGTTCGTCAATAGAAAAAAGGCTGAATATTGTCTTACCGTTTAATCGTTTGAACTTTGTTTGAACACAGGCTTTAGCAATGGCAGGAATAAAGCGGCTGGCTGCAGTAATGATTTCACAGGTTGCCTCATCCATCGTGTCTGGCGAATACAATTGTTTCCATTCCTCTTCCCAAACATCCCATACGCCTTTCCCCCACACTTGCCGACACCATTCTGTCGTAACAAGGAAGCGCAGGTAGGCCGGGGGATGTACCTGGTATGCAGTCACCTGAAACATCTGGTGTGTGGGAAGAATTAAAACATCGCGCAAACTGCAAGTTTGGGCCATGCCCGATAAACAAAATGCCCAGAAGTCAGGGCCCAGTTCTTTGGCCCAATTAGCAAAGAGGTTTTGCAGCAATGTGGATGCTCCGGCCCTAGCTGTCACAGTTTTAAAAAGGTTGGACAATACATTGACAAGGTTTAGCTTGACCAATGCCTGATGACCTACTTCGTGATTAATGGAGATCAGGTTATACTTTTCTGTCAGACGACTATAGGGGATGGAAATAAAAGGGATCGGGTTAGGAACCGTTTTTAAAATACTCACGCCTTCGCGGAGAGTGGCCGCTCCAAAACCACGGTCGCAGTAGACCAGGGGTGCCATTGTGAGATCTGCAATCATCCCCCGTTGCATGGCGTCTGCAGCAATGACATCGCACCCTCTTAAGAGTGGGCCGATGTCATTGCTTAGCCGCTGGGTAAGGATGTCCATAAACGTATCATAAAAATCATAAGCTGATGTTAGTTCCAATTCAAGCTCTCCCAATCGATTAATTACAACCTTGCGAGTGGAAACATTTTCTCTTCCTGCTAGAAACGCATCGCCGATCATGCGGAGTTGCTGTAAAATTTTATTAGAGATGGAGGAGAGCTGGTTTTGCAACAGCTCCCATTGTTCTTGTTGAATGTCCTCCTCTTTTTTGAGGGCAATCATTTCTTTTAACCGTGTCAATACTTTTGCCCGGTTGCGCATGGATTCTATTTTCAACAGTATAGCAGATGAGCCTGTCATGCACCAATCATAAAAATTTAGATGACGCGCACAATTAGTTTTTGACCCTTGCGCAAGGTGATCCGGCGCACGTTTCCTTGCGAAGTTCTACCAGCACTTTGCCAGGCTTGTTTGAAAGAAGCTTTGCCAAGCGTTTTTAAATTTCCAAGTTGGTTTGGCTGAAGTGTTGCCAGTTGATTGACCAAATTCCCGTAGCTGTTTTTAGCGACCTGGTTGATGATTTTAGCATTTTGGCGCGGATTGCTATTTGCAATAGGCGCTTCAAGATTCAGGAGTTGTTTTGCTATGCCACCTCCGGGAGCAGCAGCTGAGAGGGCTTGTCCAGCGAGGCTTTTCAACAGACCTTTAATGTCGCCACGTGCAAGTGCAGTGTACTGTTTAATGGCACTCCCTATAGGCGTGGCCTTGGCTACTTTTTGTAACAATTTGCCAAAGGAACTATTCTTTGCCTTTTTCAACATTTTTGTGAACGGCTTGAAAAAGTACTCGATCTCTTGATCGTGGATCACACGGGAAATTTGCTGTTCAAACTCTAGTTCTGATTCATGACTGCCTGTAAGTGCTGCATACAATCTGTCTTCAAATCGGGGATTGGCTTCATCGTCGGCCTCCCATTCGGCTTCGTCCTCTACTTCCATTTCGTTATCTTCTGTTGAAAGCTCGAATTCGTTATCATTTTCTGATTCGTCATCAACTTCCATTTCGTCCCCGGATTCAAATTGAATGTCCATGGAGCTTTCAAAGTCATCACTTTCTAACTCGAGTTCATTTGCCAG
>DASQMG010000526.1:0-4129 GCA_035645595.1 Flavisolibacter sp. | reverse complement strand
ATGTTTATTTATATATAAGTGCTGAGGCAAAAAACAGAAATTGCAAGAAATAATAAAAACACAAAGTAGATTTTCTTCATAAGGTAGAATGATTATAAGGGCAAAACTAACCACTCTATAATAAGAACAAAACTGCTACCCGATTATTGGGCATTTGTACCCGGTATTTGCTTAATTAAACAAGTAATTATACGTGCAATAATATAGTAGGATAAGGTTTGAATAAGAACATTTGTCGTTATTAATAATTGGGAGCAGCACTATCATCTACCACAAAACAATAAACCTCTTTTGGCCCATGCACACCAACAACCAATGTCTTTTCAATATCAGCTGTGCGGCTTGGCCCTGTGGCGAAAGTAATGAGCGAGGGAAGGTAATCACGGTATTTATCCTTGATCCTCAGCAACCCGTCCTTAATATCATATACAAGCTGCGAAGAATAGGCAATACAAACATGCACAGGCGCATATACACTGGGTATGCGGCCCTGGTGCACGGAGCTTAAAACAATGCTGCCGGTACGGGCTATTAACGATTCGCAACTGGTAACAGACAATTCACAACTGGCAATGTCATCGTGCAGGCTGTTTGGCTGAATAATGCTTTTCCATTTCTCTTCCTCACAATAAATTTTTGTCCATTGGTTTTGATAGCAAAGCTTTTCAAAACTTAGAGCTAACTCACCTTCGTCCATACAAAATATAAACTTCCCCTGCAGGGCCGAAAATTGCTCGGCAAATTCTACTACCAGGTCATCGCCTTGGGGTTGTATGGGATTCTCCTTCCCTTCGGCCAGCGGAAAAGGCAATGGCGTTGGTTGTGCCAACGCCATGCGAATTTTCTTCAGTATATTGTTTTTTGCTGTAGTACTCATTTAGCAACGGGTGCTTGATTGGTTATGGATGAATCGTACGGTGGAACACCTTCGCTGATGCCTCCTTCCGGGTGCTTTTCATCATCATCTACATCTAAAGGCCTTTTCTCTTCGTAAGGGCGTGGGCCAATCAGGGCTTCCACATCACTTTGAAACAAGACTTCCTTGTCTAATAATTTTTCAGCTAATAGCTCAACTTCGCCCCTTTTCTCCCTTAACAACCCTTTTGTTCTTGTATAGGCCTCATCAATAAGGCGTCGCACTTCTTCATCGATAATCTTTGCTGTCTCCTCCGAATAAGGCTTGCTGAACTGGTTCTCCGCCTGCGGATCGTAGTAACTGATATTTCCTATCTTATCGCTCATACCATAAACCGTAACCATTGCGTTGGCAATACGGGTTATCTGCTGCAGGTCATTTTGTGCACCGGTAGAAATCTTACCAAAGAAGATTTCTTCTGCGGCTCGTCCGCCGAGGGTCATGCAAATCTGGTCGTGCAACTGATCGGTATTATATAAGTATTGTTCTTTGGGCGTGTATTGCGCATAGCCTAAAGCCGCCGTGCCACGTGGCACAATTGTAACCTTTAACAGCGGGTAAGCATGTTCTAAAAACCAACCACAAATTGCATGTCCCGCTTCATGATAAGCAATGATCTTTTTCTCTTCGGGAGAAATGATTTTATTCTTTTTCTCCAGGCCGCCAATTACCCTATCCACCGCATCCTGGAAATCGCTCATATCAACAGCGGTCTTTCCTTTACGGGCTGCAATCAGGGCTGCTTCGTTACACACATTTGCGATATCAGCCCCTGCAAAGCCAGGTGTCTGTTCTGCCAACTTATGAATGTCAACCTTCTCTGAAACTTTGATGGGCTTAAGATGTACTTTAAAGATGTGCTCACGTCCCTTTACATCCGGCTTATCAATGGAAATCTGCCTGTCGAAACGACCCGGGCGTAACAGGGCTGTATCTAACACATCAGGGCGGTTAGTGGCTGCTAATACAATAATACCCGTATCAGTTCCAAACCCATCCATCTCTACCAACAACTGGTTCAGTGTGCTCTCCCTTTCATCGTTACTCATCATCATGTTCTTTCCACGGGCACGGCCTATAGCATCTATTTCATCAATAAAAATAATACACGGCGCTTTTTCCCTTGCCTGCTTAAAAAGGTCGCGAACACGGCTGGCTCCAACACCTACAAACATCTCAACAAAATCCGATCCGCTAAGGCTGAAGAAAGGAACCTGGGCCTCACCTGCCATTGCTTTTGCCAACAAAGTTTTACCGGTACCGGGAGGGCCTACCAACAAGGCACCTTTAGGGATTTTACCACCAAGTGCGGTATATTTTTTTGGATTGCGAAGGAAGTCCACAATCTCCATTACCTCTACTTTTGCTTCGTCCAGTCCCGCTACATCAGAAAAAGTGATATTTACTTTTGTGCCTTTATCAAATAAGGTTGCTTTTGATTTACCAATATTAAAAATGCCGCCGGGACCACCACCCCCACCGGCCCCGCCACTCATTTTGCGCATTAGTAAAATCCAAATACCAATGAGTAAAAGAAAAGGAAGGATGGTTTGAAGGATAGGCGTGAACCAGTTGCTTTCCGCATCCGCTTTGCCTACTTTTTTTAAATCGGGATGCTCATTATAAAACTCCCGCATATCGTCCTGAAATGATTCAATGGAAGCTACTTTAAAGTAAGCCTGGGCACCTTCTGTTTTATCGTTTACACTCTTATTTAAGATGCTGCTGTATTTTGAAACAGCATCGGGGTTTAAAGTAACTTTTACAAGGTTACGGTTGGATACAATAAGATACTCCTGTACATCATTAGCAGCAAGCATCTGCTCAAAATTCTCCTGTGTAATTTGCTTGGAGTCGGAGGTAAACGGACCACCAAATAACTGGAAGCCTATAAGTATGGCGAAGATGATAGCGTAAACCCAGTAAAAAGAAAAGCGAGGGCCTTTTTTCGGTGTGTTATTATCCCCATCGCCACCGGCCTTATTAAACTTTGGAAGCCGGGGCTTTTTATCGCTCTTATATTGTTCTTGTGACATTTTTTGTTTTTAAAGTAAGGGGTTGCAAGTAATAGTATTTTAGCTGAAAAGGGCGTCTATATTTTATATTTAACAAAACCGGGTCCTATAAGTTGTGCTCTTCTAAAGGAGCATCACTCCACATTTCTTCTAACCGGTAAAACTTGCGGGTTTCCGATGTCATAATGTGTACAACGATATTTACATAATCAATCAACACCCATTGCAGGTTTTGCTTGCCCTCGTGACGGTAAGGATTTTCGCCGCATTTGTTCTTTACCTCTTCTTCGATAGAATCGGTAATGGCACGGATTTGTGGCTGGTTATTCGCTTCGCAGATAATAAAGAAGTCAGCAACAGCTTCAGGTATTTTTCGCAGGTCTAGAGAAACAATGTTTTCGCCTTTTTTATCCTGTATAGCCTTGATGATGCTTTTGTAGATTTTTGATGCTTTTGTAAGCCGGGCCGGCGCTTTTTTCCGGTTTGCCAATACGTCTAATGGTTCCAAATATTTAAAATGTTTTATTTGTCAAATAATGCGTGCACTTACCAGGGTAAGGTAAGAGTGATTTTCTTTGTTCAAAAATAAGCCTTAATTGCCTTTTGCTTCTACCATAGGACTTCCTTTTATAGAGCTACAGCAGGTGGAAAGTACCAACAACTATGCCACTGGATTGGTGCATGCAGGTATGGCACGGCATGGCATGGCTGTGTTTGCAAACCATCAAACCGCGGGCAAGGGACAACGGTATAAAAAATGGCATGGCGATGCGAATAAAAACATTGCATTGAGTGTCATTATAAAGCCTGATGGATTTTCCTTATCGCAATCGTTCCTGTTCAGTATGGCTACAGCAGTGGGTGTTTACTGTTTCCTTAAATCTTATGCAGGCGATGAAATTAAAATAAAGTGGCCGAATGATATTTATTGGCGTGACAGAAAGACAGCAGGCATTTTAATTGAAAATACTGTGCAGGGGAGTAGCTGGAAGTGGAGTGTCATCGGTGTAGGTATTAATATTAACCAAACATCGTTTGATCAGGTAGCCAGTAAAGCTGTGTCGCTTAAGCAAATTACAGGTAAAGATTTTGAGCCGGTACAACTGGCAAAGGAACTCTGCACCTTTCTGGAAAATGCTTTTGATACCTTGCATCAGTCGGACGAAACAATAATAGACACTTACAAGAAGAATCTTTT
>DASQMG010000525.1:0-1787 GCA_035645595.1 Flavisolibacter sp. | reverse complement strand
TTTTATCAAACTTCATTGTCAGCTTTCGGATAGCATCATCACCACCTGCTTTTACCTCACTCAAAATTTCCTGCACCACATTATATACGGCGGTGTTGTCAGCATAAGGCCGCTGCAAAATTTCTTTCCAATTTTTTCTGTCCGGGTTACTAATTACCTGCATTTCTCATTTTTTGGAAACCTGTTTTCGACATTTTATATCCGCCACCTTAATCGTATGTCCGCACTTTACAGTATCATTTTTTCAATGGGCACTACCAAAATTCCCTGTGCACCGGCACCCTTCAACGCTTCTATTTTTTCCCAAAATTCATCCTCGCTAACAACGCTGTGTACAGAGCTCCATCCTTCATTAGCCAGTGGCAAAACCGTTGGCGATTTCATGCCTGGCAACAGTGCAATTATTTTATCAATAGAATCGTTGGGTGCATTCAGCAAAATGTATTTATTGTTTTGCGCCTTACGCACCGAACGTATGCGAAAAACCAACTGGTTCAAAAGTTTTAGATGGCCTTCTTCCAGGCTGGCCGTTTTAATTAATACCGCCTGGCTTTGTAAAATTGTTTCTGCTTCTTTTAAACCGTTCATCAGTAACGTGGAACCGCTACTTACCAGGTCGCAGACTGCATCGGCTAAACCTATGCCTGGCGCCAGTTCTACCGAGCCGCTTATTTCATGGATCTCGGCACTGATGCCATTCTTATTTAAAAATTGCTGTGTTAATACCGGGTAACTTGTAGCTAATTTCCTGCCTTGTAAAAATTGGTTGCCCGTATACTCATCGCCTTTTTTTACGGCAATAGATAACCTGCATTTTCCAAAGCCAAGCGGCTCAACAACGGAAACGTTTTTTTGTTTTTCAAAAAGAACATTTTCTCCTACAATGCCGATATGCGCTACGGCGTCTTCAACATACTGCGGTATATCATCGTCGCGCAAAAAATATACTTCCAACGGAAAGTGATCGGATACTGCTTTTAGCTGGTTGCCACCGCTTTTAATACCAATGCCACAATCGTTTAACAGTTTAATGCTGTCTTCGCTCAACCTTCCTGATTTTTGAATTGCCAGTTTTAAATTCATACAAAAAATTAAAAAAGGCCTACCTCGTGGTAAGCCTTCAGTTTATTGTTATACACAAACATCAATTGCTTACCCGTTAGGCAATGCTTGATGATGGGTATGTGTTGTGGTATTCATTGAGGCGCAAAAATAAGGGGCGAAGGAATGAGAGACAAAAGTTTTTTAACCTTAACCTTATCCAATAAATTGGAGCGAGAATTGCCTCTGGCAGCTTATCATATTTTATCCTACGGCTTTGTTGCTCTATCATTCTATTGGAAGGCGCCGTGCTAAGAGTGCCGCGATAATTCTTTGATAGAATTGAATTAATCCAATATTTTTAAACCATGCGAAAATTTTTTTCCCTTATTGCAAGCTTATTGGGCCTTTCGTCATTCGCCGCTATTGTTGATACGGTAGAAATAAGAAGTGCTGCCATGAACAAATCGAGGAAATGCGTGGTGATTACTCCTGGACAAAACAAAAATGGGAAAGAACTTTATCCTACGGTTTATTTATTGCATGGACATGGTGGCAATTATGGCAACTGGCTAAACAGGGTACCGCAATTAAAGGCGTATGCCGATGAATTTAAAGTGGTGCTTGTATGCCCTGATGGAGAAATAAACAGTTGGTATTTTGACAGCCCGGTTGATAGCAGCATGCGCTATGAAACGTATGTTTCAAAAGAAATTCCCGCTTACATAGAAGCTAATTACCCGGTT
>DASQMG010000524.1:0-4741 GCA_035645595.1 Flavisolibacter sp. | reverse complement strand
GTCCTCAATCATTTCTATATAAAAAAACGTGGAATGTTGTGTATAGCTGTTCTTGGCTTACTCTACTTTTACCCCAATATATTTATTTTGCTCCAAATAATATGAAGTTATAGGGGTGGAGGTGTTGCCTCTGCATTAAATGGTCTGAACAGCTATTGTTTATAGGGCGAATCAGAGAATCCCCTGCACAAGACCATGATAAATCTGTCCAAAGTAATGTCTACACTTCCTCTTCCAGGTCGTCTTTAATTTCTTCGCTGGGCGTAACAAGTACCTTATCAATGCGGTGTCCATCCATATCAATTACTTCGAACCTGAAGCCTTTCCACTTAACTTTTTCGCCGCTGGTGGGTATATGTTCCAGTTCATGCAATACGCAGCCCGCCAGTGTATCAAAATCAAGTTCCTCATCGCTGAGCCAGTCGGTGCGGTTAAAATGGGAAAGGAAATCGTAAAAGGGAATTTGTGCATCAACCAGGAAAGTACCGTCGCCGCGGTCGGTGATCTCGTAGGCAGCATTACTGGGGTCGGGTAAATCGCCAACAATAGCTTCCAGAATATCATTCAAAGTGATCATTCCGTGTAGGCTACCGTACTCGTCTACAATAAAGCAGGCGTGAAACTTACTTTCTTTAAACTTCGCCATTACCTGGTAAGCGGTATTGTTATCCGGCACAAAAAGAGCGGGCACCATCAGGTCTTTAAATAAGGTAAAGTCGTCGGCAACATATAAATCTTTTATAGAAACAACACCTTTGATGTTGTCGATTTCGCCATCGCATATTGGAAAAAAGGAGTGTGGCTGTTCGATAATTTTTTCACGTATTTTTTCTTCATTATCATTTACATCAAACCAAACGATATCACTACGATGGGTCATAAGCGACGTGATGTTCCTGTCGCCGAGATGAAAGATGCGTTCGATCATTTCCTTTTCTTCGTGCTCTACTGAGCCCGACTCGGTGCCCTCGCTTATAATGGCTTTTATCTCTTCTTCGGTTACATTGTCCTCCCGCTTGTTTTTTATGTTGAAAATCTTGAAAAATAAATTGGTGGTGCGGTTTAGCAGCCATACAAAAGGGTGCGTAATTTTTGCGAACACCCGCATGGGCTGCGCTACGATAATGGCAATCTTTTCTGCATTAATAAGGCCAAGCCGCTTGGGAATGAGTTCGCCAAAGACGATCGACAGAAAAGTAACCAGGATAACGATGAGAGTGGTGGAAATGGGCGCCGCATAACGGGCGAATAATGGAATGCCTTCGAAAAACGGCTGCAGGTTTTTGCTGAATTTTTCGCCGGAGTACACACCGGTAAAAATGGCAATGAGTGTTATCCCAATTTGCGCGGCAGATAAAAAAAGCTCTGGATTTTGAGAAAGGTCAAGGGCATTGCGGGCTTTTTTATTCCCCTTTTCAGCCATATTTTCCAGACGGGCCTTACGGGCAGACACAAGAGCAATTTCGGAAACTACAAAAAGACCATTGATAAAGATCAGGCACAGCAGTATAACAATATCCATTTAATTATTTTGAGTCCGCAGATCCAGTTCACCAAAATTATGATGATAAACCGAAGCTGTTAAATATCCTGCCATTACCCCTAAAACCGCACCAGCCAAAATGTCAAGAGGGTAATGCACACCCACGTAAACCTGGGCAAAAGATATTAGTGCGGCCCACACAAAGGCAACATATGCCCAACCTTTAAAAATGTGCCTGAATGTAAGCATCATAAAGGTGGCCAGGCCAAAATGGTTAGCCGCATGATTTGAAAGAAAGCTGTAGCCGCCGGGGCAGCTTTTTATAACGAGCCTTACACTGTCGCGTAAAGTTGGTTCATTGCAGGGACGTAAACGCTGGATAGTTTCTTTAAAGCCATACGTGCCCAGCAGATCTGCAATAGCCACGGTGGCAATAAAACAAAGTGCCCACCAGGCGCCTTTTTTGCCCCAGTTAAGTAAAATGAAACCTCCGATAAAAGTATATAATGGCGCCCAAAAAACAGAGTCCCGGAAGTAAGGCAGGACTGCATCAAAAAAAGGAGTAACCAGCCCGCCGTTAATTGCCAAAAATAGTGAACGGTCCCATTGTTCTACCTGCTGCCATAATGAAACTGCTAAAGCCGGCATGTACATTCAACAAATGTAAGAGAATGGAAAATCTTTCGTCGAAATCATGGCGTCGTACAGGTAAAATTCATTTTTTTTGCTACTCATCTTCTTGTCTTCCAAATTTAGTAATGTTACCTAACCTCAGGATACCAAAAACGCTTTTGTGGGTTCTCAATCTTTCGGTTGTGTATGTCCTGTTGTTTACATCATTCCGGTTGCTGACACTTATTTTTTTCAAACCGGCAGGAGAAAGTTTTGCGATGCTCCTGCCGGCCTTTTTGCTGGGATTCCGGTTTGATTTAAGGTGGATAAGCGTTTTACTATCACCTGTTGTGATCGCCGGCATGGTGCCATACCTCTCTCCGTATTACTCAATCATTAACAGGAAAGTGTGGACCTGGTACCTGGCAATTACCACTTTTTTAGTACTTCTTATTTATGTCATAGATTTTGGATGCTTTGCCTATTATCGCGTCCGGCTTGGAGCTACTGTCTTAAACTTTGCCGATGACGCGGCTATTGCTACAGCTATGTTGTGGGAATCATACCCGGTTGTATGGATGGTTGGAGGTTTGTTTCTCCTGGTTTTCTTATTATGGGTGGCTTTTAGCCGGTTGCATCAGGCGGTTACTACGAAAACGGAAGGGTCGGAAGTGCTTTACAAAAAAAGCTGTTTTTTGCTTAGTACCATGTTTTTGGCGATTTTAGTTTATGGTAGTTTCCCTTCGCCCTTGCACTGGAATGCGGCTTTCAAAATGAAAGATGACTTTAGTGGTTACCTCGCATTAAACCCCTTGCAAACTTTTTTCTCCACATTGGGTAATCGTAAACCCCAGTTTGATGAAGGTAAAGCCAACGACATGTACCCCGCTTTGGCTGAGTGGATGAACTGGGACGGAAACACCAGATCGTATAAAAAAGAAGTGCATCCCATAGCTAACACATTTGCTTCGAAGCCTAATGTTGTTCTTGTGATCTGCGAGTCGTTCAGCATGTACAAAACAAGCATGAGCGGTAACCCCTTAAATACGACGCCCTACATTAAATCGTTGTGCGATAGCGGCGCATTTTTTAATCGTTGCTTTACCCCACATTTTTCTACGGCAAGGGGCATGTTTGCTACCCTCACGGGTATACCGGACGTCCAGTTGGCTAAATTCAGTACGCGCACCGAAGCCGCGCTTAACCAGCATACCATCATTAATAATTTCGAGGGGTATAACAAGTTTTACTTTTTAGGTGGGAGTCCGGCCTTTAATAATTTCGAAGGTTTACTGAAAAATGTTAATGGCGTGCAAATGGTTACTGAAGGCGCTTTTGTATCGCAGCCCATAGATGTGTGGGGCATAAGCGATAAGAATCTTTTTTTGGAAGCTGACAAATTATTTGCTGCTCAAAAGGAACCTTTTTTTGGGATTATCCAAACTTCGGATAATCATCCTCCGTATACAATTGCAGATGAAGACAAGGATTTTGTAAGAAAGGAGCTGCAAGAGGAACATTTAAAAACGTATGGCTTCGAATCGGCGGCGCAGTATAATGCCATGCGCTATTTTGATTATAGTGTAGAGAAATTTATGGAAGCGGCCAGGTGCAAACCTTACTTTAAGAATACGTTGTTTGTTTTTGTTGGCGACCATGGCGTTGCCGGGAATGCAACGGCTATTTATCAACAGGCATGGACCGATAACCGTTTGACGGAAATGCACGTACCCTTACTGTTTTATGCGCCAGGGCATTTAAAAAGCAGGCTACAATTCGGGGTGGTTTCCCAGATTGATGTACTGCCTACTATCGCCGGCCTCACAGGGCAGAAACATGTAAACAGCACTTTAGGAAGGGACGTAATGAGTCAACAGAATAATCACAGTGCATTTTTTATCAGGCATGATGAGGGAGAGGTTGGGTTGATTACGAACGAGTTTTATTTTACAAAGAATACTTTGTTTGAAAAAGAAAAGCTACAGGCGCTGAATAATAACGGGCGTTATACATCTACACAGTTGGATTCTGTCAAAAGAAGGTTGAGCGTTATTACTTCGGGTTATCTGGAAACGGCAAGGTGGATGCTGGTAAATAACAAGCAATGAGGGTGCCGCAGCCGGACAACTACCTACCTATACTTTCCTGGCAATCACTATCAACCGCGGCGTTTTCCTGACATCATAGCTGTTCAACTCATAATCGCCAAACACTTCGCTCACCTGCATTTTTTGAAATGAAAGCATATCTGTAAAATCGCCCAGGCTAAACTTTGCCACCTTTTCTGTATAATCAATTGGCTTCGTCAACGCAGCATCATTTACAATAATGCGTTTAAAGAAAAAGCGGTCATCGTGCCAGCGGTGAATCTCATATTCCGTGCCTTTAATATCCTTTACTTCATTATGTACCAGTCGTTCTTCTACATAATGCACGTTAAGATAATCAAACAACAAACTGCCGCCGGGTTTTATGCTTTGGGAAATGGTTCTTACGGCATCATCATTTTCCCTTCTTGTATCGAAGTAACCAAACGATGTAAAAAAATTAAAGGCATAATCGAAGTAATTGATCCATGAGGGTAACCTCATATCATGCTGATAAAAGTGGAGATTGTCTGCTTCAAATTGCTTGGCATACGCAATA
>DASQMG010000523.1:0-5617 GCA_035645595.1 Flavisolibacter sp. | reverse complement strand
GAAGTTGTTTGGCATAAAATCTGCCAATTTTACGTTGCGACTGGTCAATACAAAAAAGCAAGCTACTATCTGAAAAAGCTTCACGCTAAATCGAGAAAGTTTAGATATGAACCACAAGATAAGTTAGAATTTTTCCTCATGCACTTTAAGGTGGACTCCGCTCAGGCTAACTACCCTTCAGCTATCAGGCATTACCAACTTTACTCAGCTTTAAAGGATTCTCTTTTTAACGAAACCCAAAGCAAGCAGATTGAGCAACTAGGTGTCCAATACGAAACAAAGAAAAAAGATCAAGCTCTTGAACTCAACAAGAAGGACATTGCAATATTAGGTGAGCAAAGTAAAGCTCAGCGAAGCCAACGAAATGGCCTTATCGGCGGAACTATCTTGCTGGTGGCCTTGCTTACTTTAAGCTACAACCGCTACCGCCTCAAGCAGCGCAGCAACAGCCTGTTGGAGGCACAACAACAAGTGCTGCATGCACAACAGGAGGAGATCCATGAAAAGAATAAGCATCTCTCTGAACTTCTTACCGAAAAAGATTCGTTGCTTACCCAGAAAGATTTGCTGTTGTTAGAAAAGGATACCCTGCTTGGAGAAAAAGACCAACTGATAACGGAAAAAGAATGGCTACTTAAAGAAATCCATCACCGGGTTAAAAACAACCTACAACTGGTGATGAGCCTTCTAAATTCCCAAGCCGCTTCTCTGAAGGATAAAAGCGCCCTTGCTGCCATCCAAGAAAGCCAGCACCGGGTGCAGGCAATGGCCCTGATCCATCAAAAGCTTTATCAATCGGAAAATGTAGCCCGGATACTAATGCCTGATTATATCCAGGAGGTGGTTGCTTACCTGCACGACTCGTATCACCCTTCTCAGCCCGTCCGCCTTAAATTATCGGTAGAACGCATTGAATTAGACGTGACCCTTGCGGTACCCCTCGGGCTCATCATAAATGAAGCCATTACGAATTCCTTTAAATATGCATTTCCGGAAGGTCGGCAGGGGACAGTGAATATTTCGTTGCATCACCTGGATAAAATGACGTATGAGCTAAATATCTGGGATGATGGCGTGGGTCTTCCATCAAACTACGTTCCTTCCCGGAGCCGTTCCCTTGGAATGACATTGATGCATGGCTTTAGCGGTCAGTTAGGGGGAGAACTTAGCATCACAACGAAGCCCGGAACGCGGCTGTCGCTATTATTCCATGAAGAACAACTTAGTCCAACCTATACTTCCACCCCATATGCATAAGAACACTACGTTATCGACGGTCATGGAACAACAAACGATTCTTATCGTTGAAGATGAATTTGCTGTTGCGAATGATTTAAGAATGATCCTGGAAAAGGCCGGGTACCTTGTAAACGGTATTGCCCATACGGTGGCGAAGGCAGAAGCATTTACCCGGGAGCAACGCCCTGACCTAGTGTTGGTCGATATCCATCTGAAAGGCGAGCAATCAGGCATCGATCTGGCCCGTAAACTCAGTGAAGAAGACATTCCATTCGTCTATGTTTCAGCGAATACGAATTCAAGCCTTTTGGAAGAAGTAAAGGTTACGAAACCATACGGCTTTATTGTCAAACCCTTCCGCGAAAAGGATGTTCTGGTCGCTTTGGAAATCGCCCATTACCGACATGCCCACCGTTTAGAGGTTCGTATTCGACAGGAGCAGGCTTTACAGATTGCGCTAACTGACGCCCTTTCGGAAAAGGGCAATTGGGAGTTGCGATTGCTAAAAGTTGTTCGGCTGTTTCAACCCTATATTCCCTTTGATTATTTTATCATAGGACTTGAAAAAGAACAGGCACTGAATACTTTTCGTTCGTGCTCGTTTTTTCGCATTGGCCATAATGAGTACCAGACAATTTGGGCAGAAAATTTTCTGGAGATGACCGGCTTGACGCTGGAGAAGTACCAACAGCTACGTGCCCAAATTCCCTATGATGGACAGGCTGTTTACAATAACAGCGACTTTGAAACAGCCTGCCGGCAAAATCGATTGAAAGGCCTAATTGCTGAAACCTTTCGATTACAGTCGAATCTTAATATGCCGTTGCAGACGGCTCAAAATGGCACTTTCTTTCTTTCCTTTTTTAGCAAGGGGGCGGCAACCTATCAAGTAGAACATCTTCAACTTCTGGAGCGCTTAAAGACATCCCTGGCACTGACAATTGACCGTCTCATGGCGTTTGATCAGATAAAACTACTCAGTGAACAATTATACCATGAAAATATATACCTCCAGGAAGAGGTGAAAACCGGAGCCAACTTTGAAGAGATTATTGGCAAAAGCCCTTCGCTGCAACGTGTGTTTACTTGCATTCGTCAGGTGGCACCAACCAATTATACCGTGCTCATACTGGGAGAAACTGGCACGGGTAAAGAATTGATTGCCCGTGCTATTCATAACCTCTCTCCTCGTAATAGCAAAGCATTGATCAAAGTGAACTGCACTGCCTTGCCCCCCCAGCTTATTGAAAGTGAATTATTCGGACACGAAAAAGGAAGTTTTACGGGCGCAACCGAAAAACGTATTGGTAAGTTCGAGTTGGCAAACGGGGGCACAATATTTCTAGATGAAATTGGCGAATTACCATTGGAACTGCAACCGAAATTACTTCGGGTTTTGCAAGAAAAAGAAATCGAGCGCATCGGCGGAAAGGGGGCTTTTAAGTGTGATGTGCGCATTATAGCCGCAACCAATCGCGACCTGCTAGCCGAAGTAGCTGCCGGGAGATTCAGGCCTGACTTGTTTTACCGGCTTAACGTATTTCCAGTTCAGCTGCCTGCTCTCCGCGAACGGAAAGAAGATTTACCGCTGTTAGCCATCCACTTTCTACAAAAAATTGCCAAGAACCTAGGCAAGAAATTATCCGGCATTTCACAAGAGTCCTGGCAACAAATGGAAACTTATTACTGGCCTGGCAATATTCGTGAACTGGAACACCTCTTGGAACGGGCAGGGATCATGGCGAGGGGACCCATCGTCTCTATTGCTGAACTACTCTTAATGAATCCACAACGAACTGAAGTTTCTACGGCAGCCATCCCGGTTAAGCCTATTGAACAAGCGGAGCGAGAAAACATTGTAGCAGCCTTGGAATTGGCTAATTACCGTATTCGCGGTACTGGTGGTGCTGCAGAAATTCTCCAAATTAAACCCACCACATTGGAAGCCAAATTGGTAAGGCTGGGCATATCTCGCAATAAGTAACTTTCGCGTAGATGGTCTGAGTCACTTTACTTGGGGTGTCGTACCATCGCAAAAGATGTAATGCATTAAATTTAAGCCAAGGATTATGTAATAGCTTTAAACTGCCCTCTAGTTTTTTACGGCCCAGATTATATGATTTATACATCAACAAAAACTAGCTCGGTAAAAAAAGCAGGATCGACTACAAATTTTCCAAATTTTGCCTCATATTTAGCGGTTGGTTTTGCTGCTATTGTTTCTGAGAGCGATCTGCCGTCTCTCTTTACTTTGGATACATTTTCCTTTACGGATAACAGCATATGTCTGAACTCTTGTAGTTGGCTTTTGTTACCAACTTAGAAATGTCAATGCCCATAAAGTTGTTAATTACTTTACTCATAAGAACCTTTTAATGGTGTTAATCCAAAATTGAACTTTCGTACGATTCCTTGATAATAAGCCTTCAGCTTGAATTTCTATATGTAGTACTGTTCAATAAAAAGCTGCCGGGGATTGAATCACAAAATAGGTCCTAAGCCCTGAAGGAGCGTTTAGTCGACCGGGCAGCCTGGATCGTTTTCTAGATTTTGTTTACACTATGAGTTACTACTTAAAGCAGAGAAAGAATATTATGATACTATAGAAAAGTAAAACTAAAGGAAGGAGTGGCATTTGAATTACAAGAGCTTCACATTTACTTTGTCGTTGATTTATGTTTTGTTGTTCAATTTAGTACTTTAGCCACTCTTTTACAAACGCTATGTGCTTGTTGCACAACTCACGTCATGTGAATAAAAATAGTTGTTTTCTCCTATGCTCAAATAGTAAATTAAAGTATGCAGGGAAAGAAGCAATACGCAGAGAAACTCTTCACTACTTTTCAGTTAAGCGATCATGTTCCGGTGGATAATTTTTATCGAAGACTAAAGGAAGGCTTAGACCTTCAATGGTTATACAAGAGCACTAAAAGTTACTATGGTCGTGAAGGGCAGGCGTCTATAGATCCGGTGGTGTTTTTCAAACTCATACTGGTTGGTTACCTGGAGAACTTAAACAGTGACAGAAGAATTATTGCCCATAGTAAGATGCGACTGGATATTTTATTCTTTTTGGGTTATGACCTGGACGAAGAACTTCCCTGGCATTCTACAATCAGCCGCACAAGACAGCTTTATGGTGAAGAAGTGTTCAAAGAGCTGTTCTCTAAAGTGCTCTGTCTTTGTGTTGGTAAAGGCATGCTCTCAGGCAGAAGACAAGCTATTGATAGTGCTTATATCAAGGCCAATGCATCAATGGATGCTTTAGTGGAAAAAGAGATCATTGAAGACGGTAAACATTACCTGGATGAACTACAGCATGATGAATACGGCAGACAAATAGAGCAGCATCATAATGTCATGAAAGATGATCGGGATAGGGACACCATCACAAGGAGCCGTAACAAGAGTACAGAGCAGCACCACAGTTGGAAAGGGCAGGAATATAAAGACATGCCTAAGGGCAAATCGTTAACTCATAGAACAGACGGCAATGAGAGTGAAGAAGCAAGACCAAAGTTTGTTTCCAACCACACCCATTACTCCACTACCGATAGGGATGCGAGAGTAAGTGTAAAGCCCGGCAAACCTCGCCAACTGAACTATTCCATGCAAACAGCGGTTGACATGAGCTCACATGTCATCACCAACATAGAAGCCCATCTGGCCGATCGCAGAGACAGTGAGTGTTTAGCACAAGTGCTGGCCAACACAATCCAAAATCTAAACCAGCAAGAACTTCAAGTAGAAGAGATAGCCTGTGATACAGGCTACAGCTCAAGTAAAGCACTGCAGGCCTGTGTAGACAATAACATTACTGCCTACATCCCAAACTTTGGTCAGTACAAATCAAGCAGAGAAGGCTTTGTTTTTGATAAATCCAACAACCGCTATACCTGCACAGCAAAAGGGGTTCACCTGCCTTATAAAAAGACCTACCAGGACAAGAAGGGCTACTACAGAAAACAATACCGCAGCAGTGCCAAGGACTGCAGCCTTTGTCCCTTACGCACCACCTGCATCGGAGGAAGGGCCGACTATAAAAAGATAGAGGACACAGTAGATAAACATCTCTATGACGAGATGCACCTGCGCCTTCAAACACCTTATGCAAAGCGGATGAAAAAGCTCAGGCAAGCCACCGTGGAACCTGTACTCGGAACGCTTATCAACTTTATGGGCATTAGACGCATCTGGACCCGTGGGCTAAAGAACGCTAACAAGTTTATGCTCGGTGCCGCCATTGCTTACAACCTTAAAAAATGGCTGAACTACACAGAGCAAAATAGAAAAACGGCAGTGATAGCACTGCCTCCCTGCAGTAATAAATTAAAAAAGACCGAAGAAGGTCTTTGGTTTTGGCTTTTAGTCATACGAG
>DASQMG010000522.1:0-5894 GCA_035645595.1 Flavisolibacter sp. | reverse complement strand
CGATGTGGATGACAGGCAAAACGTTTTGCGCTTTTCCTCTTTCATTAATGTAAAAAGCTCCGTAAAGTTTTCATGGCGGGCCGGGATAACAGGGGAGAACTTTGGCTTAAAAACAACGGTGAGGGACAGGGAAGGCCAACCCGAAACTGCGCCTTTTGAAATCAGCCGGGACTTCGATGATAATTTTATGCTGCTGCAATACTTCGGGCAGGCGCGTTATAAACCAAACGAAAAATTTACCTTGACAGCTGGCTTACATGGTATGAACTTCAGCTTCAACTCTGCCAATATCATAGAACCAAGAGCGTCTTTAAATTATGCACTAAACGCAAAGAATACAGTCAGCCTGAGTTACGGTTTGCATTCGCAATTACAACCATTACCAGTGTACTTATACCAAAAGCCAAATGGCAGCGGTAGTAATCAAAACAACCGCAATCTTGACTTTAGTAAGGCACATCATTTTGTGGCCGGTTATGAAAACCGCTTTGCGCCTGAGTGGAGGATAAAGGTTGAAGGCTACTACCAGGATTTATTTGATATACCTGTTGAACAAACGGCATCGGGTTTTTCGATGTTGAACGCAGGCAGCGACTTTACATTTCCCGAGAAAGCGGGCCTTGTGAGCGCCGGAACCGGAACAAATACCGGGGTAGAGTTGACGATCGAAAAATTTTTGAGTAAAGGCTTTTATCTATTAGCAACCGGTTCTGTATTTAATAGCAAGTACAAGGGAAGTGATGGTATTGAACGCAACAGTTCTTATAACTACGGCCATGCCGCTAATGTGCTGGCTGGCCGCGAGTGGAAGGTGGGAAAAGACGGCCGCAAAGCATTCACTTTAGATATCCGGTTTTCAACAATTGGTGGCCGTTATGCTACACCAGTTGACGTAGCTGCTTCTATTGCAGCGGGAAAGGAAGTGCTGGATGAAACAAAGTATAACAGTGAGCAACTTAATAGCTATTTGCGTTTGGATACAAAGTTTGGCTTCCGTATCAACAGCAAAAAAAGGAAATTAAGTCAAACTATTTATTTGGACCTGCAAAACATTACCAACAGGGAAAACATTTTCCTGCGCCGGTTCAACCCATTATATGGCAACACGGGGAATGTAAACCAGATTGGTTTCTTTCCGGATATCTTATACAGAGTGCAATTTTAAAGGACGCGATAAAGCAGCCAGCCGGGTAAGATCTTAAAAGCAATAAAAGTGCTGAACCGCCTGCAACTTCATGGTAGACTATTAAAATAAATCATTCAATGATTAAGTAAAGTTTAGCTCCCCTCATCCCTACAGGAAGATAGAAAGTTTGAGGTCGCCGCAGCAGTGTGGCCACGAAAGCATCTTAAAAAGGAAGCAGGTAGTGGATCAATGATTTGAATTATCGCAAAAGAAGGAATAGCATTAATCACGGGAAGCAGACAAAAGCATTGGTAGAAGAACGTTCGATAAGTAGCTTAAAGCGTTCATCTGCACAAACGCTGCACCACCATATGATGCTGTGGAAATTCATGCAACAATATTTCTTTATCTGCCATTTCGAAATCAGCAAAATCAAAACCCGGCGCTACTGTACAACCTACTAAACTAAAATCAGACTCCGGTGCAGGTTCGGATGCAAACCAGGCGTGGGCAGGAACTACAAATTGAAACACCTCACCTTTATCTATATTTTTCCCAAGCCTCGCACAGGTGTAACTGCCATCCCGTTCGAGGATATGGATTAGTAATGTGCTACCCTCATAGAAATGCCAGCACTCATCGCTTTTTATTCGGTGAAAAGCAGAGAAGCCACCTTGTTGCAATAAAAAATAGATGGCTGTTGAATAGTAACGGTCATCGCTAAATTCTTTGGGCAGGCACGATGCCGAAATGATGCCGGAGGAGCGATAAGTTTCTTTATAAAAGCCCCCTTCGGGATGTGGCTGTAATTGAAAGTGTTCTATTAAGTTTTGTGCTATCATACAAGTGCTTTTACCGCTAAGTTAACGGCCCTGCAATGCCCTTGCAATAAAAAACCTACAGTCCGGAAGTAGTAGCTTTATAATGCGGTGCTCAGTATAGAAAGTAGGTGCTACCAGTGTTTGACACCATGCTTTTTTCTCTCGTTAAACGTCCGACCAAATTATGCAGCGTATTGTTATTAGTTGTTTGCAATTTTTTTTACCCTTACATATCTCTTCTCCTCTGCCAGCAAATAACCAGGATGGCTATGCCTTACAATTAATTCATAATAAGGTTCATTGTTGTATTCATTTGCGAAGCAGTATAGCCCAGCGTATGATTTCCACTCACATGTTGATGCCGGCATCTCGAGCGGGAAGCTGCAACGCTACTGCATAATTGAAATTTGATAACTGATGCTGATGTCTTCATTGAAAATCCCTGGCATCAAAGCATAGCCGGCAATTCAGTTATTTAATAAATGGAATGTGCTGCCAGCTGTAAAGAGTAATTTGAGTTGAGAACGCTATTAATAGTTGGGCGATAAACCGCAGTGATAAACGATTTTTATAGGATGAGGTATTTCCTTAATGAATCTTCTTCTTTTCCCCGGCACTCTTCTTGTTACATGTCTTTTCCTAAAAATAATGAAAGACAATCCATATGACTATTGAAAATCTATTGAGCAGGCCAAAAGTAATTGGCGACGTTGGAGCGGGCCTTGCTACACTTGTAGTATCACAGGTACTGCAGGCGAGGGGTTTCGCGTAGATGTAGCGTGCCAATTAGCCTGATGGCTTAACCACTGCTATAATTGTGCAGCTAGGCAAAAAGAGTGTGGATGAAAGGCTAATAAGGGAAAGATTGGGTTGGTCGAAGGATGTGTTGAATTTTTTTACTGCTGCTAATGATGAATTTTAAACGTATCGGTTGAGAGTATCCGAATAGTGTCTAAAACAGATTTCCATTTGACAAAATCGATACTTCAGATTATAGAATCCGTATACCCTGTTCTCTCGTATTTACGATAATTCTAAAATGATAACCATGATAAACAAACAAAAAACAATGCTTCTTGCAGGTATCTTCTCGCTGTTCTTAATTTCCTGTGATAAAGATGATGAAGACAAGAAGCCTCCTATTGTGAAGCCGGCCTATGCTATATCAGAAAACAACCAGTTGTTAACGTTCGATCCTGAAACCAATGCCAATATTGTACGTATGGCTGTCACTGGTTTACAAAGCAGTGAAAATATTGTAGGGATTGATGCGCGTCCTGCCAATGGTATGCTGTATGCTATAGGCAGCAACAGCCGCATTTATACAATAAATGCATCCACAGGCGCGGCTACTTTTGTGGCGGCACTTTCTATTCCGCTCAGCGGGACTTCCTTTGCTGTTGATTTTAATCCGGTTCCCGACAGGATCCGTATCATCAGCAATACGGGGCAAAACCTTAGGGTAAATCCCATGGATGGTGTAACTATCAATGATGGTGCAATAAACCCTACCCCTGCAGCCATTACTGCTGCTGCATACACCAACAGCGTCGCCGGGGCCACCACTACCACGTTACTGGTTATAGATACGGATGCCGATAAGTTATTTGTACAGAACCCACCCAATAACGGAACACTAACTATGGGGATGAACCTTGGCGTAAATGCTGATGCTTCCAATGGGTTCGATATTGGTGGGAAGGCCGGTATGGCTTATGCTATTTTATCCGTAGGTAGCAATACATCGCTTTATACCATTAACCTGACAACAGGCCAGGCAACAGAAGTACGATCGTTTGGTGAAAGAGTGCGGGGCCTTGCACTTGGCGCAGACTTCTAAAGTTTTAATCTGATAGTTGAAACTGCCTCGGGGGAGGCAGTTTCTTTATTTTATCAGGTGTTGTGCTACACGGTTTGCCAAGCGCTGCAATTATTTGGTGCTTAAGCATTATTTTTCTTCAGGGCTTCTTAGAATAGGATTGGATAGAGTTTCAATTTCTACTGCACAAGGATGCAACCGTCTATCAACAATCATCGGTCACCGCAAATTTCTGAGCTTTTCTTCCGCCATTTTTACTGCTCTTTCGTCGCGGCGTTTAGAGCCGACATCTTTCGCCATTTCAAACAACTTTTTTGCTTCTTCTTTGTTCCCTGCCCTAAGCCGGTTATCACCGCTGAGTATCCATAAGTATCCTTCATCAGGAAAGTACTTGCGGGCAAGTTCCATCCATTTTGTACAAAGCCCGAAATCGCCGGCGGCCTGCATTGCTTCACTTACCTGTGCGAAAACACCCGGATGAACATCCGTTACATCTATTTGTTTGAAATAGCCTGCTGCATTCTGAACAAAGTTGTCCATGCCAACCGAATCAATCAGGTCATAGAGGCGCACAGTTAATAATTTACGAACAGGTGACAGCGACTTTCCCATGGCCAGCTTCAGGTAGTTCACGGCAATAGGCCTGCTGTTTTGGTATAAGTTTGTGCATGAGGCTACGATGTAGCCGGTGGCAGGATCAACATACGCATCAACTGAAAAGCCGGCTCCGCCACCGTTGTGTCCGTAAATACTCGTTCCCGGGATATATTGGTTGATAAATGTCTCCAATCCATAAGCATAAAAACGGTAAGCACTGTCTTTCGGAGCGGTGTTGTTAGCTGTCTTCATTATCTCCCATGTGGCGGGCTTTAGCAGCTTTCCATTACTCAAAGCGTACAGGAAACGATGTAAGTCCTTCGCTGTTGATATCCATCCGCCGGCAGCACCTGCTTTCGGCCCCAGTGTCTTCCTCATTGTGATGAACTTTTTGCTGCTTATGACCTGGTAGGGTTGTGCGCCTGCTTTTGCAGGCATACTGGTATCCCCAAGATGACGGGTAGCTGTCATACCTAAGGGGGTAAAGAAATTCTCCTGAAAATATTGGTCGAACGGTTTGCCGGTTGCTTTTTCAATGATCCAACCCAACACTACATATCCCGAATTGCTGTAGAACATTTCTTTTCCCGGTGTATCAAACGCTAATGGAACTTCTTCTATGATCTTTATTAATTCGGCCCTGGTGTAGTCCTTTCCAAAATGCCATTGGGGGTGGTCCCAGGGGCTTTGCAAACCTGAGGTATGTTTCAGTAAATGATCAACAGAAATCTTACCTGCAGTAGAAATTTTCAACTCCGGCAGCAACTCTTCTATTGTTTGTGACAAGCGAAGTTTATTGGATTCTACTAATTGTAAAATAGCCGTTGCTGTAAACATTTTACCAACCGATTCGGTCTTAAATAGGGTAGTAGGGATATGTCTTATTTTTTCTTCAAAGTTGGCATAGCCATATCCTTTTTCATAAAGCACCTGGTTACCCCTGGCAACCAGAATAACACCATGGTATCCTGCGTTCTCATAAGCGGCTGTTAAGCTGTCGAAACTGATGGATAAAGGTGTTTGGGCCAATCCGTGCAAGGCGGGCAGAGATAAAATGAGGAAAAGCAGCTGTTTCATTTTTTATTTTATTGGATGCTGCTTTTCTAACTAGGGTTACAGGGATCAAAAAATAAATAGAAGAAGATGGTGCCTTATTTCAGGGTCCATACTTTGTGTGGTGGTAATGACACCTATCGCAGACAAGACAGACCCCATAATATGTAAAGTATAATCTTTTGCTACAAGCCACAAAGGGCAAAAATCTCAGCTATAATTCTTCCAGTCATGTTGAAATATTTGCCATCAAATATTACAACTATTTTAAAATTGAGGTGTTTCTCCATTGCGTGACTAACTTTTTAGTAACATGTAAATACCAATCACCCCATTGTTATATGTTTAAAAAATTTAAAAGGTCGGAATTGTTGATACTGGCATTTGCTATTTTGACCATTTTCCTGTCCGAATATTATTATATCGTACTAAACGATCCAATGAAGGCAATTTTTATCGGGTTATGGCCTCCTACGAT
>DASQMG010000521.1:0-4651 GCA_035645595.1 Flavisolibacter sp. | reverse complement strand
TCCTGACATATAGAAGATATAGCAAGGTTATCGAAACGATCATTTATGGGCTGCCAGTTTGGAGTCCCAGTCAAAAAATTAGTACACTTCCACAAGCCTCCTGCCACACCACCACAAAAAACAGTATTGCCGCTTGGATCGTTCAGTGTATCAATTAAAACGGCCCGTGTGCGGCCAGACGTATAGTGAGTTCCAGGACCACGTGAATTTCCACTGGGCCCAACTAAATCATAAATAGGCCCTCTCTCCATCCAATCAAGAACACCCAGTGTTTGGGCAGTGCGATTTGAAGACGCTGACAGCTTTGCGTTTTCTGTATACTCAACCGCCTTCATCATCCGCTCCATGGGTACATAACCCAATGAAGGGTCTTTGATTTGCTCAAATTCAAAAAGATCTCTTGCGGCGGCCTGGTCATAGCCGTCTTTCTTTTTCTTTGGCTTACCCGTAGTAGCCTGAATAAATTGATCTTTTGGGATCGGCTCTTGCGACCGTTTAGATGGAGATGCAAAATAAAGGCAAGCAGCGGTAACGACTAGCGAAACGCTAATAAGTAGATTTTTCCTCATATCCAGTAAGTTTAATTACTGCAATATAGCGAGATACAGATATAAAAAAACCCTTACAGGTACGTAAGGGTCGAAATTAATATTAATAAAGACTTTTACCACTTCTCTACTTCCTCTGCCGGAGCCGTTGCACTTACTATAGAAGGTGCTGTGCTTACAGACGAAACCGGTACTTCGACTGAAACTTCACTGCGGGTAACAGCAGGCGCCACTTCGTTTTCCCCCTCGCCTTCCACTTCGTCATGGTTGTACGCATCAAAATCAAAATCAGGCATCAAGTCTGTTTTTACATAATCAACCGCCTCGGTTAAGGCTTTGATGAACTTATTGAAATCCTCTTTATACAGGAAAATTTTATGGCGGTCATAACCGTTATCATTAAAACGCTTACGGCTTTCAGTAATAGTTAGATAATAGTCGTTGCCACGGGTGGCTCTTACATCAAAAAAGTAAGTTCTGCGTTTACCTGCTCTGATTCGCTTGCTGTAAATGCTTTCCATTTTCTTTTCGTTGTTGTCGTACTCCACAGTTGTAAATTTTACAGTTTAAAAAATGTTTTGGTAGTAATGCTCACAAATATAATTACGTTTTCCGAACAGCCAAATTTGCAAAATTTTTTATCCTGCATCTTGTTCCTGCAACTGGCGTTGATACATGGCGAAGTAAATCCCACGCTTTTGCATAAGCACTTCATGCGATCCCTGTTCTTTCATTTCGCCATGTTCTAATACGATGATCTTGTCGAACTGCAACAAATTAAAAACACGGTGGGTTACAAAAATGGAAGTTTTGCTATGAAGGTAGGCAGATAGGTTAGTGATAATCTCCCTTTCAGTACGGGCATCTACAGCACTGAGGCAATCGTCAAAAATCATGATTGGCGCTTCTTTAAGAAGGCCACGTGCAATAGAAATACGTTGCTTTTGTCCCCCGCTCAGCGTTACACCTCTCTCTCCTATTTCAGTCTCATATCCTTTAGGAAAGGCTTCAATATCCTTATGCACAACCGCAAGCTTTGCGGCCTCCAACACCTTTTCTTTATCCATCCACTCCGAGCCGAAGGCAATATTGCCAGCTACCGTGTCACTAAATAAAAAACCATCCTGCGGCACATAACTCATGTGGCTACGCAAGTTGGTTAAATCTATTTTATTGATCGGGGTTTCATCCAACAACAGGTTTCCCGATGTCACATCGTACAAGCGCAATATCAATTGCACCAGGGTAGTTTTACCGCTACCGGTTCGTCCAACAATGGCAATGCGTTCACCGGCCCGGATGTGCAGGGTCAAATTCTTTATCGCTTCGATACCGGTGTGACTGTAGGTGAAAGAAACATTTTTAAGTTTAATATCACCGGTTAGTGCAATATTTTCTTTTACGGAAGGAGAAGTTATAGATGGTGCGGTCTTTAAAAATTCGTTCAACCTTTTTTGTGAAGCAGAGGCCCGCTGAATCATGCTGGCCGTCCACCCGATAGCACTTACCGGGAAGGTTAGCATATTGATGTAGATAACAAATTCTACAATGGTATCAACACCGATTCCTTTATCGCCATTTATATAATAAATGCCACCAATCATAATGGTAAGTAAAGTGCTCAACCCTATTAATAAGTTCATGGATGGAAAATACATGGCCTCTACTTTGGCCAGGCTGGCAGCACCTTTCCTGTACGTTTCACTTGATACCTCGAACGCCTTATACATGGCGTCTTCCTGAACAAATGATTTAATTACACGAATGCCTGAATAGGATTGCTGTGCAGTGCTTGTGAGCTTACCTAAAGCAGCTTGCAAAGCTTCGCTCTTTTTATTGATGATGGTGTTGACAAAGTAGATGGTGACAGCTAAAATTGGCAACGGCGCTAAAACATACATTGTCAACTCTACATCCCGCTTTAGCATAAAAAAAACACTCATGCCAATTAAGGTTACCAGGTTAATCAGGTACATGATGGCCGGCCCGGTAAACATCCGAACCCGGCTTACGTCCTCCGCCATACGGCTCATCAAATCACCGGTGCTGTGTGTTTTGTAGAAGGTAGCATCCAGCTTTTGATAGTGCTCGAACACTTCATTTTTTTGGTCGTATTCAATATGGCGGCTCATAACAATGATAGTCTGCCGCATTAAAAACATAAAAAAGCCGCGCAGCAATGCCAGGGATAAAATAAGGCCGCCGCTTAACAGTACTATTTGTATTGGCTTGTAATTCAGGCCCTCTATCCAGGTAATAAAGCCTTGTACAGAAACATCATAAGAGGGTTGTTTGGTTTTTGGGATATACCCCGGCAGGCTTCGCTGTACGAAGTCAATGATAAAGCCGGTGATCTGGGGCGCCAATACGCCAAAATAGTTGGAGATAACAATAAAAAAAATGCCGATGCTTAACCGTACACGATACTTCCAGAAATATTTATTTAAAGCGCTTAATTGTTTCAAACCCACAAAAATTTTCCCTGCAAATGTAGGCTGGAATTGCCCACCGGTTTTTAGAAGAAACCAGCCATCTAAGTTGTACTTTTCAGGCGTTGTTAAAACGATTTTTATGATTGACCCAAAGAATTTTGAGCGCAGCATCAACGGAAAAGAAACAAGGCTTTTACAGCTGAAAAATGACCAGGGGCTGGAAGTGATGGTAAGTAATTACGGAGCAAGAATCATCAGGCTCGATTATAACGGCCTGAATGTAACACCAGGCTTCCCTTCTTTAGATGCTTATGCTTCTGCCGTTGCTCCCTATCACGGAGCTACTATTGGCAGGTATGCTAACAGGATTGCCAAAGGAAAATTTACGGTGAGCGGAGAGGATTATGTATTGCCGATTAACAACCCGCCCAATCATTTGCATGGCGGGCCCCAGGGATTTTACTGCCAGGTATGGGAGGTTGAAAACAGCTACCAAAATTCTTTAGTGCTTTCTTATATTTCCGAAGATGGCGAGGAAGGTTACCCCGGTACCGTTAAGGTTTCTGTTTCGTATAGCCTCTCAGCAACCAACGAATTAATTATTGAATACACAGCAAGAACAAGCGCTCCAACCCCATTTAACATTACAAATCATGCCTACTTTAACCTGAATGGTGAAGGCACAATATTGAACCACCAATTACAAATTAATGCAGACCATTTTACACCGGTGGACGAAACGCTGATACCAACTGGTGAATTAAAAAAAGTAGAAGGAACTCCCTTTGATTTTACTACACCAAAAAGAATTGGTGAGCACATTGAAAGTGATGAAGAACAGGTTAAAATCGGCGGAGGTTACGACCACAATTTTGTTTTAAATAAGGAAACAGCGGCGTTATCGTTTGCCGCAAAAGCGGTGGGCGACAAAAGCGGCATTGTAATGGAAGTTTATACAGAAGAACCGGGCATGCAGCTTTTCTCGGGAAATTTTGAAGCCACCAAAGGCGACGCTTCTACTTTTAGAAATACCTTTTGTTTAGAAACGCAACACTTTCCGGATTCACCAAATCAGCCAGGCTTTCCTAACACTATTTTGGCCATAGGAGAAACCTTTGGTTCGAAAACAGTTTACAAGTTTTCGGGGTTATAATGGTGTGCCAGAAATGCTGTGTGCAAATAAAAACGCAATAAACTCAATTTAAAAGAAGGACAGCCATGGCGCATGCCGGCTCCGCCGCCCGGCGAAGAAGCGATTTCGTTGCCGCCGTGTAGGCGGCCAATATCATTAAATTTGGCTCTTTGCGTTAGTCATTCACAAAGCAGTTCAAATAATATCCCTGCCGCATTGGGATAACAAAGCTGAGGGTCTTTGATGATAACCGGGGCGAAGTTTTATGAGCGACTGCGGTGTGCTGAATAGGATTACAAAGCAACGAAGAGTGCGACGCAACCGGCGATTCATAGCAGTACGGAAGTTGATTACAAAATTCTTTTTACTCACCAACTCCTGGTCCAACAGGGCTTTGAGGAGTACACTGGTTAATTCAAGCTTCTAAAATCAACCGGCACCAGCCGGCTTACTCCCGGCTCCTGCATGGTAACGCCATAAATTACATCTACCGTACTCATGGTGGTTTTATTATGGGTTACAATAATAAACTGCGAGTT